>CAZVPE010000069.1:0-23957 GCA_964628155.1 uncultured Polyangiaceae bacterium | reverse complement strand
GGCGGCTCGACGACGACGGCGTCCGGCCTCCTCGGAGCATGCTCTCGGTCCAGCGCGGGCAAAGGCGCCGCCGTCAGCGCAGCGGCGCAGCCGAGCGCACCCCAGAGGCCGAACAGCAACCAACTGGAGAGGGGGGCCTTCCGGGCTCGGGCCATGGGCGAGTGGTTATCGGCGACGAAACGGCGAGCCGTTAGATGCCCTCGATGGTCGGATCTTCGTCGCGCGTCATCGTGACGATGGCAGAGTCGGGCACGACCTTCCATCGGCCGCTCGGGACGGAATCGTCGAAATCACTCGCCGCGAGCGCAAAGTGCACGCGCGCAAGCTCGGGGACTTTACGCCGGAGCTGAGGGTCGTCGCCGATAACGGCGTCCGCGTCCGCCTTGCCGCTGAGAACGCGAACGCTCATGGCGGCAGGGCTCCGGTGGACCGCGACGATTTGGTCGCTGCTCGAGACCATGAGGTTGATCTTCACGGACTCGCCGCCGACTTCCGCGGTCATCCCGTCTACCACCGCCAGGCTGGACCGAAGGGCCTCCCGCACGAGCGACGGCTCGACCTGACCGTCGCCGAGTCGGCCGGCATCGTGCAAGAACGAAAGAAAAACATGAAAAACGACTTCCGCGTCCGTGTCTCCGCGGATCCCACTCCGGAGGAAGTCCGGAACGCTGGCGATCAGTCGGTCGCGCACCTGCCCGAAATCCGACACCGTACCCGCCTGAGCAAATAACCACTGCCGATAGCGAAATGGATGCGTGTTCTCCGTTCTCAATGCCCCGACCGTGGCCAACCGAACGTGCCCGAGCACCAAGTCGGCGCGCACGTCGGCGGCGAGTTTTGCGACGTCAATCTCGCGACGCTCGTCAATGGGACGGCGGCGCATGAGCACTTCGCCTCCCTGGTAGAAGCCCAAGCCCCAGCCAAGAGGCGGACCTTTCGAGCGCGCACGGAGGGCGTCGACTTCGGACGCCAGGACGCGAGCGGCCAAGTCCGGACGATTGCCGATGATTCCGAAGAGACGTGCCATCTTTACCCCACAGCGCGGGCGCGAACCCGCTTCCGTATGCTTCTCAAGCAAGTACGTTCCGCGACGAATGAATGACGAAGTCCGATCAAAGAAAGGTGCGATACACCCGCACGCTACCGATGGCCTGCACCGCGGGTCCCCTCCCACCGACTCCCGCGTTCGCACGCCACCAAGGCGCCGCCGCCTTCACGAGAGCTGCACTGTCCATACCATGAGACGTAAGACCGGAAGTGGTTCGATCAAGCCTCGTGACCTCGAGGCAGTTCGGGCGGTGACCCGTTCGCTTCGCCAGCGGTATGAGCACCGCCGGGCGCACGAGGCCCGGCCAGCGCGATGATTTCCAGGGTGCGCCGCCGCAAGCGCATCTCGAATGCCGCTTGAAGTGCTCGAGCGCACCATGGCGCGACAGCCGCCAGGACGAGAGCAACGAACCAAACCGATAAAAGCGGTGCGCCCGACAAGCGAGCTTTGATTGTGCCACACCTCGCTTCCAGATGCCCGCCCCCGCATTCGTTCGCTCGAGTGCGACAATGCTGTCACAGCGCGGTGAGCTCTGCAGCAGCCGCGATCGCGCGGATTCGGCGTAGGCCGCCACGGAGGATGCCAAACCGACACGGTCGATCGAACGCCGTCGTGGACGTGGACGAAGAGCGCGACCTGCTCGCCTGAGAAGGACCGCGCCTAGACGTTCATCCCCCGGGCGCGGACCCGGGTCCGCTGCGCGTTTCGTCCACGTCCACGTCCAAGACCAGGACCACGTCCACGCTAATGCGCCTTCGCTGTGGTCTCGGGCGGAACGATGAACGGCACGACATGCTCTTTCCCCTCGAACTCCACGCGGTACGCGGCTGCGGCGTGCTGGGTCGCGAACGGTCCGACGCGGACGCGATACCACGTGCCCCGCCCCGGTACGCTCGCCTCGACGACATACGCCTTGTGGGCGCGAGCACGCAACTGCTCGGCGAAGCTCTGCGCCTCTCCCTGGGTGCGGAAGCTACTGACCTGGAGCTGGTAGCCGCCCTCGTGTCCCGGCGTCGTGGCGCCGCCGGAAGCAGGAGGAGAATCGATGCGGGCCGCGTCGCTCGCAGCTTTGGTCATGGCGTCGCGCGGATGCGTCACGACGGGCGTGGCATCGAGGACCGCTTGAGCGGGCAGTGGCACGACCGGGAGGCGGTCGGTCGGCGGCGGCGGCTGGGGGAAGGGCGATGGCAAAGAACTGCTTGCGGGCGTGGCCCCGCTGTTCGCGGGGGACAAGCCGCGTACGGCGGCCAATGCCGTCGAGGGATGGTCGCCGTCGCTCAGGAGCCGCGGAAAGGTCACTTCCTTCGCGGAAAGCTCGGTCGCCGCGGTCGCGAGCGGCGCCGCGCTCGCGCCCGGTCGCTGCGCCAAGAGCTCGCCGAGCGGATCGCTCTTCTTCTCCGGCAGCGCGCTCGTACGGCCGCTCAGGGCGAGCGCCGCGAAGACGACACAAGCCCCACCGAGGACGACGAAGGCAAACGTGACGCCCCGAGGCATCCGGCGTTCGTCGTCGTTCTCCTCGATCCGCTCGATATTGCGGATGCCGTCACCCATCGCACTCATGATAGCGCGGATACCCCGCGGGGTGCGTGTAGGCCAAGTTCTCGGGGCGTTCCGCGCCGCGGGGCGCCGCTTGGCTTGACGCGCGCCCAGCGTGTAAAAGGCGGCCCAATGTCCCGCCGACTCGTGCTCGCAGCCCTTGGCTTCGCGAATGCCGCGGCGACCGGCTGCTCGTCGTCCGAGAGCGGCACGCTGCAAATCGTCATCGGGGAGCCCGACACCTTTTCGCGAGAACCGCGGCCGGTGGAGCTGAAAGTGGACTCGGTGAACTCAGCCGGGCAAAAGCAGAGGCTCGCGACCGCTTCTCTTCCTGCAACCCAAGTGGATCTCGGGTCGGTGGACCAGAGCGCCGAGGGAACGCTGCAGGTCACCGGGAGCGATGCCGACGGCGGCCGGCTAATCTACGGCCAGTCGCTGCCGATTCAGTTCGGATCGCTCGACGGAGTCACCGTTCCCGTCTTCGTGCAGCGTACGGGGGAGTTCGCGCGGATGCCCGCGCCCTTGGCGGACACTCGGACCGCCCCGACTCTCGCGCTCGTCGGCGGGCGCTATCTCTTCATCGGCGGCGGCGGGTCATCCGTCTCGGGCACCGCGCAAATCTACGACTTCGCGTTCTACGCGTCCCTATCGCCTCCACCGTCGCTTCCACGAGCGCCCGAGTCGGTCGTCTGGGTGGGAACGGTCGCCTGGCTGATCGACAAGAGCGGAGCGACGAGCTTCGACCTGTCGCAAGGCACGAAGTCCGACGTCGTAGCACCGGCGGGCGGGTCCTTCGGGGACGTCGCCGGAGGAGCGACCGTCGTTGCCGGCGACGGCACCCAGTACGTCGTCGGCGCGACCCGCGCGACGGGAAACCCGACGCAAACCGTTCTCGAGATCGATCCGACCGGCAACGCGTCCTGGGCGACGTTGAGCGCGGCGCGCTTGGGCGCGGCGGCCGCATGGGTCGACGGGCGAGGGCTGGTCGTCGCAGGAGGGAGCGCACAGGCGGCGGGGATAGAAATCGTCGCCCCCGGCGCTACCAATGGCGCCGCCCTCGCCTATCCACCGGACCCCTCGACCGGTTCGGGAGCCGCTGCGCTCGACGGTCAGCACGTCCTTCTCGCCGGCGGCGTGACCGCGGCAGGCCAGGACGCAACGGCGCGGTCCATCGACTTGGCGTGCAGCGTGCAATGTGCCCCCGCCCTTTGGACGACGCTGCCGCAACCTTTCGCGCTCGTGACCGCGCAGGTGTTCGCCAGCGACTCCGCCCATGCGCTCTTGGTCGGCGACGACACGTCGGGGTCGACCCGCGCGTTCCTGCTCAGCGCGACTGCCCCCGACGGGGGCGCGAGCGGGTCGGGAACGGTCACGGAGATCATGACGAAGGTGAAGCATTCGGGCGCCCGGGCCATCGTGTCGCCGCTGGGCAGCGTCGTCCTTTTCGGCGGCGCGAGCGAGATCGAGTCGTTCGTGCCGTAGAGCCTTCACGCCGCGGACGAAACCACGCCGTTCGGCGTGACCACCTTCCCGGCCAGGGGCGCGGTGACGTGCGCACCCGGCCAAACGACGCAGTTCGAGATCGAACCCGACCCGAGTGCGGCGGCGCTTTGCCCGAGGATCGAGCGCTCGAGCCGCACCCCAGGAGCGACCTGCGCGCCTTGACCGGTCCAATGCTCGAGGCCACGCGCGGCGAGCCAACCGAGGTTCGCGGCGAGATAGCGATCGACCGTGCCGATGTCGAAAAAGCTGGATTCGTAGGGGAATGCGCGGAGGGTCGCGCCGGCGCGCAGCGCCGGGAGAAGCCCGTCGCCCACGAGACATCCTTGCTCGGGCAAGCGCAAGCGAAGCCTCTCGCCGATGACGGAGATGCCGAGAAACTCGCCGCCGCAGGCTTCTTCGCCAAACCGCTCGGCGCGCAACCGAACGACACGTCCGTGAGGGTCGATGCCTACGGGTCCCCGCCCCTTCTCGGCCGCCTGGACGACCAGCGTCGCTTCTGCGTCCCGCTCCGCATGAAACTCGGAGAGCGCGCCGAGATCGACGTCGGCGATGACATCGGCGTTCCACACGAACACGTCGCCCGGGCCGAGGAGCGCGGCGGCGCGGGCGATTCCGCCCCCCGTACCCAGAAGGTCTTTCTCTTCGGAGACGGCGATCGCTCTCCCGCAGGTCTCGGCAAACGCGCGCACGTCGTCGGCTCGGTGGTGCGCGTTGACGACGATCCGGTCCACGCGTCCAAGCACGAGACGATCGAGAACGTGCGCGAGCGCGGGGCGATCGCCGACGGGCAGCAGCGGCTTCGCGACGAGATCGCTGAGGGGCCGCAGCCGCGTGCCTAGACCGGCAGCGAGGACCATGGCGGGGAGCACCGTCCCAGTCTAGTCGGCAAAGTTGGTCCACGCTTCGGGGGCGTAGTACGACCCGGCCATGGCGCGTCGCTGGTTCGAGACGGTCCTTCTCGTGGCCGCCGGGGTGCCGACGTCCGCGTGCGGCACCGACGCCGTGGGTGTGGACGCGTGCCGGCAAATTCAAAAGGCGGAATGCCAGGAAGCGCCTGCCTGCGGGATCGCTCTCGAGCCGCCCTATCACACGACCGGAACGGTGGTCGACGCGTGCATCCGTTTCTACGACGACCAGTGCCTGCACGGGCTGGCAAGCGGCACCGACCCGGGCCCGACGGCGGTCAACGCATGCGTGGCCGCGATCCACAGCGCCGCGAGGACGAGCGGCGGGTGCTCCGTCGTGGCAAACCCGTCGACGTCTGCCGCGTGCGCATGGCTGGCCGTCAACTCCTCCGCGACGGATGCCGCGAGTGAGGCGGCGGAGGCCCCGACGGGCGACGGCGACGCGGCCAACGATGGCGTGGTCGCGGAATAGAAGGCCGAATGCAGCAAAGCCGACGGGAGTCGAACCGTTCGGTGCTTTAGGCGTCGGGCGGGGGGGGCGGTTCGGTGCCGGGGTCGTTCTCCTGCTCGACCGCTTCCACGGGAATGCGCACACGTTCGGCGTGGACCCGAGCGTCGAGCTCGACCCGCCAGAACGAAGGTGCATCGCCGCTCTTGCAACCGAGAGTGAGGGACGGGGCCGCGAGCAGCTCGAAATCGTGACCCGCGGGGTGGCGCCTCTCGCTGATGTGCCGGTGACCGTGCATCACCAGAGTCGCACCGACGTCGGCCAGTGTTTCTGCAAATTCCCGCCCGTCGTCGAGCCGCATGCCAATCTCGGTCGGAGCCCGTTTGCCCACTCCGTGGGGCAGCGGCACGACGTGATGATGAAAGAGAACGACGCGGTGCCTCGCCCCTTTCCAAGCCGGAGTGCCTGCGAGTGCACGGAGCCAGGCCAGCTGCTCGCCACCGATGGCGCCGTTTTGCCGGTAGAACGCGCGCTGCCCGCGCGCGCACGAATCGAGGCCGACGAAAATCGCGCCCGCCTCGTCGATGACGCGCTTCCACGCGCCGCACGGCTCGAGCTCCAACCCCGCGCGCTGGGCGAACGCCCGCCAGGCCGTTCGTTTGCTCGCGCGCGTCGGCCGCGGGCGAGCACTGCTTGCAATCGGAAAGAGGTAGAGATCGTGATTGCCCGGAATCACGAAGAGGCGGGCGCGCGCCCGCCACCGAGCGAATGCGGTCTCGACGAGTTCCCACCCTTCCCCGTCGTCGGTGCAGTCGCCCGTGACAACGACCGCGTCGACGTCGTGGTCCTCGACGACGCGCGCGGCTCGAAGGAGCCGGAGGTTCGCATTGTGCGGCGTCGCATCGAGCATCGACGTCAGGGCGCCGTCCCCCGGCGGTGCCGCCGCGAGCGTCACGGCCCTACGCCCCTCGAGGCGGCAGGCCTTTGCCGCAGCCCGCTCGACCGGGTCTTTCAAGCCGCCCCCGTCCCGCACGGTCGGGACCGGGTGCGCGTAGCCTTGCGGGTCGACGAGGACGATCTCGCCCTTCTTTTTCGCGCGCGCGCGCAGAACCCGCCAGCCCGCCTCCTCCCAGCACGTCTCGAATCGAGCGGCCGACGTGTCCGCTATGCGCGCGCTCCTCTTGATGAGCCGAGCGCGATCGTGAAGGGTGTCACCGAAGGCCGAGATGTGGAAGTCGGAGACGTGAGCAACGGTGAACATCGCGCCTTTGGGCCGGCCAGCGCCCTAGCCCGGCGCTTCCAGTTTCGCTACATGCCGGCGGCGATCTTGAACGAATCGGCGTCGCGCACGAGGTCGAGTCGATTGTCGGCCACGTCGTGGTGCCATTCGTCGGCCTTGAGGCCGGGTATTTTCCAGGCAGCGGCGAAGGTGAAGTCCACGTAGACGTGACTGTTTTCCGCGAACGTGACGCGGCGGTAACGAATTTCGTAGCGGATGCCTCCGGTCTTCAGAAAGTCGCCGGTCAGAAACTCGCGGATCTTCTCGTAATCGGCGTCGTCCTCGTTCTTCGTGTTGCCGGCATCCTCGAAGTACCCGGGGCTCATCAGTTTCAAGAGCTGCGCCGCGTTCCGGTCTTCCATCGCGTGGCGGTACTGCTCGCAGAAAGCGATGACCATTCGGTTCGGGCTCGTATCTTCGACGTCCGTGTTGGGGATGTACGTCTTGGCGCAGCCAGTCAACGCGAGGGCTACGAGGGCGATGCCCAAGATGAGGGGGGAGCACTTCATGAAGAGGATTGGCCCAACGGGGTTGGTGGCGGGAGAGCAAAGGTCGCGCCGTCTACGTTCCATGCTCGCAACGGCCGGATTTCGCGGCACGTTGTCAGGTTGTCAGAGGCAGCCCGCCGTGCGCCGTTCGACGGTGCCGAACTGTCAAAGCGGATGGAGAACGACTCGGGCGAACAGGTCCGGGGGGCTCGAGCTCGCGACCGCGGCCGGCAAGTCGCCATCGACGAGAGGCGTCAGCGCCCGGTGGCCCGGCGCCAGGGCCCCCAAAACGGCCGAACCGCGGCGCAGTGTGACGTCGCCGACGCGCGCGCGCGCGCCGTTCTTGGCGGCGGAAAGCAAAACCGCGACGGCGCCGGAACGCAGACCTTCGCCGCCGAGGGCGCGCGTCGTTTCCCCCACCTCGTCGACGGCCACGACGACGACCCGGTCCGCGTCTCTCCCCTGAACCAGCACGGCGCCCGCGGCGAGCGCCTCGACGGCCGCGTGCATGCCCCCTCCCACACCGAAGCCCGGTCCCGTGAGGCCGAACGCGATCGAACACTCCCCCGCCGCGGCGTTCGGGGAAGTGTACGGGAAGCGCCTGGGCTCGGCCCCTCGCGCGCCCGCCTCACGCAGCCGACCGCTGAAGGCCGCGTTCACCTCGATCGTCGAGAGAGCGCTGCCGACGACGATGCCCGCCCCCGCCAGCGAACCAGTCTCTTGCTCGAGAAGCGCCACGGCCGCGAGGGCCAACCGCACGAGGGCACCGGCGCGCACGAGACGATCGATGGTCACGCGGGCTCCTTCGGCAATCGCCTCGACGGAAGGCTCCTCTTCGATGTGTGCGGCCGCGTGCAAGAAGGCTTCGCGGTGGGACCGCACCCGGAGGGGTGGCGTCGTGGTCGCGACGAGGGCGGCGTTCGCTCCCCCAAACGCCGAGGCGAGCTTGAGCGCCGTACGCGGCTCTCCGGCTACCGAGTGAGTCAGAAGGCGCGCAGGCGCGGCTTGGTCGAGCGGACCTTCGCCGGCCGCGGCCGGGAGCACGCCGCGCGCCAGGGCGTCCGCGCAGGCGAGCAATTCCAGCGCACCGGACGCCCCCAGCGTGTGACCGATCTGCGCTTTGAGGGGGTGTACCACGGCCTTGCGCGCGCCCTCGGCGCCCAGCGCCTTCGCGAGGGCGCAGAACTCCGCGGCGTCGTTGAAGGGCGTCGCGGTCGCATGGGCGCCCACGAGGTCCACGAGATCCCGATCGGCTTCTTCCAACGCAGCCCGGGCGGCGCGAGCCAGCCCGCCGCCATCCCGATCGGGCGCCGTGAGGTGCATCGCGTCGGACGAAGACCCAAAGCCGGCGATGTAAACCCGCGCCCCGGCGCTCGGGGGCAAGGCTGCCGGAAGCGAGAGCGCAAGGACAGCAGCCCCCTCGCCGAGCGACATTCCGTCGCGCCCGGCGCGGAACGGCCGAGGCGGCGGGCAAGCGGTCGTCGCACGGAGCGCTTCGAACCCGGCGGCCACGAAGACCGTAACGTCGTCGAACCCGCCCGCCAGCGCGAGGTCGCAGGCGCCGTGCTCGAGCCAGCGGCACGCGAGGCCGATCGCGAGCGCAGAGGACGCGCACGCCCCGAGAACCAGAACGCTCGGATCGAGGGGGATACCCAAGCGGCGCGACGCGCGCGCCATCGGCCCGAAGTACGTCGGCGACTCGACGTCGGCGATCCGCTCGCCTCGCGCAATGGCCTCGAAGGCACGCTCCGCGCATCGCATTCCGCCGCTGGACGTGCCGAGCACCATGCCCACGCGCTCGCGCCGCCACCCCGGACGCACGCGATCGAGCTCCGACGCGCACCCGGACAGCGCGCGTTCGAGGAGGGCCTCTGCCCGAAGGTCGCCCTCCGGGCCCGAAGAAACGGGCTCGCACCATCGCGCGACGAAGGGGCGGGCCAGCCCCGCCTGAGCAAGCTCCGGGTCGTGCGCAATGACCACACGCGCACGCCGGCCAATCGGACCGGCGGACGCCGCGGAGGCGCCCTCGCCGAGCGCCGAAACGGCCCCGAACCCGATGATTTCGACCCGACTCAAAGTCGGCCTCTCATGATCCTTCGGCGTCGGGGTCGCGAAACGCTTCTTCCTCGGGGGATCCCGAGGCGATCGACTCGACGGTGAGGTCGACGGCCAGGCCGCTTCTCTGGTCCTCGTAGCGGACCCAATCCCCGGGCGTGAGTTCTCCGGACGCGCGGCACTCGTCGAGGCGTTCGGCGCGGCCGCGGGCGCGGCGGGTCGTCGTCGTGCGCTCGCCGCGGGCGCAGGTCTCGACCCGCACTTCGACCACCGCCTGTCCGTCCCGCAGCAAGAAGAGCACGCCGCCGGACTCGAACGAGCCGCCGAACAGATGGCCCGCGAGAGGCCGGAAGAAGACCCAGCGCAAGAAGCCGACCGGCAGGTCGTTCGGCTCGTCCACGTCGTCTTTCGCGCGCCGGGGCGACGTGCCACCCCGACGCAAGACACCCGCCGGCGGAACGGCGATCCGCCACCGATCGGGTGTCACCCAGGCGTCGAGCATCGTGGCGCCGGCGACACCGACGAGGATCATGCGCAGCGCGCGCCCGGGCGCAACGGCAATCGCTCCCCTCCCGTCGAGGGAGCGCCCGCTGCGCGGGTCGCGCATCGTCACGGCGACACCGGCGGCCCACGGATGGCTCGGCCGAACCTCTTGCCGATGCTCCCAACCCAGGCGGAGCGCACGCCAGGTGGCCGGATCCGGGGTTTGCCAAGCGGGCGCGGCGCACGACAAGGACCCGAACGAGCAAAGGAATATGCAAACCGCCGTGGTCCCAGACCTTCGGGCGACGGTCCTTCGTTCGATCATCGCGTGAGCACGATCGCAAACCCCCGGCCGCGTGCGAAGCCGAGCACGAGCGCCTCGTCGACCCGCAGGGTCGCAATGCGGCCCGCGGCCACGGCGATCGCCACGGCGCCGAGGGCGTCGCTTTCGCCCAAGGCGGGGGCACAAACCACCCGAGCGCACGGATTCCAGCCGGTCCCCGCGAGCGCCTCGTCGGCCCCGCCGTTCTCGCGCGAAAGAATCACCTCGGCCCGAGCCGTGCGCGGCGCCAGCAGGGAATCGAGCGCCGAGCGGCCGCCGCCGCGCCACTCGACGAGCTGGCGGATCCGCGCGAGTGGCCGCGCGCCCCTTGCCGCCGCTTCGGTTTCGGATTCGAGGACCACGGCCGCGGCGAGGTCGGCCCGTTTTGCGTGGGCCTGCGACGGCGTGTGGGCAAACAGTGCCGAGAGAACCCGTTCGACGATGTCGCTCTCGGGCTCGACCGCCCCGGCGACGACACGCGACGTTTCGCCGGCCGCGACGAGCTGCGCGGCTTGAACCAACGCGCTCTCGCCACTCGCCGCCAAGTCGGCGATCGCGAACGCGGGTCCGCGCAGTCCGACGTAAATCGAGACGTGTCCGACCGCGGAGCTCGGAACGAGATTCGGAAACTCCGCGGGGCTCGCGGCGCGCGGACCTCTGTCGAAGACACGATGCATGAACTCCGCGGATCCGTCGACGTTGCCGTAGGCGCTGCCGAGCACGATACCCGTTCCGTCCGCATTGGCGTTCGCGTCGGCGAGGGCGCGCTGAACCGCCACGGCGCCCAGGCGAGCGGCTCGGTCGAGCCTGCGCGCGCGGGTGACGTCGAGATGAACATCGGGGTCGACGGCGGTCTCGGATGCGAAGCGCCGCTCCGGGAGGATCGCGCACTCTTCGGAGCCAAGCAGGCCGCAGACACCAAACACGGCGGCTCCCGTGAGCACGCCAAGACCCGCGGGCAACGGCGGAGCCCCGTTCGCAGGGCGAGGCTGCGTTGCTCGACCTCCTCGGGTGAGGTCCGGCTCGGCGAAGACCAGGACCGTATCCATCCCGCCGAAGCCGAACGCGTTCGACAGCGCGGCCCGCACCCTTGGCACCTCGCGACCGAGGTGCGGCACGTGCACGAGCGCCAGCGCAGGGTCCGGTTGGTCCAAGCCGGCCGTCGGCACGAGCGTGCGGCGGGCAACGACGAGCGCGGTGATCGCCGCCTCGATCGCTCCCGCCCCGCCGAGCGCGTGCCCAATCTGGCCCTTGCTGCTGGAGACCGGGATCCGCTCGATTTCGCTGCCCAGCGCCCGCCCGAGCGCGATGGCCTCCATCGCGTCGTTGAGCGGGGTGCCGGTGCCGTGGGCGTTTACATAGTCGATCTCGCGCGGCGAGAGCCCCGCGCGTGCGAGGGCCTGCTCGATGAGCGAGACGACCATCGCGCCCTCCGGCGCGGGGTTGGTGATGTGGTGGGCCTCGGCTCCCAACGCCCAACCGGCCAGCTCCGCGATCGGCGGCGGAGCCGCACGGCGCGCGCGCGCGCGCTCCTCGCGCTCGAGAACGAGAAACGCTGCGCCCTCACCCAAACTCGTTCCACGCCGCCGGCGGTCGAACGGACGACACGGTTCGGGATCGAGAGCGCCCAGCGCGTTGAAGCCGCTCAGCGTCAGGCGGCACAACCCGTCGCTTCCGCCAGCAACGACGATGTCCACTTCGTCCGAGAGCAGCCAGGACGCCGCGACGACGAGCGCGTTGGCGCCGCTCGAGCACGCGCTCGCGACCGATCGCACCCGTGCGAAGGGGCCGAGTCGCCGCTCGAGGCAGTCGCCGGTCGCGGTCAGCGGGTGCGACAGCATCTGGACGAGTGTTTCGCGACACTCCAGCTCCGCGTGAAGCCTCGCCAGGACCTGCTCGTTCTCGAACATGCCGCCCGTCGTTCCCCCCACCACCAGCCCCACGCGAGCGGCATGCGGGTCGACGGAGGCGCCGCGCATGGCCTCCGCGGCGGCCGCCAACGCCATCGCGCTCGTGCGCGACCACGGGGCGGCGGGCTCGCCGTCGGGCGGCGCGACCGCGTCGACTTCGCCCGCGACGCTCGCGCGCTGGCCCGCGGCTCCGAAGAGTCGGATGCTGCGAATCGCGCAATCGCCGCGCACGAGCCTGGACCACGTCGTCTCGACGCCGATGCCGAGCGGTGTGACGAGGCCCACGCCGGTCACCCAGAGCCGCGGGCTCACGCGCCGCGCGCCTTCTCGATGTGATCCGCCATCGTGCGAACGCTTTGGAAGACAGCTCGCGCCTCGTCGCCCTCGGGGATTCGGACGCCGAGCTTTTCCTCGATCACCATCGCGAGCTGGAGCGCGTCGAGCGAATCGAGACCGAGCCCCGCTCCGAACAGGGGCGCGTCGTCGGCGATCGACTCCGGGCTTCGCCCTCTCAGGTTGAGCTCTGTAACGATGAGTCGCTTGAGCTCTGCACGGAGCTGGGCGTTGGTCATCGGATAGTAGCGCGGCTATTAGCACACCAGTCGAAACGCAGGGGCTCGAGCCAAAGTTCGGCCCGTTCTTGCCGGCCATGGAAGCCTGGTGATTTTCGCGGAGAGCGAGCGAGGCCGGCGGCGAGCGCGCGGAGCGTACGACCGTACGCGAGCACGCTCGCTGCCCGGGATCGCGAAGCTATCGGCGAAACGCACCAGGCTTCCACCTAGACGCGCACGAGCTCCCATGGCTCGATGGAGTCCTCGTGGCTCCGCTCGGGCTGCTTGGGAGGCGGCAGGGGCGCCCCACCACCCTTGAGCTGCATCTCGATGCGCTCTTCGAGCTTACGTCCCGCTCGCCCGATGTCTGGACCGACGACCCCCTCCGCGAGCCACGCGGCGATCACCCACGACGCCACGGCGACGCCGAGGCGCCTCAACCTCGGACCGGGTTTGCGCGCCATCGCCGTTAAGTCTAAGACGGGCCAGTCTGGGCGCCAGCGGGGCGGAGTGCCACGCGGCGGTTTCCCCGGCAGGGAGCCCGCGAGATGGGGACGCTGGTCAACTACTCCACGGACAAGGGGGTTGCCGTCCTCACGCTCACCGACCCCCCGGTGAACGCTTGCACACACGAAATGTTCAAGGAGCTCGACGCAAACGTCCTCGAGGCTCGCTTCGACGACGATGTGCACGTCGTCCTCCTCACCGGCCACGGCGACAAGTATTTCTCCGCAGGCGCCAACGTGAACATGCTCAAAGAGGCGGACGAAAGCTTCAAATATTACTTTGCTCTGCACGCGAGCGAAACGCTCTTGCGGTTCGAAAACACCCCGAAGCTCGTCATCGCAGCCATCAATGGCCACGCGCTCGGCGGCGGATTCGAAATCGCGCTCGCCTGCGACATTCGCATCGCTCGGGCGGGAACGTTCCAAATTGGTCTGCCGGAAGTGAACCTCGGGATTCTGCCGGGCGCGGGGGGCACGCAACGGCTGACGCGACTCGTCGGCAAGGGCCGCGCGATGGAGCTCGTCGTCGAAGGCCTGACGCTACCTCCGGCGCAGGCGCACTCCGCTGGACTCGTGCACAAGGTGTGGGAAGCGGACACCCATGAAGCCTTCATGCGCAAAGCGATCGATTATGCGCACGAGTTCTGCCCGCCGACGCGGGCGGCCATGGCAATCGGTAACGTCAAGCGAGCGATCCAGGGCGGCGCTGAAATGTCGCTCGAAGGCGGTTTGGCGCTCGAGCGCGAGCTCGCGGGGGAGCTATTTCGCTCGCAAGACGCGAAGGAGGGGCTCGTCGCGTTCGTTCAAAAACGGAAGGCGATCTTCCGCGCGCATTGACCCAATCCGACGATGAACGGCGACCAGAAGGATTTGGGATTGCGTCAGACCCTCTCGAACAATCGCCCGTAGTGCTCGGCCATGGCTTCGCCGCCGAGCTGCGAAAAAAACGTGGAATACGCCATCCATATCGCCAGACCGTTGAGATCGCGGAACATCGGCGGAAGATATCGGGGGGGCTTGACGACGCCGTCGCCGACGCGACGCGCCAGAATGGGCACATCTTCGTGGGCGACTTTGCCCACGAACAGGAACGGCACCAAATCCACGCGGTCGTGCTGAATGGCGCTCCGCACGAACGCATAGTTGAGGACCACCCCCTTGCAGTAGCAAGCGTCTTTCGTGAACGGGGCGCCTCCCTCGAGCACGCCGCCGCGGAAGATCCTTCGCGTGTTGTGGAAACACTCGTCCTCCTCGTAGCCCTCGGTCCGGAACCACTCGAAGACGTCGAGGAACGACGCGCCGTCCTCCGCCTTGTCCACGGCGAGCACGCGATCGTTCAGGCGACGCGCGCGGCGAGGATACGTGCGGAACGTGAACATCTCGAGCAGCGCGGCAAGGCCTTCCTGCACCGCGGTCGTGCGCGGCGGCCCCTTGGCGAGCCATTTGGCAACCGGCTGCGCCTGCCCGTTGAGCGACGTGGCGACGTGAACCCAGCCCTCGTGCACTTCGAGGATGTCGATGTCGCGAGGGCTGAACTTCGCGCCGCTTCGGACCTTGACGTAGTCGCTTCCGGCCGCCGCGTCCGCGAGGATGACTTCGTCGGCTTCGACGGGAACGTGAACGTCGCCGAAATACTGCGCCAAGCGCTCGCCCAGCTGACGCGCGGCCTCCGTCGCTTCGATCGTTCGAGCATAGGTCGGAGAATGGGAATGAAGAGCCCCCGACCACTCGTCGACGTTCGTGAGGATCCCGTAAAGGAGCTGGCCGAGGTCGCGGACCGTGGAGCGGCCGTCCGGGAACTTGTCTTTGGGCGACCCGTAGAGCTTCCTGGACCACGCGTAGAATCGCGGGGTGCCGCGCGCGACGAGCATGTGAACGACGTCTCGGTACTCGAGCGCGGTGGTTGCCATGATGTGGCCCACGGCGTCGCCTTCGCCGAGTTCCTGCTCGATGTCGTGGGCGATGCGCTCGAACTCGTCGATCTTGTCACGCGGAGTGAAGCCGAGATCGACCCCCTCGTAGTAAGCGGCGTCGGCTTTGGGCATGTCGCGCTGCTTGCCCCTGAGAAACTGTTCTTCGATGGCATCGTCCCAGCGCAAAGACTGGAGGACACGAATGGGCCGCTGCGCCTCGACGATGCGTCCCGCCAACTGCGACACGATTTCCTTGTAGCTTCGCCACGGGCCGCCGGCAGGAGCGGGGATCGGAGCCGCGACTGCGGACCCCGTCTCGTCTTTGACGCGGGCGCCATTCTTCGCCGGCGCGGGAACGGCGCCCTCCGGGGGCTCGGGTGCGACGGCGTCCGTCCGCTTTCTCTCGTCCGAATGCGGACCGCGCGCCGGCGGGTTCGGGGCGACGGTGCCGTCCTTGTCCCCCGCGGCGTCTTCTCCCTCTTTTGCCCGGCGCTCGGCCATCTCCAAGGAGAGTCTACTTCACGGCGCGCCTCGAGCCCCTATCCAACCGCCGCCGTCACACGCTCGAGCACGTCGACGTCGCGAACGCCCTCCGCTTCCGCGCGGTAGCTGAGCACGAGACGATGGCGCAGAACCGGCACGACGAGCGCACGCACGTCGTCGACGTCCGCGGCGGCGTCGCCGCGCAGAGCCGCCCGCGCCTTCGCCGCCAGAACGAGCGCCTGCGACCCGCGCGGACCCGAGCCGAAGCGGACGAACTCGCGCACATGCGGCGGCGCCTTCGAATCGTTCGGGCGGGTCGCCCGTCCGAGCGCCACCGCGAGTTCGACCGCCGCGTCGGTCACCGGGATGCGGGGAACCAGCGCCTGAAGCGACCGCACGGCGTCGGCGGCGAGCACCTGCG
Source organism: uncultured Polyangiaceae bacterium (assembly GCA_964628155.1). Taxonomy (GTDB): domain Bacteria; phylum Myxococcota_A; class Polyangia; order Polyangiales; family Polyangiaceae; genus Palsa-1150. Next base: position 8,106 of record CAZVPE010000069.1, on the reverse strand, counting down.
GGACGTTCGCGGCTTGGACGCCCGTCGTCCGCCGAGCGATCTCGCGCTCTTCGTCGACGCTCGGGTAGTCGACGTGCACTTCGAGCAAGAACCGATCGAGCTGCGCCTCAGGAAGCAAATACGTGCCCTCCTGTTCGATCGGATTGCGCGTGGCGAAGACCTGGAAAGGGTCGGGCAGCGCGTGGGTGTGGGTGCCCACCGTCACCTTGCGCTCTTGCATCGCCTGGAGGAGCGCCGCCTGCGTCTTGGGAGGCGTCCGGTTGATCTCGTCGGCGAGAACGAGATGATGAAAGATCGGGCCCGGGAGAAAGCGCACGACGCGTCCTCCGGGGTCGTCTTGCAAAACGTCGGTGCCCGTGATGTCCGCCGGCAGCAGGTCCGGCGTAAACTGGACGCGTCCGAACGACAGGTCCAGCGCTTCGGCGAGCGAGGCGACGAGGAGCGTCTTCGCCAGTCCGGGTACGCCGACGAGGAGCGCGTGGCCCCGCGCGAGAAGCGCGACCAACATCAGCTCGACCACCGCCTCCTGTCCCACGACCCTTACGGCGATGGCGCTCTTCAGCTTCCGGCTGGACTCGCTCGCAAGGGCGAGAAGTTCGACGTCGCCCGCCGGTGGGACGCTCGCCTGCTCGGCTTGAATGGGTAGTGAGGACGCGGCGCTTCCGATGGCATGAGGCACGCGCGGTGTCTAGCGCAGGATGGCCGATCTTTCAGCACGGAAGACCGTGACCAAAGCCGGTGGAGTCGTACTTGCTGGCGAAATACGGCTGCCAATGGCATAGCGCCTCCCCGCGCGCGTCCAGCGAAGCGGAGCCCCCACGTGATCGAAAAGAAGGTCCCCGCGTTGCCCCGATCCAGGCCCAGTCCGGTCGCGATGCGCCGCCTGCTCGGCGCGATGCTGTCGGCAGTGGCCGTCTACGGCGGCTTCGCCGTCTGGCAGGGGCTCGGCAAGATGGGCGACGAGCTCGGTCGGTTCGCCTGGGGAGCGTTTGCGGCGGCGTGCGGCTTGGCGATGGGAAATTACTTCTTGCGCTGGCTCAAGTGGGAGTTCTACTTGGCCCGACTCGAAGTGCGGGGAGTGGGGAGGGTCGACAGCCTGCTCACGTTCCTCAGCGGGTTCGTGCTGACCGTCACGCCCGGCAAGGTCGGCGAGGTGTTCAAGTCGCTGGTGCTCTTCGAGACGCACGGCGTTCCTGTCGAACGCACCGCGCCGATCGTCGTCGCCGAGCGCCTTACCGATGTCATCGGAGTGGTCGTGCTGATCGCGCTCGGTTCGACGGGCTTTCGTGGAGGCCTGGTCTGGGCGGGGCTCGGAACGGCAGCGGTTTGCCTTGTCCTCGCCGTCGTCGGCAGCCGGCGCGCGGCGCACCGGATAATCGGGTTCGTCGAAAGGCTGCCGGGGCCATTCCGAGGGAGCGGTCCAAAGTTGCACGCGGCTTACGAGAGCCTTGCGACGATGGTGAAGCCAACGAACCTCGTCGTGCCCACGCTGATCTCGATCGCGGCCTGGTCTCTCGAGTGCGCGTCGCTGTGGGTCATTCTGCGCGGCCTCGGCCAGGAGACGAGCTTTGGGCTTGCGATGTTCTTTTATGCGACGAGCACCCTCGCCGGAGCGCTCGTTCCGGTGCCCGGAGGGCTCGGCGTGACCGAAGCGTCGCTGCGCGAACAGCTTCGAGAGCTCGGGCACGTAGGCCCGACGGCGAGCACGGCCGCGATGATTCTCGTGCGCTTTGCGACGCTATGGTTTGCCGTGCTCGTGGGCTTCTGCGCCTTGTCGATCCTCAAACGCCGCCATCCGGGACTGCTCGGGGGCGCGAGCAAAAAGCCGACAACGGAGCTTTCGGTTGGGGGAGGAGCCTACGGGGGATAAGAGTCCAAGTGCCTTGGACGCCGGGCCGGTGCTCGCTGACGGATACAAGCCCGGGGCTTCTACGCGACGAGCGCCAGCATGGCCTCCCGAAAGTCCGCGGGGAGAGGCGCCTCGAAGAGCATCCGCTTGCCCGTCCGCGGGTGCACGAAGCCGAGCAGCCGGGCATGGAGCGCCTGGTGCCCGAGCGCCTCCGCCACGGCCCGGACGCGCTCGTCGCGTGACGGTTTTCCGTAGAGTGGATCCCCGAGAACCGGCGTCGCCCCGGCCTCGGCGAGCTGCACGCGGATTTGGTGGGTGCGCCCGGTCTCGAGCGTGCACTCGACGTGCGTCGTGCCGTACAGACGCGCGAGGACTTGCACGTTGGTCACGGCCCGTTTCCCTTCCTGTACGCGCGTCGTGAAACGGAGGCGATCGCGTGGATGACGACCGTGTAGCGTGTCGAACGTTCCGCCCTTGGCCTCTCCGACGACCAGTGCTTCGTAGGCGCGGTCAGCCGTGTGCGCGCGGAACTGGTCCGCCAGCGCTTCACGCGCGGGGGCGTTGCGCGCCACGACGATCACTCCGCTCGTCCCTTTGTCGAGCCGGTGCACGACTCCCGGACGCCGATTGCCCTGCGTGTCGGTAATCTCGAGCTCGGTGCGTTGAAACAATCCGAGCGCCAAAAGGCCGTTCACGAGCGTCCCGACCTCGTGACCGCGTGCCGGGTGGACCACGAGTCCGGCCGGTTTGTTCACGACGACCAGATCGTCGTCGACGTGGAGGACCTCGAAGCGTACGTCCGGTTCGGGAAGCGCTTCGCTCGCGGCCGGTGGAGGGGGGTCGACGAGCACCCGGTCTCCTTCCCGCACCCGCGCAGAAGCCGGGCGCACCGACCCGTCGACCGTCACACGCCCTTCGGCGATCCACCGCTGCAATTCCGAGCGAGACACTGCGAGCGCTTCGGCGAGAAAGCGGTCGAGCCTGCCGCCGCTCGCGTTCCGCGAAACGAGAAGACGGATGGGCTCCCCTACCAGAGCTTGGATTTGACGTGTCCTTTGGCCTTCACGAGAATGTCGACGAGCGCGCGATCGTAGAAATTGCGAGGATAGAGGTCCGGCGAGACGCGGCGTTTGTAGAGTGCGCGCCCTTCCTCGATTTCCTCGGCAAGGGAATCGAAGAGGTTGTCATTCTGGATTCCACCGACGATTTTGTCCTCGTTGTAGAGCGAGAGATCGCTGGCGATCGCGCGCGCGAGTCGGCGAGCGGCTTCCTCCGTTTCGATGAGCGGCATGTCCAAATGGTCGCCGAGCGGAGACCGGCTGTCAAAGAGACCGGCTCTCGCCCCGCACGAAGTCGTGCGCGGCCGGTTGGTTCGGCCGCGGAGCTCTGGTAAGAGCCGACGTCGAGACATGCAGCATCGGACCATTCCCCAGGCTATCGAAGACGCGGCGAAGGCCGAGCCCACGCGCGGCTACCGCTTCGTCCCCGAGACGGGTGTTCCCGGCGTGGGTGGCTTGACCGATCCCTCCGCCCCGGCCCGGGTCGACGGCCGAGGCGAAGGCGAAGCGTCGTTTTCGTTTACCGCCGTCGAGCGGATTAGTGCGCGGTTCGGAGGCGCGATGCAAGCGCTCGGTCTCCGTAAGGGAGACCGGGTGGCGCTGATCCTACCGACCAACGACGACTTCGTTCTTTGCTTTCTCGGGGCCATTCGTGCCGGAGTGATACCCGTTCCCATTTATCCGCCGATGTCGCTCGGCCAATTGCAGGCGTACCTCGACAACACGCGGCACATCGTCGCGAAGAGCGGCGCGCGCGTCCTCGTGACGACGGCCAAGATCAAGCGCCTTCTCGGCACGGTCCAGGCGGCGTGCCCCGCCCTCGAGCAGGTCGTCGCGATCGAAGGAATCCGCGAGTCGACCGAACCGCTCAGGGCGGAGAAGATCGGCTTGGACGACGTCGCGCTGCTCCAATTCACGAGCGGGTCCACCTCGCGCCCGAAGGGGGTGGCGCTGACGCACGGGAATCTGGCTGCGAACGTCCAGTGCATCATGGTGGATGGCCTGCGCATCACGCCGGAGGACGTCGGAGTCTCCTGGTTGCCGCTCTATCACGACATGGGCCTCATCGGCTTCGTCCTCGCGCCGCTCTACCACCGCGTGCCGGTCGTACACCTCCCGGCGCTCCTCTTTCTGAAGAGGCCGATCAGCTGGTTTCAGGCCGTCGCTCGGCACGGGGGAACGGCGGCGTTCGCCCCGAACTTCGCGTACGCGCTCTGCGTCAAGCGAATCAAGGCCTCCGAGCTCGACGGACTGGACCTCTCGCGGTGGCGAATCGCCGGATGCGGCGCGGAGCCGATTCGGCCGGAGACGCTCGAAGCGTTCGCCACGGCCTTCGCCTCCACCGGATTCCGGAAAGAGGCGCTCCTCCCATCGTATGGAATGGCCGAGTCGACCCTCGCCGTCGCATTTTCGGATTTGGGCTCGGGCATTCGCACCATTGGGGTCAACGGGCCGATGTTGTGGCAAACGGGGCAAGCGCGAATCGTCGCCGAAGACGACGAGTTCGCCGTGAGGCTCGTTTCGTGCGGCAAAGAGTTCCCGGAGCACAAGATCCGCATCTTCGACCCGGAGGACGCGTCCAGCGAGCGTCCGCTGCCCGAACGCACGGTCGGCGAGATTCGCATCTCTGGCCCGAGCGTCATGCAGGGCTACTGGGAAGACGCCGAGCGAACGCGTGAGTCCTTCGCCGGTACGTTTCTTCGGAGTGGCGATCTCGGCTTCTTGCACGAGGGCCACGTGTACATCTGCGGACGCAGCAAGGAAGTGGTCATCGTCAACGGCCGCAACTACTACCCGCAAGACATGGAGTGGGAGGCGAGCAAGGTCGTCGGGGTCCGCAAAGGCAACGTGGTTGCCTTCGGGGCTCGCGACCCGAGCGGCGTCGAACGAGACCGCGAGCGCGTCGTGCTGGCGTTCGAGGTCCAAGAGGCCGAGCGAATGGCCCAGTCGGCGAGCCTCGTGGGCGAAGTGCGAAGAGTCGTCCAGGAGGGAATGGGGTTGACGTTGGACGACGTCTTGGCGCTACCCCCGGGCGCGCTCCCGAAGACTTCGAGCGGCAAGCTGCAGCGAACGCGGACGCGCGAACTCTACGAAACGGGCGAGCTCATGGGGCGGCCGTCGTCGCGCGAGTCGAGCAAGATCGAGCTCGCGAAGCAAGCCGCGGCCAGCCAGCTCAGCTACTTGAAGCTCGCCGTTCTCGGAACACGCAAGCGCAAAGACAGGAACGGTTGACCATTCGGCCGGGGGAGCCTCGCGATCGAGGCTGTTTAGAATGGCTTGCAACTTAGAATCGTTCTCATTAGATTCCGCACGTGACATTTCGCGGCGACGGAGAGCGAGCCAGCACGATGCTGCGCGACTTGCGCCGCGCAAAGCTGAAGCTCACGCCGCAGCGCCTGGCGATCGTCCGCTTGTTTGCAGAGGACGGCTCGCACCCGACGGCGCAGGACCTTTTCGAGCGCTTGCGGCCGAGCTTCCCGTCGATGAGCTTTGCGACCGTCTACAACACGCTCGACGCGCTGGCGCGCGCCGGGCTGGCGGGCGTCGTCCGCCTGCCCGGCAAGCGTGGCGACGCGGCGCGCTTCGACCCGAACACCCGTCCCCACCATCACGCCGTATGCGACAGCTGCGGAACGGTACTGGACATCACGGCCGGCACGCTGGCCCCTTCGCCGGCCGCGGTGCTGAAAGTGCGCAGGCTTGCGCCGGGGTTCTCCGTTCGCGCAGTCGAGCGGATTTATCGCGGCCAATGCGCGCGCTGCGCTGGAAGACCACCCGATTGACGATCACAAAAAGGAGAAAGCCATGGCCAAGTCCCTTCAAGGAACGAAAACACATCAGAACCTGAAAGAGGCATTCGCAGGCGAGTCGCAGGCGAACCGCCGGTACATGTATTTCGCGAAGGTCGCGGATGTCGAGGGCTATCCGGAGATCGCCGGCAACTTCAAAGAGACGGCCGACGGCGAAACCGGCCACGCACACGGGCACCTCGACTATCTCAAGCAAGTCGGTGATCCGGCGACCGGCGAGCCGATCGGCAATACGGAGAAGAACCTGAAGTCCGCGATCAAGGGCGAGACGTACGAGTACGAGACGATGTACCCGGGGATGGCGAAGACCGCGCGCGACGAGGGCTTCGACGACATCGCCGAGTGGCTCGAGACGCTCGCGAAAGCGGAGAAGAGCCACGCGGGTCGCTTCACGAAGATGCTCCAGGTGCTCAAAGGCTGAGACGGGAAAACCGCCAGGGCGCCCGGGCAACGACACGATTTTCCTTCGGAAGATCCTCGCCTCGCCCCGGCGTCGTGGCGGTTCATCTCTTCTCTCCGCAGATTGCCCCACCGATGGCCAAAATCGACGTCATTCCAAGTCAGCCGCCGGCATTCGATCCGCAGAACGACCGCTATTGGAACGCGCGTGATCTCGAAGCCGAGATGCGGCGTATGTTCGAGGTCTGTCACAATTGCCGAATGTGCGTGGGCTACTGCGGCACGTTTCCGGACGTGTTCGCGCGCATCGATCGAGCCATCGAGAAGGACGGAGCGACGGGGGCCGAGCAGCTCGACGCCGAAGCATTCGAACACGCGACGGAGCTCTGTTGGCAGTGCAAGCTTTGCTACGTCAAGTGTCCATACACTCCCGACGAGGGGCACGAGTGGGCGATCGACATCCCTCGACTGCTCATGCGCGAGAAGGCGCAGCGCGCGCGGCGCAACGGGGTGACACTGCAGGACACCATTCTTGGGGAACCCCAGCTCTTGGGACAGATGACGGCGGGTCCAATGGCGCGGATCGCCAATTTCGTGAATGCAAACCGCCTCGTGCGCAAGGCGACGGAAAGGGTAGCGGGCATCGCGGCCGACTTTCCCCTTCCGCCGTTCGGAGAGACGACGTTCGCGCGGTGGCTTTCGCGCCACAAACCGCTGCCGGAGGCTGGATCGCGAGGAACGGTGGCGCTGTTCGCGACGTGTCTCACGGATTACAACTTTCCGAGTATCGCGGCGAGCGCCGTTTGCGTGCTGGAAAAGAACGGTTGGAGCGTGGTGCGTCCCGACCAGACGTGCTGCGGCATGCCCAACCTGGATGGCGGCGACGTCGATGCCGCGCGAAAGAAGGCACAGGTCAACGTGGCGTCGTTCGCGCGCGAGGTAAAACTCGGACGCGCGATCGTTTGCCTTCAGCCGACGTGCGGGTACATGGCCAAGAAAGAGTGGGTCGAGCTCGAGCCGAGCGACGACGCGCGCATGGTGGCGGCGGCGACCATCGACGTGATGGAGCTCCTCGAGCGCCAGAGGCGCGAAAAAACGCTATCGCTCAGTTTCGTGAAAGGACTCGGCCTCATTGCGTATCACGCGGCCTGCCACCTCCGCGCTCAGAAGATCGGCTATCCGGCCGCGCGCGTGCTCGGCGAGCTGCCCGATTCCGAAGTCGAAGTAATCGAGCGATGTTCTGCCGTGGACGGGACGTGGGGGATGAAGGCTCAGCACTACGAGCAAGGGCGCCGTTACGCGCAAAAGCTCGTGCGCGGCATCGATGCCGCGGAGCCCTCCCTGGTCGTGACCGACTGTGCGCTCGCGGCCAGGCGCATTCTCGCCGAGAACCGGCGAGAGGCGATCCATCCGGTCGAGGCGCTCGCCCGGGCATACGGGTTGACGCCGGAGGGCTGACGCATGAAGGCAATCGCTCGAGGCGAGATCTTGGGGCTGGCGGACTACGAGACCGTGCGAGAGCGATTCCGCAATCGGGTGATAGCCGAGAAGAAGATCCGGCGTCTCGGCGTCGGTCCGAACGTGAGCGTAGTGTTCGAGAATCGCGATACGGTCCTCCTTCAGATTCAGGAAATGCTGCGGACCGAACGGATCACGCGTCCGGCTTCGGTTCAACACGAGATCGATACCTACAACGAGCTCCTGCCCGGTACCGACGAGCTCTCTTGCACGCTGATGATCGAGATCGCCGACAACACGCAGCGAGACGCCTTTCTGCGAGCTGCGAAGGGGCTGTCCAAGCATGTCTGGGTGGTCGCCGGAACGAGGCGCATCGCCGCGCGATCGAACGAGCCATCGCGGGACGGTTCGGAGGCGGATCGGACGACCGCCGTGCACTACCTCAAGTTCCCGCTGCCGAACGACGTGGCCGACGCCCTCCGAGCACGCGCCGGGGGCAACGGTTCGACGACGGCCCTCGCCCTGGAGATCG
>CAZVPE010000068.1:0-24013 GCA_964628155.1 uncultured Polyangiaceae bacterium | reverse complement strand
CCTTCTCGAGCGCGTCTTGCATCGCGAGCGCGTTGATGACCGTCGCGAGCATCCCCATGTAGTCCCCCTGGGCGCGATCCATCCCCGTGCTCGCGCCCTTCAGACCGCGAAAGATGTTCCCGCCACCGACGACGATACCGATCTGAACCCCGAGGGCGTGCACCTCGGACAGCTCGGCCGCGGTCGCGCGGATCACCGTGCCGTCGATTCCGAACCCTCCGTCCCTGCCGCAGAGCGCCTCGCCGCTCAATTTGAGCACGATTCGCTTGTATTTGAGATCGGGATGCATCGCGGGCGGAACGATGGTCTCGTCGTCGCGCTCATCGACGGGGATCATGGGAACTGTCCGATTACTCTCCCTCCGATGGGCGCGCAATGGCCGCCACGCGTCCTTCGAGCTTCTGCACCAGCTTGTCGGCTCCGTGCGCCCGCGCGAGGAGGGCGGCCATCCGGAGCTCCCCTTCGGGAAGCGGCGCCCACGACACGGCTCCTTCCTCCTCGGCTCTGGTATCCAGATCGAACCAGGTCCGGAGCCAGGTTCGGTACACGCGCGCTTCGTCGTCGTTCGAAGCTTCGAGGCTCTGCGCGAGTTCGTGCGCTCCCGAAGCGTCGCCCCGTTCGAGGAGCGCCTTGACGAGGACGTGAATGCGGTAAAGGTCGGCTTCCCGGTTGCCGATGGGGGCCATCCCGCGCAAGCGCCGGACGCACTCGTCCCGGCCGGCGGAAGTCCCCGCCGCCCGCTCGAGGTCTGCCTCGACCACGTGGCGCAGCTTCTCGAGCCGGCCCCCTCGCATGAGGGGCGACCCGCCCGCGCAGGCATCGAGCGCCTCGGATCGATCGCCGTCCGCCAGCAGGACCGCCGCCCTGCCGAGTCGGGTGGAAGGGTGGGGCGCCAGGAGCGTGGCGAGCCCTCGCCGGCGCGTGACGGTCGCGCGAATCACGGACGTCCCGGTTCGGGCGACCCGGAGCTCGCGCGCAAGGCGCAGCTCATCGGTTCGGAGCCGGTTCCACAGGACGACGGACGAGACGGCAAACGCAAGGAATACCGGCGTCAGAGGCGACGCAATCGGGTGCTGCGAATGGGACAAGGTGACGTAGGCGCGGACCAGGATCGCAAGCGCGCTCGTGAGCGCGGCTGTGAGGACGACCGTACCAACCAGCCATCGCGTCGGCGTCGCTACCAGGGGGGGGCCGCGGTTCACGTGCTCGAGATCCTTGTCGTTTCGAATCGTGCGCCATCGTGGCGTCGCGCCTCTCGGCCGCGGGCCGCGGCGTTCGCCACGAGGCGAGTATGCGTCGGCGACGGGGGATGGGCTACTCTCTCCCGCCTGCCATGCACGGCCCTTTCCCGAAGCCCCGCGGGTCGCCGACCGCCACCGCGTTCCTCGTCGTCGCGCTTTCAACCGGCGGGTGCCGCGCGCGCCAGGGCTCGCCCCCGGAGCAGCAGGATGCTCGAGCCGTCGCGGGCCTCACGGCAGAGCAATCGGCGCAGGTGCTGGCGAAAGTGGGCGACCGCGCGATCACGGTGGGTGCCTACGTCGCGGCGCTCGAGCACATGGATCAGTTCGATCGCATGCGATACCAGGCGCCCGAACGCCGCCAAGAGCTTCTGGACGAAATGATCGACGTGATGCTGCTCGCCGACGTCGCGCGCGAAAAAGGCTACGACAAAGACGTGATCGCGCAGCAAGAGATCCGCGAAATCCTGCGCGACGCGATGCTGAAACGCACCCGCGAAGGCCTCCCCTCCCCGAACGAAATCCCGGAGGCGGACGTTCGGGCCGACTACGAGGCGCATCGCGACGATTTTCGCGACCCCGAGCGGCGGCGGGTCTCGGCCATCGACGTGTCCGGCGAGGCGAACGGCGCCGCCGTTCTCGAGGCTGCGAAAAAGGCGAACCCCGTTCAATGGGGGGAGCTCGTGCGGGCGAAGTCCACCGATCCGCGTGCGAAAGAGGGCGGCCCGGCGGACCTCGCCGGCGACTTCGGCTTCGTGGGCCCTCCAGGCGACCCGCGAGGGAGCAATCCGCACGTGCCGGAAGAACTGCGCGCGGCCGTCTTCGAGATCGCTAGGGTCGGCGACGTCCTGCCGCGCCTGGTAAAGTCGCAGGGCCGGTCGTTCGTGGTGAAGCTGAGCGGCAAGACCCCTGCGCACGACCGCACCTTCGAAGAGGCGGAGCGAGCGATCCGCGTGAGGCTCGCCCAGAACAAGATCCGCGCGAGAGAGGCCGCTCTCGTCGACGAGCTGCGCCAGCATTACCCGGTCCAAATCGACGAGGCGGCCCTGAGTGAAGTCAGGGTGGAGCTGCCTCGGACCGACGGCGGCGCCTGATGGCAGAGCTCATCGCGGACTCTTCGCTCGTCCGTCGCCCCGCCGACTGGACTGATTGGCGATGGCAGCTCCGTCACGCGATCGGCTCGGCCGACGAGCTGGCTCGAGCGCTGGTGCTCACGGAGAGCGAGATCGAAGGAGCGCGACGCGCAGAGGCGAGGGGGCTGCCCATCCGCATCACCCCCTATTACTTGTCGCTCGTCGATCCAAAGGACCCCGAGTGCCCGATTCGCCGCCAATGCGTCCCCGACGCGAGAGAGTCCGACGAAGTACCCGGGGACCTCGCTGATCCGCTCGGCGAGTTGGCCCACGAGGTCGCTCCCCATCTGGTGCAACGTTACCCCGATCGCGCGCTCCTGCTCGCGACCGACCGCTGCGCGGTCTACTGCCGTTTCTGTACGCGATCGCGAATGGTGGGCGGGGGCGAAGGTTCCGTGTCGCTCCAAGGCCTCGCGCCCGCGCTCGAGTGGCTGCGGGGGCACCCCGAGGTTCGCGACGTCATCGTCAGCGGCGGGGACCCCCTTGCGATGAACACGGAGCGCATCGCAGAGCTCTTGGCAGCGGTGCGCGCGATCGAGACGGTCGAGACGATTCGCCTCGCGACGCGCGTACCGGTCACGCTCCCGATGCGCGTCACCCGAGAACTCTTGTCCGCCTTGCGCCCCTACCACCCGCTCTGGGTGATGACGCACTTCAATCACCCCAAGGAGCTATCGGACGAGTCGATCGCGGCCTGCGAGCGACTGGCCGACGCGGGCTTCCCCGTCATGAATCAGTCCGTTCTTCTCGCAGGCATCAACGACGACGCGGACGTGCTCGAGCGGCTCTTTCGCGGTCTGGTCCGCGCCCGCGTCAGGCCCTACTACCTCTTGCAAGCCGACCCGGTGCGCGGCACCGCCCATCTGCGTACGCCGCTCGCCAAGGGCGTCGAGATCATGGAGCGCCTTCAAGGCCGGCTGTCGGGCATCGCCCTGCCGAAGCTCATTTGCGATACGCCGGGCGGCCGCGGAAAGGTGCCCCTCGGGCCGGACTACGTCGTGGCTCGCGCGGAAGGGCAGACCACCTTGCGCACGTTCCGGGGCGAGCTCGTGGACTACGTCGACGCGCCCCGCGCTGCGAATCGCGCGGGCTCGCCGCCGTAGGCGTCCGGTGGGCAACCGCGTAGGCTGCACCTCCACCGTCATGTCCGGCCCCACCAAGCCCCCGGCGTCGCCCGTCCATCGCCTCGACGAAATGAACGCCCGCGCGCTCGTAGCAGGCGGCCCCGAGCGCATCCTCAAGCAACACGAAGCGGGGAAGCTCACCGCGCGCGAGCGGCTCGACCTTCTGCTCGATCCCGGCACATTCGTCGAGATTGGCCGATTCGTGACCCATCGTTCCACGGACTTCGGAATGGACCGCCAGAAGGTCCTCGGCGACGGCGTCGTGACCGGTCACGGCCTCGTCGATGGGCGGCCCGTTTTCGCGTACGCGCAAGACTTCACCGTCTTCGGAGGGAGCCTGAGCGGCGCGCACGCGCAGAAAATCTGCCGCGTGATGGACTTGGCGATGAAAGTCGGAGCGCCCGTCGTGGGCCTGAACGACTCGGGCGGCGCGCGGATCCAGGAAGGAGTCGAGTCGCTCGGAGGCTACGCGGACATCTTCCTCCGAAATACGCTCGCGAGCGGCGTCATTCCCCAGATAAGCTGCATCCTCGGGCCGTGCGCGGGCGGCGCGGTCTACTCGCCCGCCATCACGGACTTCGTCCTGATGGTCGAGGGTACGAGCTACATGTTCATCACCGGACCAGACGTGATCAAATCGGTCACGCACGAAGAAGTGACGAAAGAAGACCTGGGCGGCGCGACGGCGCACGCGACCAAGAGCGGCGTCTGTCACCTGACGTCGCCGGACGACCGCACGTGCATCGCGCAAGCACGAGCGCTCTTGTCGTTTCTCCCGTCGAACAACCAGGAAGACCCGCCGCTGCGCGCGGCGAGCGACCCGCCGCTGCGAGAGGTCCCGGAGCTCGACTCGATGATCCCGCTCGACTCGGCGAAACCCTACGACGTGAAGGACGTCATTCACGCGGCCGTCGACGACGGGCATCTATTCGAAGTGGCCGAGGCGTACGCGCAGAACATCGTCGTCGGATTTGCGCGAATCGGCGGCCGCACCGTAGGCGTCGTCGCCAATCAGCCCGCCGTCCTCGCCGGTGTGCTCGACATCCAGTCGTCGATGAAGGCCGCGCGCTTCGTCCGCTTTTGCGATTGCTTCAATGTCCCGCTCGTGACGTTCGTCGACGTACCCGGCTTTCTGCCGGGCACCGATCAGGAATACGGTGGAATCATCAAGCACGGAGCGCAGCTCCTCTTCGCCTTCGCGGAAGCCACGGTCCCGAAGGTGACCGTGATCCTTCGAAAAGCGTACGGCGGCGCCTACGACGTGATGGCGAGCAAGCACATTCGCGCGGACGTCAACCTCGCGTTTCCGACGGCCGAGATCGCAGTGATGGGGCCGGAGGGTGCGGTCAACATCGTTCAGCGCAACGAAATCGCCCAGTCTCGGGACCCGGAAAGGGCGCGTGCGGAGTTCGTCGCCGACTATCGCGACAAGTTCGCCAATCCCTACAAAGCCGCGGAGCTCGGCTTCGTCGACGAAGTGATTTACCCTCGCGCGCTGCGTGCCCGACTGCATCGAAGTCTGGAGATCCTGCGCGACAAGCGCGACGACAATCCCCCCAAGAAGCATTCGAACATTCCGCTTTGAAGTGACCGTTTTCGCGTCAGCTAGGCCCCTTCTTCGAGCAAGAACCGGGGTCGATTGACTACCGACGCGACGGGGGCGAGCCGCGGCTCTTCGTCGATGAACGCGAGCAGGCCGCGCGCCAGTTCCCGATAACGGCCGCGATCGTAGCTCCCTCGCAAGAGCCCCACCCGGAGGAAGATCGCGGCTGTCTGCACGACGTCGCACAAGCAATACGCGTTCACCTCCGCGAGCTTGCCCGCGTGGACCAGTGGCAGCACCTGAGACCCGTCGACCCCCACCTTTCCCGGGAAGCCGACGAGCTTGGCATAGACCTCCAGTCGAGCATTCTTGGCAGCGCCGAAGTCCGCGAGAAAGTCCATGAGATCGAAGTGACCGTCGGTCGAATAGCGGTATCGGGTGTTGCGGTCCGTGAACCACCACGGCATCGGCACGCCGTGCCGAAGGGCCCGGCTGGTGATGACCGGCATGTCGAACGTCCGGCCGTTCCACGTGACGACCGTCGGCTTCTTCGCGTCGAGCCATTGCGCAAAGTCCGTGAGGATTTGTCCTTCGCTCTTGCCTTCCCCTACGACACCCAGCCGCCTCGGGACGTGGTCCTCGAGGAGCATGCACCCGAGCGTGACGATTTGGTTGTAAGGCGGGGGCGGCACCCGGTCGCTGTCGTCCTGACGGGGCAGCTCCGGGTCGGGAATCGTCTCGATATCGAGCACCAGATGCGTGGCGATGGGCGTGTTCAAAAGTTGGCCCTCCGGGGTTCTATTCTCTATCGCGATGGGACGACGGAGGAAGAAGAGATGAGCACCGAAGATCGCCGGGCGCCGGGCGCAGCGCGGATTTCATTCGACGGCTTGGTGGAGTTGGGCGGCACTCTGGGGCCATCCTTCGAAGCCCAGGCCGTGAACGTGTCGGAAGAGGGGATGCAGCTCCGCACGGCGTACTTGCCCGAGCTCGGCCAGAAGATCACGTGCCGCTTCGAGGCGGGGCCGAACCAAAGCGTCATCGGGTCGGGCGAAGTCGTCTGGTGCCGAGGGGCCGAGCGGGGTGGGGAGTTCGGCATCCGTTTCACCGAAATCGACGCGGATTCGGTCGAAGCGCTCAAACACGTGTGCGGGGTCAGTGCGGGCGCGGGAGAAGCGCAACCCGGGGCCAAAGTGCGCCTCTATATCGAGGGCCTGGCGTCCCCGATGCGGGCCAAGATCCGGGACTCCCACCCGACGGCGATTACGGTCGGGAGTGATCTCGGCTTCCTGCAGGTCGGCAAGCACTTGGAGCTCGAGGACGCACGAAGCGGAAGCAAGCGCCCGGCGAGCATCGATCACGTCGGCGTGGCCGTCGACCCGACCTCGCAGGTTCCGCAGCTCGTCGTGACCCTGCGCTATTCGGATTTGCCCTCCGATCTGCCGGTCGAGGTGGGGGCCGTGAGCGCTTCGAGCCACCCAGAGACGGGGTCCGACGACCTCGGCGGGTTGGACGATGCGTCGAGTCGCATGCGGGGGGCCTTTGCCACGCAAGCGGCGCGCATTGCTCCAGCGCTTCAGCGCTTGGCCAGGCGCGCGAAAATGACAATTGCGCTCCTGGCGAAGCGAGGGCGAACCGAAGAAGAGTCCTTCCCGCGCAGAACGACCGCACCGGCTCCAAGCGGCGGGCTCCACACGAGCGGTCGGCGGGTGGTCCGGGGCGACGACGGAAAATCGCCCGCCGGAAGGCGGGGCCAAAACCCCCACGAGAGCGATCGGAGTCGGGCGCTGCCCTGGCCCGTCCAGCGCAAGGCGGCAGCCGCGGGCGGTGTCCTGCTCATCGCGGTCATCGGGGCGATGGCGATCAAGAAGTGGCATCACGAGCCGGTGACCGTCGGCTCGGCCGGGGCACCTCCCGCGAGCGAGACGCCCGCCGCGACGAGCGCGGTGCCCGCGGCTTCGGCGACGCCGCCGCCGCCGGCGAGTCAACAAGCGGCCGCTGAACCGGCGCCGGCGGCCCCGCTGACGGCCGGGATCGACGCCAATGGGGCGCCAGCCACGACGAACGCGGCCGACGACGGCGCTGACGGCTCCCACCAAGCCGCACACAAGAAGCACGCGAGGGTCACTCCCTTTGGCAACGCCTCGGTCCACCACGGAAACGTGCTGCGGCTGAAGATGGACGGGCCCATCGAATCGATCGAGGGCGCGCAGCAGCCGACGGGTTTCGAGGTGAAAGTTCCTGGGAGGAGGTCGCTCGAAGCCGCGGCTCCGCTTTCGGCGCGCGATTCGCGAATCGCCACAATCAAGGTCAACAATGAGTCCAGTGGCGCAATGCTGACAGTCGCCTTCAAAGACGGCGTGCCGAACTACCAGGTCAGCGCCAAGGGAGACACTCTCGTCATCGCGCTGGCGCAAGTGGGCCCGCTCGAAGCGACCGTCGCCAAGCGCGACGACCGGACATCGAAGACCCCAAAGCACGGGACGCGCACACGCGACGACAACCCGGAACGATAGCGACTACCGGCTCGTCACGTCGCCTTATACTGCGATCTTACGATTGAGACTGATCTGGACGGTGTCCTGCCGGGCTGTACGCCTGGCCACACCATAGACGCTCCCAGGCTGCGGACGCGCCGCGCGGCCGTCGAACTCGAGATCGGGCTCGCCAGCCTCGATCCAAGCGACGACGAGGGGGGCGTCAGCGGACGACGCCGGAACGCTCTCCCTCAACTCGAGCAGATCGACATGAACGCCTTGGCGAAGCTCCGCCGCGGTGACCGCCCGCTGCAGGCTTCCCACCGGACGCGAGTATCGCCCCGGGACGCGACCGTCCGTTGCGTCGTACGATTGCACCACGAGCCGATAGGCGGCGTCCTCCGACAGTCCGACTGCGCGAACCTCGGCGTGGACCGTGTCGGCCGCGTCACCGAGCGTGGTCGCCGCGAGGAGGGCCATCCAGGATCCGGCTGCCGCCGACCTGGACGTTCGGGATGGGGGGGGTGTGCGAGTTGCCATGACCGTGAAGAGCGAACAAACCGGATGCGATAAGTATGCCGATATTTCTTGGGGAGCGGCCTGGACGGCGCCTCCAAGCAATTCCAATACGTTGCCGACGCGAAGCGGTTATCGCCGCACGGCATCCCCGCGTCGTTTCTCCGGGCCTGCGACGGGCAAGCACGCGAGCTCTCTGACATTGTTGGCGCGACGCCGGACGTGTCCGATGCGCGCCACACTGTCGTCGCTCGGACGTGTGCCACGATGACAAAGTCGTCACACCGCCCAACGCCGGCCGCCGTTCGGAAAGCAGCCGACGCGCCTCGGAATCGCGTGGCCCAGGACCCACGCCGAGCTTCTCCTTCGCGTCAGTTCTGCATCCGCGTCGTGAACGTGAGCTCGCCGGTCGGGCCCCGGTCTACCATGATCCGGGTCCCGGTCGGGAACTCGCCGGCCAGAACCTTTCGGGCGAGGGCGTCTTCCAGGTTTTTCTGGATCGCGCGCTTGAGAGGCCGCGCCCCGTACTGCGGATCCCAGCCCGCTTCCGCCAGGAAGTCTTTCGCGCGATCGGTCAGTTCGATCGCGAGATCGCGCCGGGAAAGACGGCTTGCAAAACGCCCGAGCTGAATGTCGACGATGTGCCGAATCTGCGAGGGCTCGAGACGATTGAAGATGACGATCTCGTCCAAGCGGTTGAGAAACTCGGGCCGGAACACGCGCCGAATTTCATCCATCACCGCTCGCTGCACGAGGTCGCGACGGGTCGCGGCGTCGAGCGCGGGGCGCTCGTCGATCGCCTGAATGTGGGCCGACCCAACGTTGCTCGTGAGGATGATCACGGTGTTCTTGAAGTCGACGGTGCGACCTTGCCCATCGGTGAGGCGGCCGTCGTCGAGCACCTGAAGCAGCACGTTCCACACGTCCCCGTGAGCCTTCTCCACTTCGTCGAACAAGATGACCGCGTAGGGCCGACGACGCACCGGCTCGGTGAGCTGACCGCCCTCTTCGTAACCCACGTAGCCCGGTGGCGCGCCGATCAGCCGCGACACCGAATGCTTCTCCATGTATTCGCTCATATCGAGACGGATCATCGCGCGCTCATCGTCGAACAGGAACTCGGCCAGGGCACGGGCCAACTCGGTCTTGCCGACTCCGGTGGGCCCCAAGAACAGAAAGCTCCCGATCGGGCGATTCGGGTCGCCGAGTCCGGCGCGCGAACGGCGCACGGCGTTCGCCACCGCTTCGACCGCGGCATCTTGCCCGACGACGCGCTTCTTCAGCTCCCCCTCCATGTGGAGAAGCTTGTGCATCTCCCCCTGCAGCATTTTGGCGACGGGAATGCCGGTCCACTTCGAGACGATTCCCGCCACGTCCTGGTCGGTGACCTCTTCGCGCAAGTAGCTGGTCTTCTCCTGGACTTTCGCGAGCGTCCTCCGAAGCTCTTCGATCTTCCTCTCGAGCTCGGGGATCTTGCCGTAACTGATCTCCGCGACCCGTCCCAGATCGCCTCGACGCTGCGCTTCGTCCGCCTCGTGGCGTAGCCGCTCGATCTCCGGCTGTGCCTTCCGAATCTGTTGGATGACTTCCTTCTCGCGCTGCCATTGGGCTCGCATCCCGCTCGAGCTCTCTTCGAGCTCGGCGATCTGCCGCTTGACCTCTTCGATTCGAGTCTTGCTGGCGGGATCGCGCTCCTTCTTGAGCGCCTGCTGTTCGATTTGAAGCTGCATGAGCTTGCGCTGGAGGGCATCGATCTCCGTCGGCATGCTGTCGACTTCGATCTTGATCTTGGCAGCCGCCTCATCGACGAGATCGATCGCCTTGTCGGGCAGGAATCGATCGGTCACGTAACGATCGCTGAGGGTCGCCGCCGCGACGAGCGCCGCGTCCTGGATTCGGATGCCGTGATGCACTTCGTAGCGCTCTTTGAGACCGCGCAAGATGGCGATCGTGTCGGCGACGGTCGGCTGCGAGACGAGCACTGGCTGAAAGCGGCGCTCGAGCGCGGGATCCTTCTCGATTCGCTTTCGGTATTCGTCGAGCGTCGTCGCCCCGATGCACCGCAGCTCGCCGCGGGCCAGCGCCGGCTTGAGAAGGTTCGCGGCATCCATGGCCCCCTCGGCCGCGCCCGCTCCGACGATCGTGTGAAGCTCGTCGATGAACAGAATAATCCGTCCGTGCGCGGCCTCGACTTCCTTGAGAACCGCCTTCAGTCGATCTTCGAACTCGCCGCGGTACTTCGCTCCGGCGACGAGCGCTCCCATGTCGAGGGCACACAAACGCTTCTGCTTGAGAGACTCGGGGACGTCCCCGTGGACGATCCGCTGCGCGATGCCTTCCACGATGGCGGTCTTGCCAACGCCCGGCTCGCCGATCAGGACCGGATTGTTCTTCGTTCTTCGCGAAAGGACCTGCATGACACGGCGGATCTCTTCGTCGCGGCCGACGACCGGGTCGATCTTCCCCTTTCGCGCGGCTTCCGTGAGATCGCGGCAATACTTCTCCAGTGCTTGGAATTTTCCTTCTGGGTCGGGGTCCGTGATCCGTTGCGAGCCGCGGACGCTCGCGAGCGCTGAGAGCAGCTTTTCCGGTCCAACCCCGCCGTGCTGCTGAAGCAACAAACCGATTTCGCGATCGTGCTTCGCCATCGCGAGGAGGTAGTGCTCTACGGAGACGTATTCGTCCTTGAGTTGCTTGGCCTCGTCGTCGGCTCGGCGGATCACTTCGAGTGTGCGACGGGAGAGCCCGGGTTCTGCACCTCCGGTCACTCGCGGGAGGTCTTGAATCTTGCGAGCGAGCGCTTCCCGAAGTGCGCCCAAGTCTGCTCCCGCCTTCTGGAGGAGCGGTCCGCCCACGCCGCCTTCTTGCTCGAGCATCGCCGCGAGCAGATGCTCAGGGCTTAGTTCCGGGTTTCCGAAGCGCGACGCGCGGTCGAGCGCGTCTTGGAATGCTTCGCGACTCTTCGTAGTCATCCGATCAGGACGCATTGTCTCTCCTCAGTGCCGAACCTGGCGGCGCAGCTGTGGCTCGCCACCCCGAGCGCCCCCGCCGCTTCGTGCGCTTGCGCCCGCAGCTACGAAGCTAAGTCGCGATCATTGGCGCGCAAGACCTGTGCCTCGATCCGTACGCCCGCGCGCACCGAGCGCGCGTTGACATCCGGAGACTAGATGTCGAGATTCTTCACGTTGAGGGCGTTGTCTTCGATGAACTGCCGGCGCGGCTCGACCTGATCACCCATGAGAATGGTGAAAATCTGATCGGTCTGAACTGCGTCGTCGAGTCGGACTTGCAGCATGACGCGCGTATTGGGATCGAGCGTCGTTTCCCACAGTTGCTCGGGATTCATCTCACCCAGGCCCTTGTACCGCTGGATCTGGGTACCCTTTCGGCCGCGCGCTTCGATGTGGTCCCACAGTGCATCTGCGTCTTCGAGCTCGATCTCCTCGCCCTTGGCCTTCTCGTCGGTCGCAAAATACGGCGCAGACCCGATGGACCGGACGTCTTGCTCGATCGCGTAAAGCTCTTCGTACTCCGCCGAGTCCACCAGGCCCCAATCGATGATCAAGGGGCGCGCGGCAGATCCGATGCGCGGCGTGATCACGATGCGCGCGGCTCCGTGCTCCACTTCCCAACCGACTTCGATCTCCAGCGGAAGAATGTCAGGCTTCTTCTTTTCGAGGCGCGCGCGAATAAGGGGCACGGCCGCCTCGACCTTCTTGCGCTCGCGGAGCTCGTTCTTGCCGATCGCCGCGGCGTGGAGCGCCTGACTGAGAATGTTCGCGTCCGCGCGCCGATCGATCTTCGCCAGAATGCGCCGGAACATCCGGAGCCTCTCGGCCAACCGAAAGAGCACGTCGCCCGAGAGCGTGGGCCCCCTGCTTGCACGCACGGAAAGGCCCTCGACTCCGAGCTCGAGAAAGAACCGATCGAGCCCGGCTTGGTCTTTCAGGTACACGTCCTTCTTGCCGCGTCGAGCGCGATAGAGCGGCGGCTGGGCGATGTACAGATAGCCGCGCTCGATGAGCTCGGGCATTTGCCGATAGAAGAACGTGAGAAGGAGCGTGCGAATGTGGCTGCCGTCGACGTCGGCGTCGGTCATCAGCACAATCTGGTGATAGCGAACCTTCTCGACGTCGAAACTCCCCTCGCCGATCCCGCACCCGAGCGCGGCGATGAGCGTGCCAATCTCAGCGCTCGAAAGCATCTTGTCGAGGCGCGCCCGCTCGACGTTCAGTATCTTTCCCTTGAGCGGAAGAATCGCTTGAAAACGGCGGTCGCGGCCCTGCTTGGCGGACCCCCCCGCGCTATCGCCCTCGACGATGTAGATCTCTGCTTCGGCCGGATCGCGAGACTGGCAATCCGCTAGCTTTCCCGAGAGGGTTGAGTAGTCGAGCTGACCTTTGCGCACGACTTCGCGCGCCTTGCGCGCTGCTTCCCGCGCCTTCGCAGCGAGGATCGTCTTTTCCACGATCTTTCGCGCGGTTTGCGGGTTCTCTTCGAAGAACCGTCCCAGCCGGTCGTACACGGTCGTCTCGACGATCGCTTTGACTTCGCTGGAAACGAGCTTGCTCTTCGTCTGCGAATCGAAGCTCGGATCGGGATGCTTGATGCTGATGACCGCCGTGAGGCCTTCGCGGATGTCCTCGCCTTGGAGACCGTTCTTTACTTCTTTGAACAGATTCTGCGCGGTGCCGTAACTGTTGAAGACCTTCGTGAGCGCCGCGCGGAGACCCGTGAGATGCGTACCGCCGTCCCTGTTGTGGACGTTGTTCGTGTAGCAAAAAATTTGTTCCGAATAGCTCGAGTTCCACTGCATCGCGAGCTCGACGCCGACCGGGACGGCCGCGCCTTCAATCTGATACTCCGCGACGATCGAGATCACCTTGTCGTGAACCGGCTCCTTGGCCTTGTTGAGGTGCTCGACGAATTCGCTGATTCCGCCTTTGTACTGGAAGTTCTCTTTGCGACCACTCTCCTCGCGCTCGTCGACCAGGCTGATGAGAAACCCTGCGTTCAGGAACGAAAGTTCCCTCAATCTGCTCGCGAGGACGTCGTACTGGAACTCCATCACGGAAAAGATCGTAGCGTCCGGCTTGAACGTGATCTTGGTTCCGGTCTTGTCCGTGTCTCCAACCACCGCGAGTGGTGCAACGGGAACCCCGCGGCGGAACTCCTGGAGGTAAACGTGACCTTCTCTCTTGATCTCCATCTTCAGCCATTCGCTGACGGCGTTCACCGCGCTGACGCCGACCCCGTGGAGCCCGGCGCTCACCTTGTAACTCGCGTGATCGAACTTCCCGCCCGCGTGGAGAACGGTCATGACGACTTCGGCCGCGCTCACGCCGCGCTCGGGCATGATGCCGACCGGGATGCCTCGTCCATTGTCTTCAACCGTAAGTGATCCATCGAAATGGATCGTCACGTCCATGCGCGTGCAAAACCCCCCGAGGTGCTCGTCGACCGCGTTGTCGACCACCTCCCAGACCAGGTGATGCAGCCCGGACCCGTCGTGCACATCGCCGATGTACATGCCCGGACGCTTGCGGACCGCCTCTAGCCCCTCGAGCACTGTGATGCTCGTACTGTCGTAGTTCGACGGAGGCGGCGCCGTTTGCGGTGTGGTCACGTTCGACATTCGGCAGATCGTTTCCTTCAGAGATGGACGCGAGAACGCGTGTTTGATTTCCCGTCAGACTGCTGCGATTGAGTCGCGAGCCGCACGGGTGGACGGAGAGTATACGTTCGCACCCGTGTCTTCGCAAGGAAAAGCCCGCGCCGTTCCCATGTCATTTCAATAACTTACAGCGCTCTCTGCCCACGCTGGGACAACGCCCCACGGGCCCTCCGACCGGACGCGTGGGGAACGTGCCAGACGGCCTCACCTGCACACGTCACGCGGCCTCGATGCGGCCTCCGACGACCGTGAAATCACGACGATCTTCCCGTGCAAAAGAATCGCTCGTCTCGATTAGCTCCGGACGAGTCGTCGTCAAAATCACCTGACCCGGCCGCTCGCAGAGCGCCCTCAAGAGGGCCGCCGTCCGGAACCGATCGAGCTCGCTCGACACGTCGTCCAGAAGAAGGATGGGCCCTACGCCGCGCGCCTCTCCGATCACATGCATCTCGGCGAGCTCGAGAGCAAGGACCACCGCTCGATGCTGGCCTTGCGATGCGATCCCGCGCACCGGCCTTCCCCCCAAGGTGAGCCGGAGATCGTCCCTGTGTGGACCGATCGCAGCCGATCCTCTGGCGCGATCGCGCGGTCGCGCCGCAGCCAGCGCCACCCGGAAGGCCTCCGCGTCGGCGGGTGCGCTCCGATCGTAACCGGTCTGGAGCGCGTCGGAAGGTCCAATTCTGGCGAACGACTGCACGGCACTCTCGCCCAACCGCTCCGCGGCCTTCTCTCGGGCATCGCTCAATGCCATCCCGTGGCGCACCATGAGCTCTTCCCACCCGTCTAGGTCCGGTGCCCGCTCTCCGCGCACCTCCAGCACGCGTTGCCGTGCCCGCGCCGCCTTCGTGTAGCTCTCCGCGTCCGCAAGGGACGCCGGCCACAGATAGAGCGCCAGGCGATCGAGGAGCCTGCGTCGCTCTGCCCCGGACCCGGCGGAGAGACCCGTCAGCCCAGGATGGAATACGACCACCGGTGTTCGAACGGCGTATCCGGCGAGCAAGGCCGCCCTCTTTCCGTCGATGTGAGCAGCCCGTAGCCCCGGCCTAACGCCGACGCTCTGTTCGCGCGTCTCGCCGTCTTCGAGAACGCGTGCCCGCAAGCTCGCGCTCTGCCCACCCGACTCCACCAGATCGAGGATCTTCGTGGTCCGAAAGCTGCGAGACGTAGCAAGGGTGTAGACCGCCTCGAGCAAATTGGTCTTCCCCTGACCGTTTTCACCCGAGACGACATTGAAGCGAGAGCCGAACGCTACGTCGACCGCGCTGAGGTTACGGAAGCCGCGAACGCTCAGCGACTCGACCGCGAGCGAGCGCATGCCTATCCCATTAGATGCGCATCGGCATCACGACCGCGAGAAACAGCCGCTCGCCGACCGGCTTGATCACCGCCGGGTCCAGCTCTCCCCCGAGTTTGAGCTGGACTTCCTCTTCGTCGAGCGCGCCGAGCACGTCCAAGAAATACTTCGCATTGAAGCCGATCGTCATGCTCGGCCCGTCGTACTCGACCGGGATCTCGTCGAACCCCTCGCCGCTCTCCGGCGACTCGGTCGTGATCCGCATCGTTCCCTTGCCGGACAAGCTCACTTTGACGCCGCCCGTCCGCTCGCTAGCGGCGATCGAGACCGCACGGAGCGCCTCTGCGAACGGTGCGCGCGAGACGCGGACGATCCGCTCGCTGTGCTGTGGAATCACCTGCGAGTACGGAGGAAACTGGGCGTCGACCAGGCGCACGGCAAACGAGACGCCGCCGCCCTGAAAGAATGCGTTCGATCCGCTCTGCGTGATCTCGAGCTGCGGTCCTTGTCCGGGCTCTTTCGCCGTGTCCTTGACCTCGGACGCCATGTCGTCGCACAGGCGGCGAAGCTCCTGAATCGCCTTGAGCGGGATGAGCATCGTCGCCGACGCCTGACGACCCGCGACCTTCACTTCCATCTTCGACAGGCGATGGCCATCGGTCGTCACCATGCGTACGACGTCACCGTCCCACTCGAACAGCGCGGAATTCAGATGCGCCCTGGTCTCGTCGCTCGAGATCGAAAAATGAGTCTTCGCGATTAGCTCCCTCAGCACGTCCACGGCGAGCGCGAGCGAAGGAGATCCCTCCGAGGGCACTGGCAGCGGTGGAAAGTCGTCGCCCGGCATGCCCCGCAGCGTGTATCGGCGTGCGCTGCCCGCCGCTTTGATCGTGGTCTTCCCCTCGTGCGACGCGAAGTGAATCGGACCATCGGGCATCATCCGGATGCGCTCGAGCAGATCCTTCGCGGAAACCGCCACGCTCCCGCCTCTGCTCACGTCTGCGGTCACGCGTCCGACCAAGGCCAGGTACATGTCCGTGGCGGCGATCCGCAGCGTGCTGGGGCCGTCGATCGCCAGGAGCACGTTGGACAGGACCGGCATCGTGCTCTTGCGTTCGGCCACTCCTTGCATTCGCGAAACGAGCTTCAGCAAGTCCTTCTTGGGTACCGTGAGTTCCATCGGTCCGATCTCGGGATCATCCTTAGAGTAGATTTGTAGCAGTGTCGATAGAGCCTGTGGACGCCGGGGAAAACCCAAAAAGACGAGACGCAGCGAGCCTCTAGACCGTCATCGCGATGTGGACGCGGTTGGGTACGCGCGCCTCGAGATCGGGGAGAATTCGAGCGAACGCCATCTGTCCGCAATTCTTCCACGGCTGAGTTCCCAGGCTTGCCGTCACCTTGTTCACATGCGCTAGGTATCCACGAGAGTGTAGGCAAGTGCGTCCACGAGCTCACGTCGCGTTCGTTCGTACGTCTTCGGACCAACTTGGCCCGCGAGGCGCGCGCTTTCGAGCTCTCCCAGCTCGTCGAGAAGCGCTGAACGTGCCCCAGACTCGGGCCCCGTCGGGTCCGCGCGGCGAGAAAACGAAAACGCGAGGCCCGCGGCGACGCCGACGGCCGCAAGCAGAGTGGCCACCAATCGCTCGGGGCCCGGGGTGGGAAGGCCGTCGATGGAAAGGCTCATGCTGGTCAGCTTGGGCTCATCGGGGCGCATGCGGCGTTCGGTCACCAGAAAGCGCTGCCCCTTTCCGTCGTGCCGAATCTCGGACGGCGGAAATCCAGCCGCCCTGAGCTGGATGTCCGCCGCCGCCGGCATTACTGCCCGCGCGACCGCGATGTGCGGCGCGAGACCCACGTCGAAGTTCATCTCCTTCGAGCCCCCCATCGGAAGCTGCCACCTGAATTCGACCACGTGTCGCCCGGGCGCAAAGGTGCCTCGAAGGCGAGCGGCGCCGCCGACTTCGTCGAAGCCTTGATCGCTCATCGTGGCCGGCCCGTTGAACGCCGTGAATCCGTCCGGGAGCGCCATCGTCACGCCGTCGGGCTGCCATGCCGTCCGACCGAGATTGTAAAAGGTGTAGATCTCCTCTACCTGCAGGCGATCTTCGCGTACTTCGGCGGCGATCGTGGCCTCTACGACGACCAGAGCCGTCTGCACATCGCGGGTGACGGGATAGACGTGCAGCACGACGTGCATCGACTTCGCGTGTTCCAGCTGGAAGGGCGACGCCGCGAACGCGCCGCCCTGGTACCCTGAGCTCACGCGATAGGCAATGTTGCTTGCGGTCTCCAAGCCGGTGAAGACGGCACGACCGCGATCATCCGTCGTTGCTTGCAAGTGCTTCCGGCTATCTCCCTTTGCGATGGAGTTGATCAGGATCCCGAGAGTGACCAACTCGCGCGGAACCGGCGCATCGTCCGCGTCCCGAACGTCGACGGCGATCGAGCCTTGCGCGAGGGTCGGGTCGGCTTCCTCGACGTCTTGCGGAGGGTCGAACACCCCGGGCGTTCCTTGGCCGCCGTGCGCGTGCCCGTGTGTGTCGGCGTCTGCGTCCGCCGCTCGAGCGAGCGAGCCGCCCGAGCGGACCAGAGCGACGGCGCCGATCGCGACCATCAGGCATTTACGTGTGCGCACCGGAGCGCTCCTTTTGCTTTAAGGACGAGCCGCACTTCTTGCAGAACGTGGCATCGGGCTCGTTCGACGTCCCGCACCCATCGCACGCGATCCGCAACGGCGCCGTGACGATTGGCGCAGGCTTTCCTTTCTCCGAGGGAGCGAGACCGCGCTTGGCGAGGTAGTCGCGCGCCAGTCGCTCGGCCTCGTCTCGGAATGGGGCGACTCGAGCATCCATGGTCCGGAGCACCGACTTGGCTTCGTCCCGATAGCGCGCGAGCAATTCCTGATAGTCCGCGTCGTTGATTTTGCCGAGCTCGTGCTCGTTCTCGAGGTCTTTGAGGCCCCTGAGCAGCCGCCTTTTTTCTTCGACGAGACCGTCCACTGCGGGCGTTTCCGCCCGAAGCGAGTCGAAATCCTCGGTGAGGGGGGCGTCGCCACTCAGCGTCCTCACGCTCGCCCATAGGAGACCGATGGCCCCGAGCAACGCACCCGCTGCAAGCGCGAGCAAGCCTGAACCGACGCTCGCCGTCGCCCCTAGGGCGATTGCGGCCACGATGCTTGCCACGGGGAGTCCCCAGGCGACCGTACGGCCGAGGGTGCGCTCTACGTCGTCTTCTCGCGCCCGTGGACTCGCGCCCAGCCCGGACGCTGACGCGATGGATCTCGAACGGCTGCGATCAGTCATCCAGGCCTTTGAGTTCATCGTCGAGCCTCGCATCGTAGGCGTCGCCAGGAAGCGCCGAGGCCGCGGACTTAGCCTTGGCCGCCTCTTTTGCAACACCCCCTGCCCGCCGCCAGCGCCGCATCATTCCAGCGAGCCCGAATGCGCCGAGGGCGATTCCGACAACGGGCACGATCCAGATCGCCTTCAAGACGCCGCGATTGGGTGGCACCGAGAGCCTCTCGATGCCGTGCTCGGCTTCGTATTCAGCGATGATCGCGTCCTTCGATTCGCCGGCACGCATCTTTTCGCGAATCTTTTCGCGGGCCTCGTCCGCGTTCTCGCAGGAACACGTGGAGAGCTGGTCACGACAGCCGCACACGCACTGAAGTGCCCCGAATATGGACCGCTCCTGGTCGTTCTCGATGCGAACGAACCCATGCATGTCTTGCAGCATCCCCTGCGCGCGGGCGCTGGGTGTCGCCGCGAGCATGATTCCGACGATGACGCTCGCGCCCGTGGCGGCCATCCCTCGGGCGCCAGCCCAGACGCGAGACTCGCTGGGCTCGAGCTGCGGCCACATACAGACGACGCTCCCGAGGATGAGCACCAAGCAGCCGAGCCAAATCCAGCTGACGAGCGGATTCACGTGAATCGAGAAGTCGGCGATGTTCTTGTTGTTCGGATTGATGGTTCCGACAACGAGGTAAAGGTCATCGTGCAAGTGGTGTCCGATGGCGACCTCAGTAATCGGGGATTCGGCTTGCTTCTTGTAGATGAACTTCGCGGGGCTCAGCCTGCCCTCGTAACGCCCGCCCTTGAAGACGTCGACATCGGCGAAGACCATTCGCTTGCTATTGTCGACTTCCATTCGCGCGCCGACGTACTTCAGATTGTAGTTCGCGACCGTGTAACTTTCGCCCGGGAAGAGGGAGGCCTCGCGGTCGGCGTTCCACGATTGACCGGAGAACCCGACGAACATGAGGACGATGCCCAGGTGGACGACGTACCCTCCGTAACGCCGCCGCGACGGAGGTGGCAGCGAGAAGACCGTGTGTACGAGCCCGGGGAGGCCGCCCAACCACCACAGGATCGCGGGGGTCGACGACGCCGATCCCGAGCGTGCGCGCGAGCGCACGAGGAACACGAACTCCTGCACGATGACCGCGGCGTTGAATGCGCACAGCGACCAGCCCATCACCGGCATGAACGCGTTGAAAACGCGGAGCGTCGCACCCAGCCATCCCGAGTAAATCGCGTCGCTGTAGACCACCGCGGGGAATCCAACCGCGTGTCCCAGAGCGAAATGCAGCACCGCCGCGAGAACGAACGTCGCCAGCGGGATGCGGAACACGCGCCGCAGGGCCTCCGGGCTGGTCTTCTTCCACCCGAAGAGGGTGCCGACGCCCATGAGGAGAAGGAGCATGAGCCCCAGCGGCTGCACCCAAACCTTGTAGAAGGGCGGCCCGACGGTGACCTTCTCGCCCGTGAGCGCCTCGCTGATGAGGGGGAAGGTCGTCGCGATGAGGATGAAGAAGAGGAGGCTGCAGAGGATCCAGTTATTCAGGAGAAAGGTGAACTCGCGAGAGAAGATCGATTCGATCGCGGGTCGGCCCGCGCGAACGTCCAGACCACGCGTCATCCTCCGGAAGACGATCTCGGTTGCCGCGAAGACCCCCGCCCCGGCCACGAGCGCGATCAGCGTGACGCGGACGCCTACGGGAATCGGCAATCGCCAGACGAAATAGAGCCCCGGCAAACACGCCAGAATCACCGTCCAGCCGGACGCGACTGCGGCCCAGCGGAGCCGGCGCGATGGCGTGATGTCGCGAAGTTCGGGCCATCGCCAAAGGACGAGGGTCGTTGTCGACGTCACGAGGAATACGAGGAAGACGGCGAAGTACGTTCCGATCGACGACTGCGCGAACGAATGGACGCTCGCGATCATCCCGGAGCGCGTCAAGAACGTGCCGAAGATCGTGAGAAAGAACGTCAGCGAAATGAGAAACACGTTCCAGAGCTTCAGAAGTCCGCGGCGCTCCTGAATCATCACGGAGTGGACATAGGCGCTTGCGGTGAGGAAGGGCATGAACGCGGCGTTCTCGACGGGATCCCAGCCCCAGTAGCCGCCCCATCCCAGGACCTCATAGGCCCACAACATTCCGAGCGTGTTGCCGATCGCCAGGAACATCCAACAAAAGAGCGTCCACTTGCGGCTGGCGACGATCCACTCGTGATCGAGTCGACCGGTGACGAGTGCCGCGACTGCGAACGCGAACGGAATCGAGCACCCGACGAAGCCCGTATAAAGACACGGCGGATGGATAACCATCCAGTAGTTCTGGAGGAGCGGATTGAGGCCGTCGCCGTCCGCCCGCGGGGCGGCCACGTTGACGGCGAACGGATTTGCCGCGAACGCCATGAGAACGCAAAAGAACAGCACGATGCACATCAACGTCGCGATGACGTACGGCTGCAGCGCCACGTACCGCTTGCCGAGCCATCGGACGCAGGCGCCCACATAGACGCTCAAAAGAAACAGCCACCACAAAAGCGACCCGTCCTGCCCGCCCCAAAGGGACGTCAGCAGGTAGTGGAGCGGCATCGAGCGGTCCGAGTAGTGCAGCACGTATCGGACGCGGAAGTCGTGCGAGACGAATGCATACGCGAGGCAGACGACGGCCGTGCCGATGAGCGCCACCGTGCCGTACGCACCGAATCGCGCGGCTTGGAGCGTTCGCGGGCGCCCGTTCGCTCCGGCCGCCAAGGCGACCGCGAACGTGTAGCTGGCCACGACCATGACCGCGAGCAGAAGGCTCGCACCGAACGCCGGAAAAGTGCTTCCGAAAACGTGGAGGAGGCTCGACATGGCTTTGCCTGGAGTATGCGCGGGCGTTGCACGAGAGAAGCGGGCAGCGAAGTCTAGTCTTTAGCCCTTAGCGAAGCGAGGGATCGCGCGAAATACCTCGAACGGCCGCGGCGCAGCGGCAATGTCTGCCTCGGCGGTAAGCGTAAGACCTCGGCTGTCGCTCAGGAACGAGTCTCCAGAACCTCCCCGAGCCGCCGAAGCCCTTCTTCGAGGACCGGGTGAGAAGCCGACCATGCGATGCGAAAGGCGTTGGGGACTCCGAAAAAAGCGCCCGCGGCGACCAGGACCCCCCGGTCGCGCGCCGCCGTCTCGATGATTGGGGTGAGGTCCCCCTCGCCGGCCTGCGTGACCAGTCCGAAAAGCCCTTCCTCAGGGGCGCTCCAAGATAGTCCCAGACCTTCGTTTGCGGCCACCCACGCAGCGACGCGCGCGCGCTTGCCTGCCATCGATTCACGCGTGCGGTCTGCGAGGACACCGATGTGTTCGAACGCATGAAGCGCCAAATGGGCGTGTGACAGCGGAAGCATGCCGCAGCATGCCGTCATCGCGTCGTTCGCTCGCGTCACGACATCGGCCGGTGCCAGCAGCCACCCGATTCGCTCAGGCCCGAGCCCGTAGCACTTGGTGAGGCTCGCGACCGCGACGATGTTCGGCGCCAGGCGTCGTGCGCTTTCGCAGAAAACCCCGCGATGGTCCACGAGCGTGTCGAAGGGCGCATAGACCTCGTCGACCAAGAGATGCGCGCCGCGTGCCTCGGCGAGCAGCGCCACGGCCCGAAGCTCCGACGGCGAGGCACGAACCCCGGTCGGGTTGTGCAAGCTGCTGACCGCGACTACCTTCGTCCGCGGCGTCATCGCAAAAGCGACGCGGTCGGGGTTCAGAACGAACCGCTCTCGCGGATCCCGAACAAAACGGGTGACTCGTGCGCCCACCCCTTCGGCGATCCGGACCAGTGGCTCGTACGCCGGTGATTCCACGACGACTTCGTCGCCGGGGGACGTCAGCGAAGCGTAGGCAAGCCAAAGCGCGTGTGTCGTGCCGAGGGCCGCAACGGCCTCCTCCGCCGGTACCGCGTTGTGCACGGCGATCGCTTCGCGGAGCCTCGGCACGCCGGACCAGTCGTCGAAGCGCTCGGCCGGCGGCAGGCCCCGTTTGGAAAGAGGGACCGCCGGTATCCCGCTCGTGGCAAGGTCGAATTCGACCTTGCCGTAAAAGCGTCGTGCCCACTCGAGGTAGCGCGTGGGCGCGAACATCAGGGACCCGCCGGTATCGCAGGGTCGGGGGACATCTCAAACGGCGCCGTGCGGATCGCGTTCGCATCGGCGACTGAAGCGTGAATGGTCCCTTCGACCCGGTCCTTGGCGACGGAAGCTAGGAGCGTTCCCGTGAATCCCCCGTCGCTCGGGTCCTTTCTCGCGATGGAAGCGGTCAGCTTTCCGTCCGCGCTGAGCCCGTCGATGGTCGCGGGACCGAGGGGGCCGTCGAGTGTCCCGAGGACCCGACCGCTGCTGGAGTCGACCTGCAACGTGATCGACCCGTCGCCGATTCCGGCGCTCGTCTCCTTCACTCTCCAGTGGACGTCCTTCCAATCTGCAGGGATGTAAAGAACCGCGGCGGAGCTCTTGTACGTGCCGCGCCATGCCGCCGTCGGGCGCGTGATCGCCGGGGTGGTCGCGGCCGGAGCGTGCGCCGAGCTCGCCGCGATCGAAGGCGTACCCGATGGCTCGACAGTGCCCTCGCTGCGCGCCTTGCCGCACGCGAAGGCCAGCGCCACGAGCGCGATCGATACCCACCTCATGCGTTCGTCCCTTCGCCGAGAAGGCGTTCGACGATTCGAACGGCGACCTCTCCTTCCAGTTCCACGAGCTCGCCGCGCGCCACGAGAACGCCCCCGACGCGAAGCACGACGGGATCGCCCAGCCGCCGTCCCAACGAGATCACGTCGCCGCGGCCGAGGGATGCCCAGTCCCGTGCGCTCATGGTCGCCTCGCCGATCTCGACCCTCATGACTATGGGTACCTCGCCGAGCGTCGTCACCAAAGCGTCTTTCTCATCGATATCCATGCGAGCCTCCGTCGACACGAGCGGCTCAAGCCCCCCGGCGCCCAGCGCGATGCGACCATCTTCGCAGAGCCGCGCGCGCAGACCCAAATCGGAAAGGGGGGCCGACAGCCAAATCTGGCCCCCGGACGAGCCGGCCGAAGAACGGCCGACCGGCCAGCCCTGGAGAACGACGGCGTCGCCCGGACGCAGCGCGGCGACGTCCTCCGGCGTCGTCCATGTGGCGCATGCCACCACGGGCACCGCGAGCGGCGCGGCGCCGAGGGCGGCGAGTTCGCGTGCGCTCCACTGCGGATGAGGCCCGGCGAGGCCCGCGCTGCGCGGTACGAGGACCCGCGCTGCAAACGCGTCGTCGCCGACGATCACCGTAAGGGACAGCGCGTTCCATTCGGAGTCGACCTCGGCGAGCTCCGCTTGGAGCGCCCCGGTCGGTCCGGCGTGGCGCACGCTCAAAGCGACCCCGGCGTGAGATCGGCGGGCCAGAGCGAGGAGGACTGCTGCGAACGCCCCGGCCAGGCCCTCCGAAGGAACCGCGCTCGGGGCGACGAACCCAGGCGGAGGACGCTTGAGCGCTCGCGCGACCAGCGCCGCAGCGAGCGCGCCCTCGGCTTCGATGACGACCGCATGACGCCCGTCCGCGGCGTCGGCGGGCGCGACCGCCACGGCGACGCCGCCCTCGATTCCGCGCACGGTCCCCTGGGCGAACCGGTGCGCCGTTCCCAGCAGGAACTCCAAACGAGCGCCAAGAAGCCCTGCCGAAGCGAGGGCGATCGACTCGATTCGCAGGTGCGCCGCCGCCCAGC
>CAZVPE010000067.1:0-24710 GCA_964628155.1 uncultured Polyangiaceae bacterium | reverse complement strand
ATCACGACCACCGGCGCGAACCTGTATCACGACGCCCACCGCGTGATCGGCCACCGCATCCGTGAAATCGATCCGAGCGCGGGCGACCAGCAATACCGATTGGCGCGAATCATCCGCATCTACGACCTCGGTTTCTGGGAAGAAACCCTGCTCGAGACCGACCGGCTCTTCTCGGCCATCATGCGCGGTCCGGAGTTTCAAAAGCGAATGACGACGCCCGAGCTGCACTATTTGCTCGGCGCCCGGCTGGCCAAAATAGAGAAAGCGCTCGGCGTGAAGGAGCCCTCGCTCCTGTCGACAGCCTGGCGACTCGGCGTCCCGATCTTCGTCGGCGCCGTCCAAGACGGATCGATCTTTCTCAACATCGTGAAGCTGCGACGGCTCCTCGGGGAGGCCTTCCGACTCGAGATCGACGTCTGCGACGACGTCTTCGAGATGGGTGCGATGCAGCACCACTGCTTCGCGACGCTACGCGCGCCGATGGCGGTATGGATTTTGGGCGGAGGTGTCCCAAAGAACTACACGCTGCAGGGTGAACCTCTTCTGGATCAGATTCTGGGCGTACCGACCCACGGCTTCGACATCGACGTGCAACTTTGCGTCGACCCGGTCGACAACGGGGCGCTGAGTTCGTGCCCCGCCGGCGAAGGACACACATGGGGGAAGGTGTCGGCCGAGAGCGTCGAAACCGGGAGCATCTATGTGCACGCGGACGTGACCGCTGTCTTTCCGTGGCTCACGTATGCGCTGCTCAGTGACGAGAAGATGAAGCGCAAGCCAAGGCGGCTGTACGACGCGCGAGGTGCGGCGGTGACGGCGCTCCAGCGGGAGGTCGACAAGCGCGCGCGGCAACTGCGCGCGACCATCGACTATCCGCTCGCCGACGAGGGGAAGAAGCCTCGCCGGGTGAGGTCGAAATGAGCGGCGCGTAGCGGGGCCCGGCACCAGAGGCGAAGCGACCGCTCTCGGTGCCCCACGCACACGCGCACACGACGGTTGGCCTAGGTTGGCTTTTTCGGCTGCAGACGGGTTAAGATGGCCCGAAGTTTCGAGCGCAAGAGCACGGCTTTTCACTCGAGCTTCTCCCCGGAGGGAGACGGCCCACGATGACCCAGGACACCCGCAAAGACCGGCGCGTGAAGATCGTCAGCTTGAATGTGCGCTACAAGAGCGCGACGGTCGACGAGTTCATCGAGAACCATGCGCACGATGTCAGCCGGGGCGGCATCTTCATCAAGACAGCCAATCCGTTTCCGCCCGGCACGCTGCTCAAGTTCGAGATTCGGCTCGCGAGCGATCAGGCCGTCATCGCCGGCGTCGGACGGATCGTGTGGAAGCGCGACGCCGGGACGACGAGCGGAGAGCGACCGGCCGGAATGGGAGTCAAGTTCATCAAGATCGACGAGCCGTCGAAGGCGATCATCGACCGGCTCGTCAATACGAAGGACGATGCAGGCAAGTCCTTCGAGGGCGGGGACGAAGCGGCGCAGCCGCCCGCTCGCACCCGATCGACGCCTCCGGCCCGAAACCCGTCGTCCGGGGGATCGCCGGTCGCTGGACCGGCCTCTCAGCGGGCTCCGGCCGCGCGGTCGGTGACGCCCGCGGCTGGCACGCCCGCGGTCGCAGGCCCTCCGCTCAATCGCAAGGCGACCATGATTGGGATCGGGGCAACTCCGTTGCCGGAGTCGTCGTCGCCGCCGGGCGCCTCGTCCTCGCCGTCCGGCCGTCCTCCGTTCCCAAGTCATCCTGCGGTGCCGCCACGACCGAACGTGAGCGCGGCGATGTTCCCGGACCCGGGCCCAGCGGGGGACATGCCGGCCAAGGAAGACCAGACCGTCATGCGGCAAGCTGCCGAGCTCTTGGAAGACGCGCTTCGGGAGGCCGGCGGCTCGATGGCCGAGATCAACCCGATTTTCTCGGCACCGGCACCGGCACCGGCACCTTCGCCGGTGCCGAGCGCCAGCGCTCCCGAACCGGCAACGACTTCGCTGCCGACCCCCTCGAGCGAGTGGACCACAGCCGACACACCCAAGGCGCTGGCCGCAACCGTTGCCGCACTCCGAGCTGGAGAGGCCGGGGCGCACCCGTCCGCCGAGAAGCGCAGTTCCGAACGGCACCGGTCAACCCGCGATACTCCGACGAGCATCCGCCCGGCACCGACGGCGGCACGTTCTCAAAACGCCAATCGCAACACGGGCACGGTGATCGCGCTGGTCATCGCCGCGGCGTTCGCCCTGGCAGGGGCGATCCTCTTCCGAGACCAGCTGTTCGGTGGCGGCGCCCCCCCGGAACCAGTTGCCGCGCCCGCAAACCCGCCCCCGACGCCTCCCACGCCAACTGCCATGGCCAGCGTGACGACGATGACCGTCCCGCCCGCGCAAACCGCCTCGCCAGGGGCGGCGCCGTCCGGCCCAGCATCGGTCGCCAGCGACAGACCCACGGCGGCAACGCCCCAGCCCCCGACAAACACGATCGCGCCCGCGGCCCCTCTGGCGGAAAGCGTCGCCCCTCCCACGCCGCGGCCCCCAAAGCCCGCCCCAAAACGGTCGTCGGCTCCGTCTCCCGCGGTGGACGGAACTCCCTCCGAATCGTCGGCTGCGGCGGTAGCTGCGGTGCCGAAGCCCGCGGCGCCACCCAAGCCCAAACCTGAAAAACCTGCAGACGACAACCCCTACTGAGCGGAGACAACCGGAC
The DNA here is from genome assembly GCA_964628155.1 of uncultured Polyangiaceae bacterium. GTDB lineage: Bacteria > Myxococcota_A > Polyangia > Polyangiales > Polyangiaceae > Palsa-1150. The sequence goes on along the minus strand of CAZVPE010000067.1, from coordinate 22,016 downwards.
CCGGCCTCCCCCGGCGCAGTCAGGGCAGAGAACTACGCAGCTTCTCGAGCGCCTGAATCGCCTCGCTGACGGCCGTGCGCGAGGCCTCGGAAGCGCTCTTGGCGGCCTGCTCGACCACAGCTGCGACGCGGGGCTCGAGCTCACGCCAGCGATCTTTGACGTCCATCTTCGCGAGGTGCGCTTTTACGCGAACTTCGTCTCGCAGAGCGCGGAGCTGCTCCAGGTTCTTCTCGAGTTCGCCGCTTACCTTCTTGGTGGTCTCTTCCATGGTCGTGCCTCTAAGTCTCCCCGAGAGCACAGCGCGTGCCGATTTCGTTTCCGCGCCTCTTCAGCGACGCACGCATCGAATCGCCAAAAGCTCGACGCACGCTTTGCGCAAGCGCGCACATTCAGGGTCGCGCGTGGGGCTCGGTTTTTCTCTACGGTCCCAAATTCTGAGTGAGCGGGAGCACCAGACGACGTAGTCTCCCGACCGTGCGGCTGCTCCTTGCGTTCCCGTTGACCTTGGCACTCGTGCTAGCGGTCCCCGCCGCGCGCGCCGGAGAGCCAGAGGCTGCGACGCGCTCCGTGTTCGCCGGTGCGTTCGCGTTCGTAGCGGGCTTTACCGCAGGGGGCGTTCTCGTCGCGACCGGCCGGGGCAGCGACGTCCAAAACAACGCGGGGTGGCTGACGATCGAGGGCGCGTTCGTGGCCGCGCCCCTGGTCGCTCATGCGTTCGCGGGCGAATGGGCGCGCGCCGCGATCTTCGCGGCGCCCCCGGCCGCCGCCATGGCGGGCACGGCGGGGCTCTTCGCGATGAACGCAGGGGCGATTGAACACGGATCGCTCGAGGAGCAGCGGGTGCTGTGGTCGCTCTTCGGGGTCGGGCTGTTCTCGGGGACCGTCGGGGTCATCGACTGCGCGTTCGCGGACAAGCGAGCTCGATCCGTTGCCATCGCCCCGATGTTCGCCCCCGGACAAATCGGGCTCCGATTGGGAGGGACCCTATGAGCGTCCGCGCCATCGCCCTCGCAGCGGCCACGGCCGCGCTAGCCGCCTGCGCCACGGTGCCTCAGAACCGGCGCGCACATTTCGCCGACCCGATGATGGGACTCAGAGACGAACCACTCGATGCAGCCAGTCGACAGAAGCTTTACGACACGCGCGAGGGAGCGGCCGGGGGAGATGGGACGACGGCGGGCGGCGGCTGCGGATGCCAGTGACCGAGCGCTTGGTGGCGCAAGCACGCTCTTCGTCGCGTTCCTCGTCGTGACGATGCGAGCGAGTGCGCAGACGGCGGGCGGGGGTAGTCCCACGCCACTCAACGATGGGGACATCGAAATCCTCGGCCGTCGGAACGATGGCCTGCGTGTCCAGTCGGTGATGACGCGCATCACGGCCTTCGATCAATACGGCCACGGCTACCAGTCCCAAGCAGGCCCCGTCCTGGGACCGGGCTCCGAGCGCGCAACCATCCTCGAACCCCAACTGCAGGTTGTCGCCACGCAAGGCGACCGTCTGACGCACGTCATCACGGTTCCCATCGACGTCGTCACGGCGGCGTCGCCGAATTCGATCAGTCCAAAGTCGGTCGACGTGCTGAGTGGCGCATCGAGACACGTCGTGTCCGGCACCCTCGACTGGGGAACGACGTATCGTACGGACTCGGCATCGGACCTATCGATGATGAGCGGCCTTCACCTCGAAGAACCATTCCGCTCGTGGCACGGAGGTCTCGGCGGAAGCCACTCGTTCGCAGGGGGAGATACCGTAGTCTCGGCGAACGTCATCGAAGTATTCGACTGGTTCGATCGCTTCGACATCATGGGGAACCGTCACGGACGCGCGGAGCGGTCGAGCACGACGGCGAGCATCGGCGTGACCCAAATCGTGACGCCGACCCTGCTCGTCGGCGCGAACTACGGGCTGACCCTGCAGCAGGGCGAACTCGGAAATACCTGGAACAGCGTGCCACTGACCAACCTCGAGCGCGGCCCGGAGATCTTGCCCGACGGGCGGGTGCGGCACGCGTTCGTCGCCCGTGCAGCTCAGTTCCTCCCGTGGAACGGGGCGCTCCGCCTCTATTATCGGTTCTACGTAGACGACTGGGGGGTCGTCGCGAATTCGCTCGAGGGGCAGCTCTTGCAGCGGCTTTCGCCGCTGGTCTACGTGAGCGCGCTCTACCGGTTTCACGAGCAAAGCGGCGTCGATTTCTTCACGACGCGCGGCTCTCCAGACCTCCAATGGCGGACCGCGGACAGCGATCTGGCCATGCTCCGATCGCAGACCGTCGGGGGCAAGATCGCCGTCGACGCACCGATCGAAGGGGAGGTCCGCGTTCTCCATTTCGAAGTGGGATACGAGTATTACGTTCGCGACAATGGCCTCTCCATGAACATCGTCACATGCGCCACGGGCTACCACTTCTAATCGCGCTGCTGGCCCTCGGTACGGCCTGCACGTCGTCGGCGCAGTCGGCGGCCGACGTCACTCGGGCCGTACCGTCCGTCCAGGTCATCACGCTCGACGGGACCGCCACCGACCTGCGGAGCGTCTTGCGAGGACGCGTGGCTCTAGTCTCGCTCTGGGCCACGTGGTGCGACGTGTGCATCGGCGAGGTCGAGGCGCTTGCCCGGTTGCAAGATCAGGCGAGCAGCCGAGGCGACGCAGTCGTGATCGGAGTGGCCGTCGGCGAGACGCGAGAGGCGGTCGCCGAGTTTGTCCAGAAGCGCGCGCTCCGATACGCACAGGTCGTCGACGAAGAGTTTCGCTTGGCCGATGCGCTCGGCGAACAGCGCGTTCCGACCACGCTCGTGATCGACCGCGGCGGGCGAATCGTCTTCCGAGGCGGCGCCCTGGACTCGGCTGGGCTGGCGGCATTTCGAAGCACACTGGGCGCCGGCCCGTAAAGCCAATCCCCAATCCGAGGGCGGCCGCCGTACGAACTTTCGCGCGCCTGATCGCCGTTTATCGTCGGATTGGGGCTAAGCTGCGCGCATCCGCAACACTCTCTTCACCGCGCCAGCGTGGCTCTCCAACAAGCACCTGCAGTCGCTCGGGGCCGCGCTCCCATTTTGGGCGCCACCACGGTCATTTCGTCCGGAACGCGCGGAGTTCCTGCGGATGGCGCTCCCGTCCGGCGGAGCCCTTCACGCCCATGCTTGGTGGCACGAGAGCGCTCCTCGGCGCCGTCCGGTCGCTCTCCTCGTCCACGGAGTCGGCGGCTCGAGCGCGTCGCGCTACCTCGTGCGCGCGGCCGTGTCGATGTACCGCGCGGGATGGCACGCCGTCCGGCTGGATCTTCGGGGCGCCGGCGCGTCGATCAGTGACGCACCAGCGCTCTACCACGCGGGCCTCACCGAAGACCTGCGGGTCGCGATCGACTGCATCTCGAAATACGAACAAGCGAACGGCGTCGCGTTGATCGGCGTTTCGCTGGGCGGGCACGTGGTCCTGCGGCTCGCCGGCGAGCTCGGAGATCGAGACACGGGGGCCCTTCGCGCCGCCGTCTCCGTCAGCGCACCGCTCGATTTGACGAAAGTAACTCGCGCCATCGAGCGACTCCGAAGCTTGCCCTACCACCGATATGTCCTGAGAAACCTCGTTCGACAGGGTGCGGCGTTCGCGCGGGCGCATCCTCACCGCGCCCAGTACGACGCGCGAACCCTCGAAAGGCTTCGTACCATTCGGCAATACGACGGACACGTCATCGCGCCCATGCACGGCTTCGCGAGCGCGGAAGATTACTACGCCCGCGTCAGCGCCGGTCCCCTGGTCGAGGCGATTCGGCTTCCCGTCCTTCTCATCCACGCCGAGGACGACCCGATGGTCCCCGCCTCGACGGTGCGCGCCTGGCTCACCCACGCGCCCCCGTCTGTCGAGCAAGCATGGACGGAACGAGGCGGCCACGTAGGGTGGTTCGCGGGCATGACCGAGTCACGCTGGGTCGATACCTGGTGGCTCGCGCGTGCGCGCGCGTTCCTCGCCGATCGCGTTTGAGGGCAAAAAAAATCCCCCGGCTCTTGGAGGGCCGGAGGATTTTTCGTGTCGCGAAGCGCTCGAGCTCTAGGTGAGGCCCGTGAGCGGCGCGGTCCCGTTCATACCGAAGCTGGTCGCTGGAACTCCCAGCGTATTCAGCAACGCGATGAAGAGGTCGGCCTGGATTCCATTGTTGTAGATGGCGTGGCGCCCGGTGTTGAGCTTTTTGCCGCCGCTGCCTGCCACGAGAATCGGCTTACCCGTCGTTCCCGTGAAGTTGGCGTACGTCGTGGCTCCCTGGTTGTGCGCGTTGCCGTCTGCGAGTTCGCTCGAGAGAAAGATGATGCTGTTGTCGAGGACGGTGTTGGCGCCCTCGCTGATCGCGTCCAGCTTCGAAAGGAAGGACGCGAAGATCCCGATCTCCCATGCTTCGACTTGCGCCAGGAGCAAGCCCGTCGCGACGTCGCCGTTATGGTGCGACATCCCGTGGTGATCCCGATTGATGGCCGGCGTGAGCCACGGGAAGGATGAATACGACGAGTGGCCTCCGTTCATCTGCTGGTAGCTGATGACCCTCGTCACATCGCACTGGAATGCGAGCGCCATGAGGTCGACCATCGTCGCGCAGTACGTGGGGGGATCGAAGATCTTCGCCCCGTTGCCGTTCGTGTCCGGACCAGCCGTCATCGTGGGCACGGTCACCGAACCGGGGTTGCAGCCCGCCGTCGTGGTCGCGGGGGCCGTCATCATCTGCTGAACGGACATTTCCGCTGACCGAACTGCAGTCAGGTACTGGTCCACCTTGACCTGGTCCGTCTTCCCGAGCTTTGCCACAAGGGAAGTGGTCTCGCCGATAACTTCGTCCAGAACGCTCTTTCGCAGAGCCTGGCGCTTCGTGATCGCCGCCGTAGTGGCCGGGGCGGCCATGGTGGTCCCCGCCGGCGTGGCCGTCACGCCAGAGAAGAGCGTATTGAACACCGTCGAGGCGTTCGCGAGCGGCGTGAGCGGCTGGGTGGCGCTGGCCCAAGACGTCGTCCCGTTGTACGGGGCCGGATAGCCCGTGTCCGAGAAGGTCGAGTCCGTCCCGCTGATTTGAATCGAGTTGACGCGCGTGGCCGTCGCGATCGACTGCGCGTACACTTGGTCGACCGAAATCCCCATGCCGATGTTGGGCTTCTGGCCCTGCATACACGTGGTCATTCCGGGGGGCCCGCAACCGTGCGATCCCTGGGAGTTCACGCACGGGGCGTTGGTCATCCCCGCGAGGACGAGCACCTTGCTCTTCACGGGCGCGAGCGCCATGAGCGTGGGCGACAGGGTATACGTGGTGCCCGTGGTGGTCGGGAACCAGCTCGGACCCCAAACGCCGCACGAGATGTGCCAGGTCATGAAGCGAAGCGGGGGCGACGCGGCCTGGGCGCGAGCTTCTTTCGCGGTGAGAAGGGACTCGAGCAGCGGGAGAGTGATGCAGGCCGCCGTACCCCGGAGAACCGTCCGCCGAGGCACCGTGATTCGAGTCGGATTCCGCCGCTCGGCGGCGATCGCCTTCGGATCGAAGGAGACGTTCTTGTCGGTAATGCGGGCGATGCTCATGACATTCCTCCAGTTGCGGTGCTCACGGTTCTCCGCGGCGCATGCGGAACGTGTCACTTGCGACGACATTCATCAGGACATCGCGCACGCCGAGCGAACCGGTCTTCGGCGCGGTCGCGATCTGGGTGAGGTACGGTGCGTCGGTGGGCAGTAGCGTACGGCCGATCGAGTAGCTCAGTGCGTTTTGGGCGACGCAGGAGACGAATCTCGGGTCGCTCGCCACTGCAGCCGCCAGCCCTACGGCGCCCGTGAAGGTCGGGCCGTTCTGGCCCGCGGGCAAGCTCGGTTCGGCAATGGAACCCGTGAAGGAGCCCGACGCGTCGATTGCGACGCCGTTCTCCGTCGTGCGCCAGGCGCCCACGGCGTCGTAGTTCTCCATCGCCAAGCCGATGTTATCCATGCTGTTGTGACAGACCGAGCACGACGGGTTGGTCCGGTGCGCCGCGAGAATCTGCGCCTGGGTCCCGGTGGTTACGCTGTCGGCGATCGGCAAGACGCCCGCGGGCGGGCTCGGAACGGTCGCGCACATCAGCTGGCTGAGCACCCAGGCTCCGCGCTTCACGACCGAGGTGCGTGCGGGATACGAGGTGACCGACAGCACGCCCGACATCGTGAGCAGCCCGCCGCCGCGCTGGGGAGTGTTCAACGTGGTGCGCACCAAGCCCGTGCCCGTGGGCGCCGGGATTTGGTAGAGGGTCGCCAGATTCTTGTCGATGTACGAGAAGTTCGCCGTCAGCAGTTGCGAGACCGGCTCGTTCTGCGTCACGAACTCGTTGAAGAAGTCGTTCACCTCCAGGCTCATGGAGTTGGCGAGGTTCGCGTTGAACTCGGGGAACAGCGTCGCGTCGAACGATTGGGTCGACACAGCGCTGGTTCCGAGCCACATCGACGAGAACGTCGGTCCGAAGACCGAGTTCGAAGCGGCGAGCATGCGCGTCAGCTGGGTCTGAACGTCGGAGGGCTGCGCGAGCTGTCCGTTGGCGGCCGCGGTAAAGAGCGCGGCGTCGGGCATGCTGCGATACACCATGTACGAGAGCCGAGACGCGGTCTCGTAGGGGCTGAGCGCGTGCGGCGTCAGCGACGTGACGTTGGCATCGATCTCGGGGCGGAAGAGGAAGTTGGGCGACTGGAGCATCGCCTCGATCACCGTGCGGAACTGTTCGTCCGAGGTCGCTCCGGCGCCGGCGGCCGTCGTCATCAGTCCCGTGAAGTTCGTGACTTCCGTCGCCGTCAGGGGTCGCCGGAACGCGCGCAATCCAAGGTTCTGGATGAGGGTCTGCGCGCAGGTCATCCCCGTGGTCAGGTCGCACGTGACGATCGCGGCCCGCTCCTTGGAGCCGACGGTCATCACCTCGGCTGCAAGCGATTCCGCGGCTTGCTGATACAGCGAGACCTGAACCGGCGAGAGCGTTTGTAGATCGCCGTTGTTGTCGAAGCCGAGCGCGGGGGCGTCGCTGGGGAATGTAGTCACACCCGGGGTCTGCGCCGTACCGAGGAGATCGCGAACCGTGTTGTCGTACTCGGCTCGGTTCAACCTGCGAATCGTGACGCGACCCGGGTCCAGCGGACCAGACGCGGTCGACCCGCCGGAAGCCTGATTCCCCCCAACTCCTCCACTGCTGTTCCCGCCGGTCGTGGGGTTGCCCCCCCCGATGGCTGTGCCGCCGCCTCCGGGATTACCTACAGCGGGCTCGCCTTGGCTGGTCCCTCCGGGCCCGGGGCCTTGGGATGAACCTATCTGCGCGGTACAAGCCGCGGCCATCAGTGGAACAAGCGGCAACCAAGCCCGCATCGACCGGACTCTCGAGCCTTTTCCGTGAATCATGTGGGCTCCATTCTCCACGAACGTGGGACCGCCCCGGCGCTGCCAGGGCTCACCATGATGAAGGAAGGACGTGTATTGGGACGAAAGTTCAGTCGCTCGGGCCGATACGTCAACGGTTCCGGCAACATCGGACTATTCCAGCACCACGGTGAGGACGGAGCCCGTTTGATGACACCGCAAGGGCCGGCCAGGACGGTCCACTGACGGAAGAACAAAGCGCCTGTAGCGGAATCAGCCGGGCGAATCGAACCGTGGGTCGGCAGTCGAACCGAAAAAGCCACATTCGACAGGCGGTGCATCAAAGACGTGAACCTGATTTCGCCGGGACGGCAACTGCCACGATTAGGAAGTTGGTCACCCCCGCACGATTGTTGGTAGCACGGTTTGATTCAGTTCGCGACACGACTCGTGGAGGCGCCATGGCTCGCTCGTACCATCGAATTTTTCTAGTATGCAGCGTACTCTCCGGGGCTTGTTCGACGCCCAGCAATTCCTCTTCGGATAACGGTAAGAGTGACGCCGGGGGTAATGGGCCGAACACCGCGAGCGGGTCCGGCGGTGCGGGCGGCAACGCTTCGGGCGGCTCGGCGACGAGCTCGGGAGGAACGTCCAGCGGGACGGCGCTCGGAAGCGGTGGCGGGTCTTCAGGCGGCGGCATCGGCGCGGCGAGCAGCGGCGCCGGCGCGGGCAACGGCAGCGGCGTCGGTAGCAGCGGCGCCACGAGCAGCAGCAGCGGAGCCGCAAGCAGCGGTGCCGACAGCGGCGGAGGACCGAGCGGCGGACTCGATGCGGCGGCCTCGGGTGACAGCGCCGCGACCGCTATCCGTGGGGACGCAGCAGGCTCCATGTTGGGAACCGATGCGGCCCTCGCTGCGTACCCGGGCGCGGTTGGCGACGGCGACTACATGGTCGGTCCCACCTATACGAAGAGCCCGGATTTGATGGCCAAAGGCATGCCCGCCGGGAAGACCTTCCAGTTCACGATGAACTCGGCAAGCAGCATGATCTTCACGGGGATGGACGCGACGCTGCTCGCCGCCAATCAGCACTCGTTCACTCGAAGCGTGACCGTGTACGTTCCGGCGAAATACAAGGACGGAACGGCGGCGCCGTTCATGGTGATTCAAGACGGGCCCGGCCAACTCTCGAACGTTCAAATCGCACTGGACAACCTGACGCAGAGCACCGATCCCACCCGGCAACTGCCGACTTTCGTGGCCATCGCCGTCCAGAACGGCGGGGGCGACAGCATCGGAAGCGAGCGCGGACTCGAGTACGACACGGTGTCGGACCGTTACGCGCGGTTCGTCGAGACCGAAGTTCTGCCGGCGGTTCTCTCCAATGCAGCCCTCAAGGCCGCATTCCCCAATTTCGCACTGACGACGGACCCCGAGGGACGCGGCGCGGTCGGGTGTAGCTCGGGCAGCGCGGCCGCGCTGACCATGGGGTGGTTCCATCCCGAGTGGTTTCACCGAATCGTGACGTACTCGGGAACCTTCGTGGATCAACAGAACCCCGCCCAGACCGCCGACCAGGCGCTCTATCCGCTCGGGGCGTGGGACTATCATTCGGACCTGGCGCTGATCGTCAACACGGCTCCGAAACCGCTCCACGTCTTCGTCAACGCGAACGAAATGGACAACGGGTACAACACGCCCGAGAGCATGCACCACAACTGGCTGATGGCGAACCTGCGGACCGCCGCGGAGCTCCAATCCCAGGGCTACCACTACCGCTTCGTCGAGGGCCTCGGCGCCGGCCACTGCGACCAGAGAGTTCAGGATCTCACGATGGCCGACACCCTTCTCTGGGTGTGGCAGGGTTATCCTCTCAACTGAGAGCGCGCGGGCATTGGAGCGCGCGCTCCGGGGGCGCGCGACGCTCGCACGGTCACGGGTTTCGAGCGGGCCCCGACGCCGGCAGCGTCGGACCCGTACTCTCCGTGTCGCCGCTCGCGTTCACGACGGCCCCCGAGCTGACTTGCGCCGCGGCGAGCGGCGGAGGCGCGACGATGGGCGAGCCCTTGGCATCGCGCCAGACTCCGGCGGCGTGCCATAGCCTGCCGTCCGTCCCGCGCACGAACACCCAGGGAGAGAACCTCGCGCCGGGCGGCGCTTCGACCCACCGCCCCGGGAGCCACGACCACCGGGTGCGCCGCCAGACCCACTCGCCGTCGAGCCACACTGCAGATCGCGTGGGCCGATCGGGGACGGCTTCGACTCGTCCGGGGGGCAGCGACGAGCTGACTTCTTCGAGCGCGCTCTCTGGCTGCGGGGCGAACGGCGGGCGCGCGAGCGTCGACGTGCAGCCAGCGAGCAAAAGGCCGGCGACGATGGCGACGGAGAAATGCACCCACGCACTATAGTGCGGGTGGGTTGCGTCCCATGCCCGCTTCGTTCGCCTCTGTCATCGCTCGGGCCGCAGTCTCGCTACTCCTCGCGTTGCTCCTGTCGCTCTCCGGCTGCGCGGCCGTACCCCCGGGGGGAGCCGCGGTCGACTCGGTGGGCATCGTCGGGGGCCGAGCCATCGACACGCGGGCCCTGGGCGACATGCTCGCCACGACGGAGAGCCCGCGGTTCTTGGGCCTATTTCAGGGCTTCGCGAACGAATACACGATTTACGACCCGACCGTGCTCCAGCGCGATCTCGCCCGGGTCGAGCGCTTCTACCGCGGAAAAGGCTTCTTCGAGGCGCACGCCCGCGTCGCGCGCGTCATTCACACGCGCACCGACCACGTGCGAGTCGAGATCGTCGTCGAGGAAGGACCGCCGGTCCTCAACCGCGAGCTGCGTATCGACGGACTCGAGTCGCTGCCGAAGGCCGTCGCGACCCAGGTCCGCGCGGTGGCCGAACACGCGCTACCGAAGGGAACGCGGTTCGACGAGGCTGCCTACGCCGATGCACAGGCCGCCCTTCTTCGCGCGCTCACGACCCGCGGTTACGCCTACGCTGGCGTAAGCGCCGACTCGCGCCTCGAATTGCCCGCACACGCGATCGACTATGCGTTCGCCGTGAACGCGGGGATCGCCTGCGTTTACGGCCCGATCACGTTCGTCGGCCTCGATCCGGACGGCGCCGGCCCGAAGCCGCAGGAGATCGACGAAACGATCCTCCGTCGCGTGATGCATATCCGCCCGGGGAAACCCTACTCGGCCGCAGAGATCGAGTCGAGCACGCAGGCATTGCTCGACCTCGAAGTGTTCACCGGAGTGCACGTCGTTCCGAGCCTGTCGGACCCGCCGAAGCCCGTCGTACCGCTCGTCGTCCAGGTCGAGCCGGCCCAGCTTCGGACCGTCCGCTTGGGCGCAGGCGGCGAACTCGATCTGATCAAGACCGACGTCCACGTGCTCTTCGGCTGGGAGGACCACGACCTTCTCGGCGGCCTCCGCGATTTCAGCGCGGATCTCACGCCGGGCATCGTCTTTTACCCGACGAGTCTCAGCGACTTCCAAGCTCCAAAACGGTACTTCTACGAGCAGCACTTGAGGCTTCAGTTCCGGCAGCCGGCTTTCCTGGAGGCGCGGACGACGGGCTTCATTCGCCCGGCGCTCAACATCTATCCCCTGTTGGTCGAACCGGACCCGAGCGACCGCAATGTCGTCGTCAACTACCTCGAACCGAAGGTCTCCATCGGCGTGGAGCGACGTTTTGGAAAACATCTGTTCTCGACGCTCGCCTACAACTTCCAGGGAGAAAAGCCATTCACCTACCCCGGCCAGCAGCTCGACCCTTTGCTGCCGACGATCTTTCTTTCGTTTCCACAGATCGTCACGCAGCTCGATTTCCGCGACGACCCCGTTCACACGCACGCGGGCTTCGCTGCCAATCTCGATCTTCAGGCCGCGGGTGGTCCGTTCGGCGGAACCGCGACCGACTTCAGGATTCAGCCGGACGTCGAGGGGTACATCCCGATCGCGCGCAATCTCACATTCGCCGTCACCGGTACGTTGGGTCTGCTCTTCCCCCTCAACTATGGCGGCAGCGTCGAGACCGGTCTCCCGAATGGCGCCAGCGCCAAGGACATTGAAACGGTCTATTTCCGCGGCTTCTTCTCCGGTGGGCCGAACTCCAATCGGGGATATCCACTGCGCGGCGTTGCGCCTCACGGTTTCGTGCCCTTTCTCAACCCGGCCACCGCCGCCGCCCAGGTGGCGAATAGCTGCGACCCCAAGCATGTCACGCCGAGCATGATTCAGCTCTGCTCCAGCCCCGTCGGCGGCTTCACGCAGTGGGAAGCTTCGGCCGAGCTTCGAGTCGCAACGTCCGGCCCGTGGCGCGGCGTCGTGTTCTGCGATGCCGGGGACGTTTCGCAATTCGTGCTGTTCCACAAATACCCTTCCACCTTCGACGCCAGACCGCTGCGGTTCAACTACCTCCACATGTCGTGCGGCGTCGGCGCGCGCTACGATACGTCGGTGGTGCCCATCCGGCTCGACATCGGCTACCGGATTCCCGGGCTGCAAATCCTGGGACAAAGCGACCCCGCGAAATACGACCCCACGTTCGGTGAGCCGCTCAAGCTCTTCAACGTGCTGCCGTTGGCCATCGCCTTCGGGATCGGGGAGTCCTTCTGAGGATGCCCAGGCTGCGCGGCGTGGCTCGCGCGGCGGCGGCGGGTGCGGTCGCAGCGTCCGTCGTCGCGATCGCCCTCCCCCTCTCGCTGCGCCTTCCGCGCGTGCGCCGCCTGGTCACCGCGAGGGTCAACGGCGTGCTCGCGTCCACGTTCGCCGGCCACGTGGTCGTCGACCAGATCGGCGAGATGGGCATCACCCACGCCGGCGGGATCGACGCGCACGTGGATGACGCGGACGGGACGACCCTCCTTCGAGTCGAGGGGGCGCGCGCCCGCGTGTCGACGTGGGCCCTCGTACGCTCGGCGATCGGGGGACGGGGAGAAATCGTCGTCGACATTCCGGAGCTCACGCTCGCGCGCGTCGATGCCACGATCGATCCCGACGCCAGCGGCGCGCTGCGCATCGCGCGGGCGTTCGAGCTGCGTCCGGATGCGGCGCGCGACCAGAGTCCGGGCCGCGGCGCGCGCGTCACCGTGCCGCGCATTTCCCTGGCCCACGCCGACGTTCACGTCCGACCCAACGCGGCGCCTCCGCTCGAGGCCGAGGTGGACGGCGCCGAGGCGAGCTTGCGGCTCGAGGGAGGAAAGCTTGCGCTCGACGTCGACCGAGCGCCGATCGTCGTCCGGGGGCTGCCGGGAGGAGTGCGGGCTCATGGAGAAATCGAGGCCCACCTCACGCAACCGTCGCTGCGTGTTCGGGTGCTCTGGAACGGCGCCGTCGGTACGATCGCCGACCGGGTCGAAGCGATGTACGACGATGGACGCGTCGACGCCGTCGCCGACGTCGCGCGCGCGACGCCCGAGCAGCTCCGCGCGGCGTGGCCGGATTGCCCGATTTCAGTCCCTGCGGAAGCGCACGCGGAGGTCCACGGCACGCTGCCTCTCGTCGATATTTCGGCGCATGTCATCGTCGGCGCGGCTTCGCTCGACGTAAGCGGCCCGGTCGTCGTCCGACCCGAGGTGCGCGCCAAGCTGCACTTCGAGGGACAGGCCCTCGACGTCCAGGCGATCGTCCCGTCGGCCCCCCCGTCGGATTTGGAGGCCTCCGGCGACGTCGAAGTCAACGCCAGACCCTCGGGGACGGTGGATGGCCGAGGCAGCATCGTGCTCACGGGGGGCAGGCTGGGATCCACGCGCATCCCGGGAGCGACCCTCACGGGGCAATTCGAGCGCTCCGCAGAGGGCGACCTGTCGGCACGGGCGGAGTTGGCGCTCCGCGAACCGGCGGCCACGACTGTGGTGACGATGCAGCTCGAGCCGAAAGACGGGGTTCCCTTCCTGACCTTCGTGGGGGACGCGAGCATCACTCGGCTCGAAGAAGTGGCCTTTCTCGAGCGGACTGCATCCGGAACGGCGAACGTTCACGCGGCAGGCTCGCTGAACCTCCGCACGAACGCGATCGACGCGCGCATCTCCGGGACGTTCGGCAACCTTCTTGCGCGCGGCGCGTCGCTGAGGAGCGCGCACGTCGAGTTGCACGCGACGGGCAACCTCCGGGCACCGTCGGTGGGCGTGGTGGTCGACGGCGAGGGGCTCGAGGCGGGCGGCGCGAGCCTCTCGGCGGTGCGTGCCGTTACGAGGGTCACGACCGATGGCGGCCTTGCCCTTCACGACGTGGAACTCGACGCGACCGGCAGCGGCGAGCCCGGTCGTGCGCGAGCAGCCCTCGTCCGGATATCGAGCAACTCGGTAAGCGCGAACGATGTCCTCATCGAAGGGCTGGGCGGCGCGCTGACCACCACGTTGCTCAAGTCGCCTTCGGCGGTCGTGGTGAAAGTCAAAAGCGACGGCCTCGACCTCGCACGCCTCTCGACCTTCACGACCCTGGCGACGGCGCGCGGAAAGCTCGCGCTCGACGTGGACGCCACGGTGAAGCAAGGCGCCGCCGAAGGCCGATTCTCGGTCGACTTGCAGCACGCTGCCTATTCGGGTTTGGCCGACGCGAGCGCGCGCATCGACGTGACCATCGACGGCCGACACGCGTCGGGACGCGCGACCGCGAGCATCGACGACATCGGCACGATTCAGCTCGAATCGTCTTCGGTCCACGTCGGGACCGGCCCGTTGCTCACCGTGTCGCCCTGGAGGAAGGCCTGGGGCGCCGTGGAGTTCGACGCACGCGTCGACCTCGCTCGGCTGGCGGCGCGCCTCCCTCGGATCGGGAATCGGTTCGATGGCGTCCAGGGGACCTTGGAATCGAAGGGACTCGTTTCGCGTGACACCGGCGACGACGCGACACCGCGCGTCGAAGTCGCGGCGCACACTTCGGGCCTCGTGCTCGTCGGCCGATCGGCCTCCGGAACGGCCGCGCCGAGCGCGGGGGGCCCTGGTTCCGGCCCCGAGCGCGCGTGGCGAATCGCGGGCGTCGATCCCGTCCTGCACGTCACGGTCGACGGGAACACCGGGAATACGGCCCTCCAGGCGCAGATCGGAGACGCGACCGGCACGATGCTGGAAGTCGACGCGAAGTCGGACGCCGTTCCCTATGCGATTCTCTTTTCCGACGAGAGCCCCCGCGAAGCACTCCTGAAGATGCCGTTCGACGCGCGAATCGCCGTTCCGGCTCGGAAGCTCGCGTCCTATCCACGCCCTTGGGGAATCGGTCCCATTGGCGGCGAGCTTCGGGCGACGGTGTCGTGGCACGGTTCCGTCATCAGCCCGACCGTCGACGGGTCCGCGTCTCTCGTCGGCGGCAACGCCTTGCCCTCGATACTGGCCTTTCCGCTCGACCTCACCGTGGGCGCCCACTACGACGGCGCAAAATTCGAAACCAACCTTCAAGCAGCGTCGCGCAGTCGAAGGGTGATCAACGCGAGCGCAACGATACTCGCCAATGCGCCGGACATCGTCGGCGGCCTGACCGGGACCGACATTCCCTGGGTGGCGTCCGCGAGCGCGACTCTGGACCGCCTGCCCCTGCGCGGCATCGCGCTGCTCGACGACAGCCAGGTGCGTGGGACGGTGAGCGGGCAACTCTCCGTCGACGGACTGCACTCCGACGCCAGGGCAAACCTTGCGCTCGATTTCGCGGGGCTGGAGGTCGGAGGAGTCCCCTGCCGCTCGTCGAGGGTGGAGGCGACGATGGACGGCCACGCCCTCGACGCCACGGCTCGTCTCGATCAAGCGGACGGATTCGCGGAGGGCCACGCACGCGCGGGTGTGCACTGGGGACGTGCGGACGCGCCGACCCTCGACCTGTCCCAGTCGGCGGAGACATCGTTGAACGCCAAGCAGTTCCGAGCGGCCTTTCTTCTCCCGTTCGTGTCGCCTTGGCTCAGCGCGCTCGATGGGCGGATCGACGCCGACGCGCGCGTCGAGTTTGCCCCCGGAGGGACCGTGCGCCCCGAGGGGACCATCTCGTTCGACAACGGCGCCTTCCAGTTGACCTCGTTCGGGGGTCCATTCCACGGGGCATCCGCGAAGCTCATTCTCAGGCCGGACGGCGTCGTCTTCTTGAAAGACGCCGTTGCAAAAGGAATCACGGGAACCGTCCAGAGTGCGGCCTCCGCTCGCTTCACGGGGGGATCGCTCGGGGCGATACGGGCGAGTCTACGAATCCCATCGAAGGATCCGCTCCCACTCGTTTTCGACGGGGTCCAGATGGGCATGCTCGACGGCGACTTCGCGGTCGGCGTCGACCGGAGCGCGGCGAACCAACGGCTCGACGTGGTCGTCGACGTGCCTTCCGCGCACGTCGAACTGCCCTCCGGTACGTCCTCGCTGGACGTTCAATCCCTCGGCCCGGTTCCCGGAGTTCGCGTGGGCCTGCGACCCGCAGCGGGTGAATTCGTCGAAGCGCCGCTCGACGGACCGCGGGACAGTGCGGTCGATTCGACGCGCAATCGCGGTACGTCCGTCCAGATCGGCGTTCGCATGGTCGACATGCGCGTCAGTCGCGGCACCGATCTCGACGTACGCCTCGAGGGGCAGCCGACCATCGCGCTGGACGGGAAAACCAAAGTCGGGGGCCAGATTCGCATGCCGCGTGGAACCATCGACGTTCTCGGAAAGCCATTTGCAATCGATCACGGGACTGTGACGTTCGTGGGCGACGATCCGACCAACCCCCAAATCCTCCTCACCGCGACGTGGACTGCCCCCGACCAGACGCGCGTTTATGCCGATTTCGTCGGTCCGCTGAAGACCGGGAAAGTAAAGCTTCGCTCGGAGCCGGCGAGGGCGGAGAGCGAGATCGTTGCGCTGATCCTCTTCGGAACCACCGACGAGCAATCGGCGCAGGCGAACTCGCCGATGGCCGGGACCTCGCCGATGGCCGGCGCCGCCGGCAGCGTAGCCACCCAGCCGCTCAACCGCGCCCTGGGCGGCATCGATCGGGCGCTCCAAAACATGGGCCTGGCCGGCGGCATCTCGACGAAGATCGACACGTCGCAGACCACGCCGCGACCCGAGGTGGAAGTTCAGATCGCCCGCGACATTTCTCTGCAGATCGCGTGGGTCCTCGGCTCGCCACCGCCGGGCACGAACCCCGACTCCACACTGCTCACCCTGAACTGGCATTTTCTGCGCAAGTGGTCGCTCGAGACGACGGTGGGCGACGCAGGGACGTCGATCGTCGATCTCGTCTGGCAGCACCGGTATTGATCTTCGCGGGCCCGCGGCTACCCGGCGACGCGATCCGCGCGGAGTTGGAGCTGCATGCCGTGGGCGACGGTTACCGTTGACCCGCAGAAGAGCCGATGGTCCCTTCCGGGCATGCGAGACGCTCCTCCCCTACTGCGCGGCGGACTGTCGTTTCTGGTCCCGGGCTTGGGCCAGATGGTTTCGGGGCGAGGGACGCGTGGTGCAACCATCTTGGGGCTCGTTCTGGTCGTCGGTAACCTCAACGCCATCTTCTTGAGCGTCTACGCGACGACGATGGGACTCGACGTTCCGTTCTTTGCGCGTGGGCTCCCGCGGCTGCTGCACGACATTTTCGCGTTCCACGGCGTCGTCTTCTGGATCTGGCAGACGTTCGACGCGACGCGACCGCCAGCCCGGGGCTGAGCGCCCGCCGCCAAGCCCTCAAGACGGCTCTGGCCGGACGACACCCGACGTTGCTGCCTTCACAATCACCGAGAGCGCTCGGGTCTGGTGGCGGAGGAGGAGGGATTCGAACCCCCGGTAGCCTTCCGACTACGGCTGATTTCAAGTCAGCTGCCTTAAACCACTCGGCCACTCCTCCAGTCGAACTTCTAAGCGCCCTCCACTCCTCCGTTCGTCGTCACCGTTTTCCACCCAACCGCACCGGTTGTCCGCCGCAAGCCCAAGCCCAAAGCATAGCCGGAATGGATACGCTAGCGTAAGCGGGCTCCAAACACCGAGCCAAGACAAAGTGCGCACCGGGCGTTGAGCATTGGCCAGCGGAGACCTCCAGCAAGGGCGTCCAATCACCGCTCCGCGGGCCGGTCGCCACTTTCCGGGCATCACGCCCGCGTCACGTCCGCATCACGTCCACTACAGCAAAATCGATTCGCTTCGAAGCCGCCGGATGTCGACAGAGTCGCCTGTCGATCGTTTCCATTGGAAGTCGGGGCCCGGGAAAGAAGACTCCACTGAATTTCAGACGGGATGGGCGATTCGTGCTATTGGACTCTTCATGTCCAATCTTCATTCCCAGCTCGCCTCCCTGGCCACCTCATTCGCCAACGCAGTGCTGCAGGCGATCAAGGGGGCTCCTCTCGAAGAACTCCTTTCCGAGTCTTCCGCGCCCTCCGCGCGACCGCGCCGCGAGCAACCAAACGGTGCGCCTCGGCCGGCCGCTGCGCGAACCCGCTCGCCCGGCAGGCTGAAACGTCGGTCCCCGGAGGACATCGCCAGCGCGCTCGATCAGGTCGTCGCCCTCGTGAAAAAGAACAAGAGTGGTTTGCGCGCGGAGCAGATACGCGACCAATTGAACATGCAAGCCAAGGAGATGCCGCGTATCCTCAAGGAAGGCTTGGCAAAGAAACAGCTGAAGAGCCGTGGCCAAAAACGCGCCACGACCTATTTCGCGTCATAGCTCGCCTTCGGTCCACCCGAAGCTTCGCACGTAGTCGCGGAGCTGCTCATTTTCGAGCGACACCGGGCGCAAGAACTCCCCCACCCGTTCGCGCGTCCACCAGGAATCGCGGGGTCGGGCGCCGTCCCGCGTGAACGCGTAGCGCCAGACGTCGGCTCGGATCCACTTCGGTGGAGCGTCGTCGAAGGGATTGCGCGAAAAGAGGGACTTGGGCGATGGCACGCCGGCGAGCAGTTGCCAGACGAGGTGCACCAACCAAGGCTCGTCTTCGATGGACTCTCCGCGAGCCGCACCATTGCCCACGAACCACATCTGCCAGTCGAGCCGGTAGTGGTACGGCGAAACGAGACACGGGCGCCGCTGCGGGTCTCCCGGCATGCACGGAAGTTCGTACTCCTCCCATCGTGCGGACGGTACCGGAAGCGCGTCGCGCGTTCCCTCGAGAATCACCTCGTACCGCTCTCGGTCGACGCTTCCGAAAGCGCCGTACGTGTTGACGAGATCGAGCGGAAAGAACGAGCGATTCATCGACTGTTTCCCCGACAGCATGTTCGCGACGGGGGCCACGCTCAGCACGGCGACGACGATCCCGAGGGCCGCGGTGACACGCCACTGGCCGCGTGACGATCGCTTCGAGCCGAATCCGGCGAGGAGCGGCCCGCGGGCTCTTGCAGGCAAGAAGACGGAAAAGGCCGCGTCGTCGAAGCACGCGAGCGCAGGGACGATCGTCAGCCAATTGAGGAAAGACAGGTTGCCGCTCGAAATGAGGAAGATCTGGAAGGCGACCAGCAGAAGCCCCGCCGCGTGCCGATAGGGCCGGAAGCCGAACGCGAACCAGGGCACCACGAGTTCCACGAAGTGGTTGAGGAGCACACCGAGCACGTGCACGGGCCGGGGCGCGTGGTGCAGCCACAAGGAGAGTGGGTTGGGATTCGGTTGCGTCTCGAAGTGGTAATCGAGGCATGTGAGATCGCGCCAGCAAGGATCGTTGCGGAGCTTGATGAGCGCGGCGCCGATCATGATCCGAAAGATGAGCCACCGAAAAAGCCAAATCACTGTCTTCGGCGCGGCGGACTTCGGCAGGGGCGCGACCCCACGCCAAGGACAAAGGAAGATCGCCAGAAAACCAGTCTCGAGGAGTTGGATCTCCCAGCCGTACCCGTAGAAGATTTGTCCGACGTGGACGAACGACAAATAGATCGCCCACAGCGCGAGCTGCACGAGCGCGTTCGTCACTCCGGCCAGAGCGGCCGCCGATAGCAGAATGCCGGCCCAAGAAGCCGCGTGCATCGTCGCGTCGGACGCGCCGAGCCAGAAGATCGTCGGCACCTTCCAAAACGCGGATCCCCCGAGGTGAGCCTTCTCCCACGCGAGGAAAGGCACGACGGGCTGGAGGCCCCGAGACCCGAGCAGGGGATCGAGCTGCCGGTAGAGAGCGACGAACGCGACCAAGTAAACGAACGCGAGGAGGCGAAGGATTGCAAAGCGGGTGAGTTCGTAGGTCACCCGCTCGGCCAGGAGGCGCTGCCACCACGCCGAACGAAATCGCTCCAACGCTTCGCCATCGTCGACCGAGACCATGGTCGAGAATGGTACGCTCGGGCGAATGATTCGCGCCCTCAGCCGCTCGTATACGTGTCGATGGGGAGCACCCGTCGTCGATCGAGTCGAAACGACCGTCTTTCTCTACACCTATTTCGTCGAGTGCATGCGCTGCTCGTACTGTCACGATTCCTGCTGCCAATACGGCGTAGACGTCGATGTCGAGAACGTCGCGCGGCTGGAAGCGCGCGCCGCCGACATCGAGCGATTCACGGGCGTGCCGCGAGACCGCTGGTTCACGGGCGAGTGGACCAACGATGCCGAGTTCCCGGGCGGGCGGCAGACGAGAACCCGCGTCGAAGACGGCGCGTGCGTTTTTCGCAACCGAGCGGGCCGCGGGTGCACCATCCACTCGTTCGCGCTCGCCGAAGGCGTGGACTACCACGAGCTCAAGCCAATGGTGAGCGTCCTCTTTCCCATCACCTTCGACGGAGGACTGCTCCACCCCAGCACGGAAATCGAGGACCGGTCGCTCCAATGCTACGGCGACGGGCCCACGCTTTACCGCGGCGTTCGAAGCGAGATCGCCTGGTACTTCGGAAGCGATCTGGTGGACGAGCTGGACGCGATCGAACTCGTTCGACGTGACAATAGCGCCCCGGCAAAGTAAGGTGCGCGGGCCTTTTCCGGAAGCGAGAGAACCCCCGATGGCCCGTGTCACCGTTGAAGATTGCCTCGAGCGCGAAGAGAACCGCTTCGCCTTGGTCGTGCTTGCGTCGCAGCGGACGCGCCAGTTGATGAAGGGGGCGACCCCGCTCGTGCACTCCAAGAACAAGGCCGCCGTCACCGCCCTCCGCGAGATCGCCTCCGGCAAGGTGCACTACGATCGACCGACCAACGAGGCCGTCCAGGTGTACATCGAAGAGTTGAACCGGCGCGAGTTCGGTTGAGACGGCGCGACCGCGAGCTCGACGCTGGCTCGCGTGCGCACTACGAGGACGCCGCTTACTACACGACCACGTACGCAAGTCGCATCGACGACGTTGCGTACTATGTGGCGCTGGCGGTTCGGACGGGCGGTCCCGTGCTCGAGTACGGTGTGGGCAACGGACGTATCGCCTTGCCCGTGGCGAGGCATGGCGTCGACGTCGTCGGGGTGGACTGGTCGCCCGCGATGCTCGCCGACGCGCGCGCTCGCTTGAAGCGCGAGCCGCCGGAAGTGCGACGCCGGGTCCGCCTCGTGCGCGGAGACATGCGGCGGGTTCGCCTCGCACGTCGATTCCCGCTCGTGGTCTGTACCTTCAACACCGCCCTTCATCTCTACACGCGACCAGACGTCGAGCGCTTCCTTGCGCGGGTGCGGGCGCACCTTGCGCCGGGTGGGCGCTTCGTGGTCGATCTTTCCGTTCCGTCTCTGGAAAACCTCTCGCGCGACCCCGCCCGGCCCTACCACGCGCCGCGGTTCCGGCACCCGACCGCCGGGGTCATGGTCAAAAACAGAGAGCGGTTCGACTACGATCCGGTCCGCCAAGTGCTGTTCGTCTCGATGGAGTTCGAGCCGATGCATGATCCCGAGAACGCCTGGGTCACGCCGCTCGCCCACCGGCAGTTCTTCCCCCAGGAATGGGAGACGCTGCTGCACTACAACGGCTTCGACGTGGAGCGCGTCGAAGGGGATTTTCAAGGCGGGCCCCTGACGAAAGACAGCGACGTGATGGTGTGGCAAGCGAGGAAGCGGTGAGCATTGCCGAGCGGCTCCGCGGCGTGCACGCGCAAATCGAGGACGCGGCGCGCGCGAGCCGGCGGGACCCGGCGCGCGTCAAACTGGTCGCGGTGTCGAAGACCAAGCCGCCGGAGGCGATCCGGGAGGCGTACGCCGCGGGACAGCGCGCGTTCGGAGAGAACTACGCGCAGGAGCTCGCCGCCAAATCGCTCGCGCTCGAGGATCTGCCCGACATCGAATGGCATTTCATCGGGCACCTTCAAGTGAACAAGGCCAAGGTGATTGCCAAGCACGCCCACGTGGTCCACACGGTCGATTCCACGACGCTGGCCCGGGAGCTCGGCCGTCGGGCTTCGAACGACTCGCGAGCGAGTCCGCTGCCTGTCCTCGTGGAAGTGAACGTCGGAGGCGAGCCACAAAAAGCGGGGGCGACCCCGAGTGAAATTGCCGAAGTGATGGCCGCGGTCGGCGAGCAGCCCACGCTCGCGCTGCGGGGACTCATGACGGTCCCGCCGGCCGGGGATCTCGCCATGGCTCGACGGGTGTTCGAAACGCTCGTCTCGCTGCGCAACCTGCATGGCGGGGAACGAGCGCTTCCCGAGCTGTCGATCGGCATGACGGCCGACCTCGACGTGGCGATCGCTTGCGGCGCGACAATCGTCCGCATCGGTACGGCGATCTTCGGTCCAAGAGACCAGAACCCTGGTGCTTTTCGCCGATAGCTTCGCTCGGCCTTCGAGAAAAGGCCCACGCCAGGGCGCCCTCTCCTTGCCTCGCGGCCTGAGAACCTCACCCCCGGCCCCTC
>CAZVPE010000066.1:0-24867 GCA_964628155.1 uncultured Polyangiaceae bacterium | reverse complement strand
GAAGACGACGCCGTCGGCCCCCTGGAGGACGAGCCTTCGGGTCGACGCGTGAAGCACCTGCCCGGGGACAGTGAAAATCTTGACCCGCAAAGTCATGCCGTGTCCGGCGCGCTCGGTCTCGGCCCGCAACGTCAGCGGGAGCATATCGAAGAAGAGGGTGCGGTCGTCCTTCGTCTCGAGGGTCATCAGCCGCCCTCGGGATCCCTCCGTGGTGAGCTGATGGAGCGCGCGTAGGTTGGTCGTCTTTCCGCTGAGCGCCGGCCCGTAGTAAACGAGCTTGAGTGCGATCTCGCGGCCGCCGAAGTTGATCTGCACAGGCCTCTCATTCGTTCGTTTCGGACGCCCCGAGTCGGTTAGAATCGGTCCTCATGGTCGTCCAAGAAGGCGCCGTGGCGCCGGAATTCGCCCTGGAAAGCGACGCTGGAAACCGTGTCTCGCTCGATGACTACGCGGACCGGTGGCTCGTCCTCTACTTCTACCCCAAGGATAACACGCCGGGGTGCACACGCGAGGCGCAGGCCTTTTCGGCCGCGGTCCCACGTTTGGCGAAACTAGGCGCCGATGTCGTCGGAGTGTCGAAGGACTCCGTGAAGACGCACTGCGGTTTCCGCGACAAGTTCGAGATTGCATTTCCGCTTCTCAGCGACCCCGAGCTCACCGTGCACCGAGCGTACGGCGCTTTTGGGGAGAAGACGATGTATGGCAAGAAAGTACAGGGGGTGATTCGTTCGACTTTCCTCGTCGGTCCGGACGGCAAAATCGCACGGGCGTGGCGCGGAGTGAAGGTCGACGGGCATGCCGACAAGGTGATCGAGGCGATCGAAGAAGCCCGGAGTGAAGGAAAGCCCCCCAAGAAAAAGCCGGCCCGCCGCGAATCCAAATCCCGGTAGTCTCTCGTTCGTGGATTCGGCGGCGACGCTGGTCTGGTTGGCGCCCGAACCGCCCGACGCGGCGCAAGCTCGTGCGCTCGCGAGCTGGTCGCGCGCTCGCGGAGTGCCGCTGACGTCTCCCGTCCACGCCGAGGTGCCGGCGCTTGCGGTCGACCTCGGTATGGGCGACGCCGTCGAGCGATGGCTCGACATCGCTCGCGATGCGATCGCCGGTCGCGAACGGGACAGTGCCGATCGCGCCCTGTCTTCGGCCGAATCGCTGCTGCGCGCGCACCCCGAATGGCCCCAGGCCGCATGGCTCATGGCGGAATTGGACCGCGCCCGGTCGGTGGAATGGCGGCACGTCCCGCCGACCGACCTGCAGTTCGCCGAGGGGGCGTGGCTGCGTGCAGAGGCCATCGACGGCGGTCGCGTGGCCGGCGTCGGGGAAGAAGCATCGGCGAGGCATCCATCGTCCGCTACGATCGCCGTCGACTTGACTCCCGAGGACGCGGAGCTCTGGCTGGATGGGCAGCCCGCGAAAGACACCGTGATTCCGACGCGCGCCGGCACGCACGCGCTCGTCGCGACGTGGGGGGGCGCTCCCGTTTGGGCCGAGTGGATCGAGGTGCCGGCCGGCAGCTCCTCCGTACGCGTGAAGGCGCCCGGGGTGCTTCCATGCTCTGTTCGAGATGTGGCCCGGGCGCACGTGACCGCGGATCCGACGGGGGCGCCGGGCGCGCTTCAGATCGACGCGGGGCACGTGGACTGCCGCGCATGGGTCGCGGCAACGGCGGGGACCGGGCCTGGTAGCCTCCGAATGGCCCTCTGCGAAACCAACCGCTGCGGGCCCGCTCTCGAATGGCGCGCGCCCGAGCCGTGGACGTGGTCGCCCGACGACGAGCGGCGTAACGAGCGCAAGGGGATGCCGTGGGCCACCTGGGGCCTGGTCGGGACGGGAGTGGCGATCGCCGCCGGAGTGGTGATCCTCGCATCGGGAGCGTTGCGACCGGTGCCGGCCGAAACCCATTTCGTGAGCGGCGGCATCAAACCGCAGTAGCAGCCCTCGGCGCGAGTCCGACAATTGCGGATCGCGGGTGGGCTGCTTAGGCTAAAGCCATGGCGCAGGCACCGCGACTCGACTTCGAAGGCTTCGTCGCACGCAGGAAGACCGAGCGTGCGGGCGGCGGCACGGCGACTACCGGGCACGAGTACACGTATACGTTCGACCGGCAATCGCGCATCGCCTTCGAGAACACCCGACCGGTGGCGCTCGCGGTCGAGGCGAGCGTGCGGCTCTTCAAGCAGCTCGGGAAACATCAGCTGCTGGGCCACGCGGTCAAAGTGAGTGACCGGCAGTTCCCCCGGATCTATCGGATCACGAAGACCGCGTGCGACGCGCTCCAAATCACGATGCCCCAGGTCTTCGTCGTCAACAGTCCCACGTTCAACGCCGGGACCCTCGGGACCAACGAGGACTCGTTCATCATGGTCCACTCGGCGCTCGTCGATCACTACTCCGACGAGGAGCTGCTGACGGTCATCGGCCACGAGTGCGGTCACATCCACAACTCGCACGTCGCCTACCTCACGGCGATGCACTATCTCACGTACATGGCGGGAATGTTCCTGCCGTGGATTCTGCAACCCGCGCTCGTCGCGCTCCGCACCTGGTCGCGGCGCGCCGAAATAACATGTGATCGCGCGGGCATGCTCGTCGCGAAGGATCACCGGGCGGCAGAGCGCGCAATCACCAAGTTGGCGGTCGGTTCGCGCAAACTCTACGAGGAGTTCAACGTCGATGCGTTCCTCGAACAGCACGAAGAAGGAAGCCAAGGCATCGGCAAGTACATGGAGGTCTTCGCGACCCATCCGTGGCTTCCCAAGCGTGTCCTGGCGATGCGCGTCTTCGCCGAAAGCCAGCTCTATCGCAAGGCGATCGGTCAACCTCCGACCGGTCCGACCATGAGCGAGGTCGACGAGCGGGTCTCGGCGCTCTTGAAGGGAGAGGCGTGATGAGCACGGACGAGGTCGAAAAGCCGCTCCTCGATGCGTTCTTCGAGAAGCGTGACGAAGTCGTCCGCGCGCTCGAGAGCCTCAGCAAGGTCGCCGGCGGGCTCGGGACCAAGAGCCTGCGCGAACGAATCGACCGAGGCCTCGTGCGCAAGCTCGAGGAGGACCGATTCCACCTCGTCGTCGTCGGTGAATTCAACCACGGAAAGACGACATTCGTGAACGCTCTCTTGGGCGAGCAAGCGCTCCCGGTGGGCGTGACTCCGACGACCGCTGCCATTCATCATATCCGTTGGGCCGAGCAACCCGAAGCCCTGGTCGTGTATGCCGGCGGGGAGAGGCGCGCGATTCCGTTCGACGAGGCCAAGCGCTTCGCCGTGGGAGGAGGCGCGAGCGCCGAGAACGTCGACTACCTCGAGATCGGCTATCCCGCGCCGCTCCTGAAGGAGCGCATCTTGCTCGTCGATACCCCGGGCGTGAACGATCTGTCCCTTCAACGCGCCGATATCACCTACAGCTACATTCCGCGCGCCGATGCCGTCCTCTTTCTTCTCGACGCAGGACAGATCCTCAAAGAGAGCGAGCGCGTCTTTTTGAACGACAAGCTCCTCAAGGCGTCGCGCGACAAGATCGTGTTCGTGATCACCAAGTGGGACCTGCTCTCGCCCGACGAGGAGCGTGAGGCCCTGGCGTACGCGAAAAACCACCTTTCGACGCTGGTGAAGGCGCCCGTGGTCTTTCCGATCAGCGCCGAGAAGGCGCTCGCCGGCGACCGCGCGGGGAGCGGCATCGACGAGCTCGTGAACCACCTGACGCGCTTTCTCGCCGAAGAGCGCGGGCGCATCTTGCTCGACAACGCACTCGGCGAGGGTCTCGGCGTCGCGCAGCTTTTGTCGAAGGGAGTCGACGCCAGGCGCCGGAGCGTTCTCATGAAGACCGAGGAGATCGACCGCCGCATCGCGGCGCTGGAGAAGGATCTCTCCGGGCGAGCTGGGACCATCGAACAGCGGCGCATGCAGATTCGAGAGGACATCTCCGGCATCAAGACGGGCGCGCGCAAAGACCTCGACCGCTTCGTCGACGACGTAAACCGCCAGTTGCCCAACGTCATCGACTCGGCAAAACCTCAGGATCTCAAACAGTACTTACCGTCCTTCCTCGAAGACTCGTTCAAGCAGTGGGCGGAAGAAGAAACGAAAGAAATCGCCGCGCAGCTCGAGGCATGTGCGGAGAAGACCGTCGCGCTCGTGCGCGACGACGCGCGCGACAGCGCTCGGCGCGTCGCCACCGCGCTCGGCAGCGACCTGCGAAGGCTCGACGTGCAGGTGGACACGATTCGGTACGACGTGGGCGTCGTGGCGTTGATGTTCGGGGGCGTCGCGCTGATGGCTGTCAACTTGATGGCGGGCGGACTTCTGGCGGTGGCGGGGCCGGCGATTTTCGCGATGTTCGCCCGTGGCAAAATCCACGAGGAACTGAAGAAGCGAGCGAACGAGCTCGCACCCGAGGTACTCCGAGAAACCGCCAACAAGGTGCGGCCCAAGCTCGACGAGCTGATCGAACAGTTCGCCCAAAAGCTCGACGCCTGGGTCGTTGCCGCAGGCGAAGAACTGCACCGGGAAGTGGTGGAGGTGCTTCAGGCGACGAAGGAGTCCCGGGCATTGGGGCAGGGCGACGAAGCGGCAGCCTCGGCATCCGTCGAGGTGCAGGCAGGGGAGCTCGCCACGGTGACTGCGCAGCTCGAAAGCCTTCGCGGAGATCTGTGGCCAGCGCCCGATCGGGTGCGGGTGGCCGACGCGGTCGCCTGAGTCGCGAAAGAAACCACGCAACTCGTTGAGGGGCGGACTCGATTGGGAGGGCATGACCCAGCCGATCGGAACGTACCGACTGCAATCCTCCGCCCCAGAGCCGCCTGAAGACCGCGGCGGAGCCACCCCCTCCAATCCCGGCCCGCTGAGCGGCCTCGCGCAGCGCGCGCTCAGCTACGTGCACGCCGACGCGTTCTTCGCGTCCACCGGCGTGCCCCGGCCACCCGACTGCAACTTCGACGAAGGCCACGACTACGAGCGCTGCGGCAACGGCGCGCCAGTCGCCAATCCCGTGCTCTTCTTGCGCCAAACCAACGACGTCGAGGCCGTCGCGGTGCGCGACGTGCATCAGAACATGGCTGGTGACTGCGCCCTCATGGCGACCCTGGGGGCGCTCGCGAGCACTCCGGCGGGCCGCGCCCTGGTAGAGAACGCAATCACAGAAAACAAGAACCCGCAGGGTGACGTCGTCTCCTACACGGTCACGCTGCACGAGCCCAAGTCCCACTACTGGGGTCTCGCCGCGAAGACCTTCTCCGAGGTGAAAGTCACAGTGCAATCCTCCTTCGTGCTCGGCCACGCCCTTCCGCGCGGCACGACGGATTTCAAGCAGCAGGATGGCCCCCACGAAGTCTGGCCGCTCGTGCTCGAACAAGCATATGCGGCGGTCCGGGGCGGCTACAACCAGACGTCCCGCGGCGATGCGCCGTTCCGCGCCATGGAGGCACTCACGGGAAAACCGGCCGAACAGCACAGGGTCGGTTGGCTCGGCTACAGCGCCGAGCAGATCGCGGCGGACTGTGCCGCGGGCAAGCTCGTCGTACTCGATACGAAGAACAGCGTGAACAACGCATACCAGCTCGTCGACGGCCACGCGTACCAAGTCGTGGGGACGGAAGTGCACAACGGCAAACGCTGCTTCACGCTGAACAATCCTTGGAACGAGCATCAGCCGGACCCCATTCCGTGCGACGAACTCACGAAATGGTTCACGGCCGTCGATGTCGGATCCGTCCAATGAGTCCCATGAAGAATGTAGCCGCCCGATTCGGTCTCCTCCTCGCAGCCTCCAGCGCAGGTTGCGAACCGCCACGCCATGACCGCGACGCCCCACGCTATGACCGCGACGATTGCTCCAAGCAAAAGTGCGAAGTGTTGACCGAGCGGCCGGCAGGGGAATTCCCCGCTGTCTTCAAAGGCGGGTCGATCGAAATTCGCGACTTTCGTCCGTTCTGTCGACTCGACGTCTCCTGGTCCGTCTTCTCGGGGCCTACTCCTCATTTTCATGCGATGCTCGACGCGATGGAGGGAGAGCTCCTCCCGATGCCGGGCGGCTTCGTGAAGATCAACGCCTGCCGTGGGCTGGAGATGCCTGCACCCACGTCGAGGCCTTACGCCGTCCTCGTCCTCGATCCCCACAGTGCAGACTTGCCGCCCCTCCAGGCCAACGACGTATTCATCCCGCTGGACGGCGACGCGGCCTTCGACGAGACATTCTTCGCGTCGGCCAGGGTCGACCCGGCTCCCGATGGGGGTCCAGTGTCGGTGCGCATCGTCTCGCGCTCCCGGTCCTCCCGCGGGGACGAGGGCATCTACAGTAGCCTGCGCGAGGGCGACTCGTTCGTCTGGGGACCCACCATGGCGCGCATCGTGCGCATCGTGCCGTTGCGCTCCCATAACGGCCAGCCCGCGGGTTGGGTCGAAGTGCAGTTGTCGCCGAAAAGTGCGGCCGCTCAGAACTGACACGCGGAAGGCAGCTTCACGCTCTTGAGGATCTGCCGAATCTGCGCGAACTCCGGAGCAGTCCCTTGCGGTCCGACCTGCTTCGCGAAGACGTCGCACTGCGCGGCCGCAGCGTTGATCTGAAAAGCCTCCGGCGACGATCCGAGCTGCTTTGCCTGCGCGCGCATCGCGACGCAACACGCCTCGATCTTCGCCTGGTTCGGAGGGACCACCGGGCCAACCCACTTCTTCGGCGCCGCCGCCTCCGCCGCTGCGTCGCCGGCGTCCGTCGTGTCGGTGAGGGGTGCGAGCTCCGTCACGGTCGGCGCACTCGGAGGCGGCGGAGCCTCGGCGTCCTCGATCGCGACGGGCTGCTTTTTCGGGCAGCCCGGCGCGAGGGACAACAGCGCCAACAAGGAGAGCGCGGAGCAGATCATCATCAGCCGCGGTCGGCCGGCGGTAACGCGTTTCATCGACCGGGCAGCCTACTACCTCGAGTCCATCGAAGCGAGGTCTTGCGCGACCGAGCGGCGATCGGGGTCAGTGCGTTCGCGCGTACTCGATTCCTTCGTTGACCTGAGAAATCGCCGAGTCGACGAGCTGAATGGCGCGCTCTCGGTGGCCGCCCTTATTGGGCTCGGCCCGCTCGAGGGACGTGCGCGCCTGGAGCAAATGCTCCCGCGCGGCAACCATGTTGGGTTGATCCGCGGCGGCGGGGCGCTCGGCCATTTGGGCTCCTCCGCAGGCGATGATGATGGCCAACACCGAAGACGACGCGATAGCGATTGCTTTCCAGACGTTCATGCAAGCCTCCTGCCCCATTGCGGGACGCGATTCGCCCGGCATTGTGCTCGCGCGCAAGGTCCCTCCCGTGCTTTTACGGCCCAACCGACGCGCTACATAGGTAGGCGGAAACAAACGAGTGAGGGCGTGTGCCGACGGGACGTCGATTCGCCAACGCTGTATGGTCTCGAATCAACCCTTCGGGAGCGATTCCCTGGCGCCGTTGCCCAGTGGCTTGGCGCTCAACCCGATGCGTTTGCGCACGAGGTCCACGTCCAGGACTCGAACGCGGAGCCGATCGCCCACCCTCACGATCTCCTGCGGATCTCGGACGAAACGGGCGGCAAGCTGGGAGACGTGGACGAGGCCGTCTTGGTGGACGCCCACGTCGACGAATGCCCCGAACGCGGTGACGTTCGTCACGACCCCCTCGAGCTCCATTCCCACGCTGAGGTCTTCGATCTTTCGCACGTCGTCGCGAAACGCGGGCGCTTCGAACGCGTCGCGCGGGTCGCGCCCGGGCTTGACGAGTTCTGCGCGGATGTCGTCGAGCGTGGGGACGCCGATCTCGTCGGAGGCATATTTCGACCACGGAACTCTTGCGACGGACTCGGGGTGCCCGATGAGCTCCGCGAGCTTCATGTTCGCGTCCGCAGCGATGCGTTCGACCAGCTCGTAGCGCTCCGGGTGAACGGCGCTGGCGTCGAGCGGGTTCGTCCCGTCGCGGATTCGCACGAACCCGGCGCATTGCTCGAAAGCCTTGCGACCGAGGCCCTGCACATCGAGCAGCTGCTTTCGTGTTCGGAACGCGCCTCGCTCTTCGCGGTGAACCACGATTCTCTTCGCGATTGCCTTGCCCAGGCCGGCGACACGCGACAAGAGCGGCGCGCTCGCCGTGTTGAGCTCCACGCCGACCGAGTTGACGCAGCTCTCGACCACTTCGTCGAGCTTTCGCTGGAGCGTCGGCTGATGCACGTCGTGCTGATACTGCCCGACTCCGATCGCCTTCGGGTCGATCTTCACGAGCTCCGCGAGCGGGTCCTGAAGACGCCTCGCGATGGAGATTGCGCCCCGCACCGTCAGATCGAGGTCGGGGTACTCCTCGCGCGCCACGTCGCTCGCGGAGTAGACGCTCGCGCCCGACTCGCTCACCATGACGACGATCACGCCGGCGCCTGCCTCCATGACGACGTTTCGACAAAAGTCGGCGGTTTCCCTCCCGTGCGTCCCGTTCCCGACGGCGATTGCGAACGGCCGGTGCTTGGTCAAAAGCGCAATCAGCGTCTGACGGGCGCGGGCCAGCGCGTCGTCGCCTGACACCAAGTGGATGACCGTATGGGCAACGAGTTTGCCCGTGTCGTCGACCACCGCGCACTTGCAGCCGGTGCGCTGGCCGGGGTCGACGCCGATGACCGCTTTGCGGCCGAGCGCCGGGGCGAGAAGGAGCCTGCGCAGGTTCTGGGCGAAGACGGTCACGGCGTCCCTGTCGGCGGAGAGCTTCATCTCGGCGAAGACCTCCGCCTCGATGCTCGGGCAGAGAAGCCTCGCCACGGCATCTCGAATCGCCGCCGCGAGCTCGCCCGAGAAAGGCGAAGCGGGCTTGCGGTTGGCGAGTGTCGCGATCCGCGCGCCCATGGCTTCCTCGTCGACGTCGATGGCCACGCGAAGCACGCCTTCTTCGGTGCCTCGACGAATGGCGAGGAATCGGTGCGAAGGAATGGAGCGCGCCTTCTCGTGGAAGTCGTAGTAGTCCTCGAACTTGGTCGGCTGATTCGCTTTGCCCTTGACGGCTTTGCTCACGAGGACGCCGTCCCTCTTGAAAAAGTCCCGGACCAACGCCCGGACGTCGCTTCGATCCGCGATGGTCTCGGCGATGATGTCGCGCGCCCCCGCGAGCGCGGACTTTGCGTCCGGTACGTTCTTCGTCGGGTCGATGAAGGGCGCGAGGACGGCTTCCACGTTGGGGGCTGCCGACTGCGTCAAAATGAGCTTAGCGAGGGGTTCGAGCCCACGCTCACGCGCAATCATGGCGCGCGTGCGGCGCTTCGGCTTGAACGGCAGGTAAATGTCTTCCAGCGTCGCCTTGACCCAGCAAGACTCTATTTTCGCCGCCAGGTCCGCCGTCAGCTTTCCCTGAGAGTCGATCTCCGAGAGGATGGCGCGCCGTCGCACGTCGAGCTCGCTGAGGTAGGATGTCCGTTCTTCGACGTCACGGATCTGCAATTCGTCGAGACCGCCGGTCTCTTCTTTGCGATATCGCGCGATGAAAGGCACGGTCGCTCCGTCCGTCAGAAGACGGATGACGGCGCGTACCGCCGCGAGCGGAAGCCGCGACTCCTCCGCGATGCGCGGTCCGGGATCGAATCTGGCATCGGGCATCGGCGCGCTCGGGGTGGAGGTTAGGCTTCGGCTGCGGCATCCTCAAGCATGGCTAGAGCCCGACGCCCACCCCGATGCGCGGCCCCCAGACGATCACCGAGTTGATCCAAAGGAATCCAGCCAACTCGGCGTTCAAGTCGGCGACGATGAACGCGTAGGGTCTGAGCCCCAAGTCCAAACCGATTCGAACGGTGGCTCCCGGCGCGAGGGACCACCACGAGCCACCGGTCGTGGCGCGTGGATACTCGAGCAAAGAGACTCCGGCGCCGACGCCCAGCCGAACGCCGCTCCGAAAGCCCCACTCGCACATAGAACCGATTTCGACCTCGTCGACATTGAGGCCCGTACCGGTCTTGCCGAACACGGGAAGTATCTCAAGACTCGCGTGAAACCCCCTCGGTTCCCATTTGGCGAGTGGCGAGATGCTCAGGTACGGCCCCCAGCCGTAGACCGCCACATCGTACATGTGTCGGTACGAGACCATCATCCCGCTGCGGAAGCGGCTCTTCCAGAGCGAATTCACGATATCGTCTCGCAAGCCGTTCCACGACGATCCGGGCGGCTGACTCACCACTTCCGTCGAGCCGTTCGAATCCTCGTCGGCCCAGAGGACGCTAGCCGACAAGAGACCG
This sequence comes from uncultured Polyangiaceae bacterium, assembly GCA_964628155.1. Taxonomy (GTDB): domain Bacteria; phylum Myxococcota_A; class Polyangia; order Polyangiales; family Polyangiaceae; genus Palsa-1150. The sequence continues at coordinate 14,661 of CAZVPE010000066.1, read as the reverse complement.
GTCGCGAGCCCGAAGGTCCAGCCGACATGCGCGCGCTTCAAGGGCACAGCGGCCCGAACGAAGCGTCCGGATTGGAGGGCGGGTTGCCGTTTGCATTGGCTTTGGCGATGGCTAGAGTCACCCGACTGCAGACTCCGTCCGAAGCCAACTCCGTGCAGCTCTTGGCCTGAATGCACCGGCTGTCTCTCGACGACAGCGTGAAGTTGGGAAGACCGGGGTCGTCGCCAAACCCGAGATCTTCGGGACAGTACGCCTGGTCGACCGGAAAGCCAGCGCAGCAACGCACGAGATACGCCAGCGCGACCTCGCAATCGAAGTCTTCCTGAGTCGTCGGCTGGCCGCAGGCGGCCAGCACCGCGAGCACGCCCGCGGTCCGCCGCGTCGAACCGAGCCTGTCGACGGCCGCTCGATGCACTCGTCGAATACCCCTCAGGTCAGAATTGAGACTTCCGCTGTTTGGTCGGCTGCTCTTCGGGCGGGAAGCCCTTGACGCGCGGTGGCGGGAGACTGCGCGGGCGTTGGCGCAGCGTTTGGTAGCGCTCGTACGCGCCGATCAGATCCTTTTCTTCAGGCGATAGCCGGCCTTTTCGCGTCGCTGCCCAGATGTCCACGGCGTCGAGCACGTCCCCCAGGGCGTTCAAGAACTTGCGGGCGGTCATGCCACTCCTACGGATGCAATGATAAACGGCCGTGTCACCCCGCGCGAGACGACTCCAGTTTGGCGTGCTCGTCCGCCTCGCCGAGGGGTCAGAACTTGTACCCGATCTGTCCGTGAACGGTGAACGCGGTGACGGTCTGGGACTGGCCGGTCGCGTCTTTGACTCCGGGCAGGACCAGGACGTTCGCATCCGCGCCGACGAACAGCCCGCCGAACGGGAGCGATACGAGCGCCGTGATCCCGGGCTCGAGGTAGAGGTTGCTGCTGTCGGTGCTCACCGAGCCGAGGTCGACTGTCTGCGTAAAATTGCCAATGCCAACTTGCGCGCGCAGCGTGACGACGTTGACCAGCACGGTGCCGTAGCCCGCCTCGAAGCCGTACATCAGCGAGTGGGTCGAGGCGGAAAAAACGGCAGGGACGACCGCTCCCACGATCGGGAGGGTCTCGCTTCCGCCGAAGTAGTACGCAATCGAGACACCGCCGTACAAGCCCAGAAACGCAACTCCCGCGCGCCCGCCGAGGCCGAATCCGAGGGGATTCGTGCCACCACTCGCGACGTTGCTCGGCGTCGTGCCTCCGCCGACTTTCGCTCCGACTTCGACATCGAGCGGGAGCAAAGCCGACGCGGCGTTGGCCGAAAAGAGTACGGCCGCACCGGCGAGGATAGCAAGAGCACGCGTGGAGACGGCTTGCCTCATCCTCCTAGTATTTCCGTGATCTCACCGTCGATTGCAAGGACTCGACGCGTGGAGCCAAGGGCACACATGGGCTCACTGGAGCAAGAAGAGCGGAGAAGATCTTCCCGTTCCGCAACCGGTCACTCGCGCGGAACTACCAATTTCATCTGCGCGGACGCGGCGGCTACAATGAGCCCGCTCGCCTACGAGCACCCCATCGAGTTGCCGCAGTTCAGGCACTTGTAGCAGGCCCCGTTGCGCACCGTGATGTGCCCACATACGTCGCAGACCGGCGCGTCGCCCATCATCGTGTCGAGCTGCGCGTCGAGCGGCGATGCGCCCGAGGCGCTGTCGCCGAGCGTCTCGCTCATGGCCGCGCTCCGCGCGATGGCCTCTCGCGTGTGGGGCAGCGGCGCGCTGTCGATGGACGGCGACGGCGGAGCCTGGGTGGGTGCCAGAAGGTGCACCGGTGTCGTGTCGACCGGCGCCGAGTCCTCCGGCTTGATGTGCGCCAGGTCGTGCCGATGCAGATACTCGACACCGAGCGTGCGGAAGATGAAGTCGACGATCGAGGTCGCGAACTTCACGTACGGGTGCCCCTCGACCGGCCCCTGCGGCTCGAAGCGCGTGAACGTGAATTGATCGACGTACGTCTGCAGCGGCACGCCGTACTGGAGGCCGACGCTGACGCTCATCGCAAAGCAGTTCATGAGCGACCGGAAGGCCGCCCCTTCCTTGTGCATGTCGATGAAGATCTCGCCGAGCTGGCCGTCGTCGTACTCGCCGGTGCGGAGGAAGATCTTGTGCCCGCCGACGCGCGCTTCTTGCGTGAAGCCGTGGCGCTTTTTCGGCAGGCGCGCGCGCTGTCCGTAGAGCCGGGTGTTCGGCGCGATGGGAAGCGTGAGCTGCTGAGCCGACTCGGTCGTCTGCGGCATCGGCGCGAGAAGAGGCTCGCGCTTCTCTTTCTCTTTGTCCTTCGCGTCGCTGTTTTCGGACGTCGTCGAGAGCGGCTGGCTCGCTTTGCAGCCGTCGCGATAAAGCGCGACCGCCTTGAGCCCCAGCCGCCACCCTTGTTCGTAGATGGCTTGCACGTCGTCGACCGTCGCGTCGGGTGGCAGGTTGACCGTCTTCGAGATCGCGCCGCTCAAAAACGGCTGCACCGCGGCCATCATGCGCACGTGCGACATCGCCGCGAGAAAGCGCTGGCCGTGCTTGCCGCAGCGGTTCGCGCAGTCGAACACCGGGTAGTGCTCGGCCTTGAGGTGCGGAGCTCCTTCGATGGTCATGCGGCCGATGATCGCGTCTTGCGCTTCTTCGATCTGGGCCCGGGAGAACCCCAAGTGCTCCAAAAGGGAGAAACCCTTGCGCGACCGCAAATCCTTGGTCGCTCCCAAGCGCTCGCAGGTCGCTTCGCCGAGCACCCACGGCGCGAACGCGCCGTCGAGGTCGAACACACCCCGCAGAGTCGCCTCGACCTTCTCGAGGTCGGCGTCGCTCAGTCCCTTTTCCTTGAGCGTGCGTCGATTCACGTTCGGCGCGCCGAGAAGCGTATTGCTCCCCGAGACGTACGCGACGATCTCCTGCACCTCGCGCTCTGTGTACCCGAGGTGTCGCAGGGCGCGCGGGACGGTCTGGTTGACGATCTTGAAGTACCCGCCGCCTGCGAGCTTCTTGAACTTCACGAGCGCGAAATCCGGCTCGATTCCGGTCGTATCACAATCCATGAGAAGGCCGATCGTCCCGGTGGGCGCGAGCACCGTGGCCTGTGCATTTCGGTAGCCGTGGGCCTCGCCGAGGCGCACCGCAGCGTCCCAGTCGTCGCACGCAGCGCGATAGAGTTCCGCGGGAACGGCATCGCGGTCGATGTCGTAGGCGGCGTCCCGATGCATCCGCATGACCCGCAGCATCGGCTCTCGGTTCTTTGCAAAGCCGGCAAACGGCGACTTCGACGCGGCCATCTCCGCGCTCGTCTTGTACGCTTGGCCGCACATGATGGCCGTGAGCGTCGCTGCCATCGCCCGCCCGTCGCGGCTGTCGTACGGCACGCCGAGCGACATGAGCAGGCTGCCGAGGTTTGCGTAGCCGAGCCCGAGGGGTCGGTAGTCGTGGCTGTTTCGCGCGATGCCGGCCGTCGGATAGCTCGAGAGGTCGACCAGGATCTCCTGCGCGATGAAAAAGATCCGGCACGTGTGGCGGTACGCCTCGATATCGAACGTACCGTCCTCGCGGAGAAACTTCGTGAGGTTCACGCTCGACAGGTTGCACGCCGTGTCGTCGAGGAACATGTACTCGGAGCACGGGTTCGACGCATTGATACGCCCGGAGTTGGGGCACGTGTGCCAGCGGTTGATCGTCGAGTCGTACTGGAGCCCCGGGTCGGCGCACCCCCACGCGGCCTCGGCGATTTTACGCCACAGGCCTTTGGCCTCGTAGGTGTCGCAGACTTCGCCCGTCGTGCGGAAGCGCGTTTGCCACTTACCGCCGGCGAGCACGGCCCGCACGAAATCGTCGGTGACGCGCACGCTGTTGTTCGAGTTCTGCCCACTTATCGTGTGGTACGCCTCGCCGTTGAAGTCGGATGCGTACCCGGCGGCGATGAGCGCGTGCGCTTTCCTCTCTTCGCGCACCTTCCACTCCACGAAATCCGCGATCTCCGGGTGGTCCACGTCGAGGCAGACCATCTTGGCGGCACGTCGCGTCGTGCCGCCGCTCTTGGTCGCACCCGCCGCGCGATCGAAGACCTCGAGGAACGACATGAGTCCCGAGGACGTGCCGCCGCCGGAGAGCTTCTCTTGCTTGCCGCGGATGGAGCTGAAGTTCGATCCGGTTCCGGACCCGTATTTGAACAGCCGCGCCTCGGACTTCACGAGATCGTAGATCGACATCAAGTCGTCTTTGACCGCCTGGATGAAGCATGCCGAGCATTGCGGGCGCTCGTAGGCGAGCTCGGTCTCCGCGACGTCGCTCGTGTCGAATCTCCAGGCCCAGTTGCCGCCCGAGCCAGAGATTCCGTACTCGTGCCAAAGCCCTAGATTGAACCAGACCGGCGAGTTGAACGCGCCGTACTGTTGGACCAGCATGTACGAAAGCTCGGCCTCGAACGCGTCGGCGTCGGCCCTGGTCGCGAAGTAGCTGCCGAAGTCGTCCGCGGCTCGGCGAATCGTGTGCGCAAGCCGGTGGACCACCTGGCGTACGCTCGTCTCGCCCTTGTCCTTGTCCCCGTGCAGTCCCGCCTTACGAAAGTACTTGGAAATGAGGATATCGGTCGCCAGCTGGCTCCAGGTCGCGGGCACTTCGGCGCCGTCCATCTTGAAGACGACGCTTCCGTCCTGGTTGGTGATGGTGCTCGATCGCCTCTCGTAGACGACCTCGTCGAGCGGATCGACGCCGGCCGTGGAGAACCGTCGCTCGACGCGCACACCTTCCGGCGCAACCGGACCCTTCGCGGCCCGCCCCGGCTTGCCTTGCTTCTCCCGTGTATTCGGGCGGGCGGTCGTCCCTTTCCCTTTGTCTGCCGCCCGCGCGGTCTTGTGCTCGTTACGCGCCGCCCTGTGATGCGTCGTCCCGTTTCCGCCAAAGTCGGTCGAGTATGCCATTTCTAGCCTCCACGCGCGTTCCTCTGAACAAACTCTCTAGCCCGTTAACTTCGCATCCGTTCAGTCACGCACAAAACGTCTCCTCGTTCACGCGCCCGTTCGAGCCGCGTGTGGAACCTTGCCACCCCGAGTTACCGTGTGCGACCTTCGACTCGCTCGCGGTTCATCGCCGTCCTCAGTTCCCTCTTCGAAGAGAGAAGGACCGAACCCAAGCCCACGCTTCTACCCCCAATATGTTGTGGCGTCAAAACAAAAGCCTACCACCCTTGGTGTGCTCCTGCCTCCCGCACGGGAGCCCTTGGAAGGGGGCATGCTCCCCCGTTTTCGGCAAACTCAAGCTTGGCAACCTTGGAAAGAGGGCCCCTCGCGCGCTCTCCCAGTCGACCTTGCCGCGTCGCCGTGTCTCGTTTGCCTTGATCGCCTTGACGGGACTGGACTTAAGGGGCCTAGTGAACAGCTGCTCCCCACAAGCAATGGACAAGTACTCCGACCATGCGGCCACGATTTGTTCAGGAGTTCTCCACAGCCTCCCGGCGGCCCTCTGCCAGAGTCCGACTGGATGGGTCGTCCGGCGCTTCCTCCACGACGGGGTCATCCCACCGCGATTGCCAGTCGCGGCCCCGCTGAAGAATTACCCTCGCTCGCCGATTGCGCCTGAGAGGGCTACATAGTCGGTGGTACGCCGCCTCACGCGCCCCGGAGCCCCGCATTCGTAAGCAGGAGCCGCCCATGTCCGACCGAGTCACAGTCTTCGACACCACCCTTCGAGACGGCGAGCAATCCGCCGGGGTCCTCTTCTCCGAGCGCGACAAGCTCGAAATCGCCGAACAGCTCGCGGCGATGCGCGTCGATGTCATCGAGGCCGGGTTTCCCGCTGCGTCGCCGATCGAGTGGCGCGCCGTTCATGCTGTGGCGCTTCGAGTCCGGAGCGCGAGCGTTTGCGCGCTGGCTCGGTGCACCCCGGGCGACATCGACTCGGCGGCCGGAGCGCTCGCCGGCGCCGCGCGGCCGCGCATCCACGTGTTCGTGAACGCGAGCGACGTGCAGCTCGAACACCAGCTTCGCCGCAGCCACGCGGAAGTCCTGGAACTCGCTTTTGCCATGGTCGCGCGTGCGCGCCGCGCGGTGGGCGACATCGAGTTTTCGCCGATGGACGCGACGCGCGCCGATCGGCCGTTTCTCGCCGAGCTTGTCCGCACGGCCGTCCGAGCTGGTGCGACGACGATCAACATCCCCGATACCGTCGGTTACGCGCTCCCCGAGCACATCGCGGACCTCTTCCGCTGGCTCCGGGCGGCCGTTCCCGAGCTCGATGGCGTCGTCTTGTCGTTCCACGGCCAGAACGATCTCGGGATGGCCTCCGCCAACGCCATCGCGGCCGTCAGCGCGGGCGCGCGACAGGTAGAACTGTGCGTCAACGGCATCGGCGAGCGAGCGGGGAACACCTCGTTCGAAGAGGTCGTGATGAGCATCGCCGTGCACGGCCCGTCCCTCGGCGTCCACACCGACGTCGATACGACCGGAATCTATCCGCTCTCGCGGCTGGTCGAAGAACGCAGCGGCATCGCCGTACCCGCCAACAAGGCGATCGTCGGTCGCAATGCGTTCCGACATGCCTCAGGCATTCACCAGGATGGCGTCATCAAGCACCGCCTGAACTTCGAGTGCATCGATCCCGCCCAGATCGGCCATCCGCGCGGGACCGAGATCGTTCTCGGCAAACTCTCGGGCAGAACGGGCTTTGCCGCGAGGGCTCGTGCGCTCGGCTTCGACCTCGGTTCCGAGCAGCTCGCCCAGGCCTTCCGTGCGTTTCAGGAGCTCGCCGACCAGAAGCGCGAGCTCTCGGACGACGACTTGCGAGCGATTTGCAATCGGGACCAGGCGCCCGAGCTCCGCACGAACGGCGATGCTCCACGCTGACATGTGCTAAGCCCCGCCCATGTTCGACGCCCTCGCCAAAGGGTTCAAAGCAGCAAAAAATCGCCTCGCCGGCCTCACCGAGCTGACCGAGCAGAACGTCGAGTCGGCGCTCCGCGAAGTGCGCCTGTCGCTGCTCGAGGCCGACGTCGAGCTCGGGGTCGTGAAGGCGTTTCTTGCTCGAGTCCGAGAAAAGGCGCTCGGCGAGGTCGTGCGCACCCGCGCCAAGGGCCAGGACGGGCAGGCCCTCAAAGTCTCGGCCAGCGACGTATTCGTGAAGATCTGTCACGACGAGCTCGTCGGATTCATGGCGCCCGGCGACGCCGGTTCGCTCGTGTTCGCTCCGAAGGGACAGCTCACCGGGATCATGATGGTGGGCCTCCAGGGGTCCGGCAAAACGACCACCTGCGCGAAGCTCGCCCGTTGGCTCAAGAAAGACGGCCATAAGCCGCTGCTCGTCGCCGCGGACATGCAGCGTCCTGCTGCCGTAGAGCAACTCAAGATTCTGGGTGCACAGGCCGGCGTGCCCGTGTTCGAGGTGCCTGGTGCCGCGCCGCTGGAGATATGCCGGCAGGCGCTGGCCCACGCGCGCGCCCAAAAGGCCGGGTGCGACGTCATCGTCTACGACACCGCCGGCCGGCTCGCGATTGACGAGGTTCTCATGAACGAGCTCGTCGACATCAAAGAGGCCGTCAAGCCGGACAACGTGCTCTTGGTCATCGACGCCATGATCGGTCAGGACGCGGTGAAGACCTCGAAGGCGTTCCACGAGCGGCTTCACCTGACGGGAGTCGTTCTCACGAAGCTGGACGGCGACGCGCGCGGAGGTGCGGCGCTCAGCATCAAAGAGGTTACCGGCGCGCCCGTGCTCTTCGCCGGTGTTGGCGAGCAGCTCGACAAGTTCGAAGAGTTCCGGCCCGAAGGGATGGCGAGCCGCGTACTCGGCATGGGCGACGTCGTCGGCCTGATGAAAGACTTCCAGGAAGTCGTCGACGAGAAGGACGCGGCCGAGAAGGCGATGAAGATGCTCGAGGGGGACTTTACCCTCGACGACTTCCTCGAGCAGATTCGCATGATCCAAAAGATGGGGTCGATCAAAGACCTCATCGCCAAGATGCCCGGCATGGGCGACATGATCCCGCCCGGCGCGAACATCGACGACCAGGAGCTCGTCCGCGTCGAGGCCATCATCCAGTCGTTCACGCGTTTCGAGCGGCGCGATCCCAATGCTCTCATCCGAGAGCCGACCCGCGTCACGCGCATCGCGAAGGGGTCAGGTCAGCCGGAGCTGCAGGTGAACGAGCTCGTCCAGAAATTCCTCTTCATGAAGCAGATGATGGGCGGACTCGGCGCCAACATGGGGATGCTCGGGAAGGTGCCCGGGATGAAGAACGTGGCGATGGCCAAGCAGCTCCGAAAGCAGATGGCGAGCATGGGAGGGGGAGGGCTCATGGGGATGGGCCTTCCCGGGATGCCTGGCATGGGGTTCCCGGGGATGGGGATGCCCGGGTTCGCTCCAGGAGCCGCCGACAGCATGACCAAGATGCGCGCGCTCTCGACGGCCGAGCGCAACGCGAAGAAGGCGCAGCGAAAGCGCGAGAAAGAGGCGCGCAAGAAGAGCAGGCGGTAGGCGGTCCCCTTCGATCCTGGCGGTTCTTCGTCCTTCATCGCCGCTGCCGCTCTAGGGGAGCTTGCTGCTAGCATCGTCCGCGGTCACCCCATGAGCGCGCGAAAGAACGTCCTCGCCGTCATCGGCGGCAGCGGCCTCTACGACATCGACGGCCTCACGCAGGTGGACGAGGCGCGGGTCGACACCCCCTTCGGTCCTCCGAGCGACGTCATCGTGCGCGGCCAGCTCGGCGACACCGCCATGCTCTTTCTCCCGCGCCACGGGCGAGGTCATCGCATCGCGCCTCACGAAATCGACTTTCGCGCCAACATTTGCGCGCTGAAGATGCTCGGCGCGACCCATCTCCTGAGCGTCAGCGCTGTCGGCTCGATGAAGGAAGACATCGCGCCCGGAGACTTCATCGTGGTCGATCAATTCGTCGATCTGACCAAGCGGCGCCGCTCCACCTTCTTCGACGAGGGACTCGTCGGGCACGTCAGTTTCGCGGATCCGGTCTGCGACCACCTCAGCGCGTCGCTGGTCCGCAGCGCGCGCGAAGTCGGCGTTCGCGTCCACGAGGGCGGCACGTACGTCTGCATCGAGGGGCCTCAGTTTTCCACACGGGCCGAGAGCCGAATCTACCGCTCTTGGGGCGTGTCGGTCATCGGCATGACCGCGATGCCCGAGGCCAAGCTGGCCCGCGAGGCGGAGCTCCCGTACGCCCTGCTCGCCCTCGCCACCGACTACGACTGCTGGCACGAGAGCGAAGAAGACGTCACCGTCGACGCGGTCCTGGCCCTGCTCGACCGCAACGTCTCGAACGCCCGCCGCGTTATCGCCAAGCTGGCCGGGGCGCTTCCCGATCCCGCGCAGAGCCGCGCTGCTTCTGCGCTCGCGCCCGCGATGATCACCGTTCGCGATCGAATCCCGTCCGCCACGCGCGCGCGTTTGTCCTGGTTGGTCGGCAAGTACATTCCCTGATTTCGTCCCGAATCGAACCGACGTTGGGAGTTGATGGCGACATGTCGGCGGGCCCGCCCTTGACGCATCTGCTCGGCGGTCTCCCCGCCGCGGTTCCGTTCGTCGCTCCGGACGCCATCGAGCGGCAGACGGGGCGGGCGCTCCGGCTGCGTCTCGGGGCCAACGAAAGCCTGTTCGGCCCATCTCCGCGCGCGCTCGAGGCCATGCGCGCCGCGCTCGGCCGCATCGCGTACTACGGAGATCCCGAGAGCGCGGCGCTCCGCGCCGAAATCGCCAGGATTCACGGCATCTCGCCGGCCCAAATCGTGATTGGCAGTGGAATCGACGACCTCCTCGGGCTCGTCGTCCGGGCATTCTTGGAGCCTGGAATGGCGGCGGTGACGTCGCTCGGCGGATACCCGACGTTCAACTTCCACGTGCTCGGCTTCGGGGGGCAACTCGAGCGCGTCCCCTATCGCGACGACGCGAACGATCTCCAGGCGCTCGCCGAAGCGGCACGCCGGGCGTCCGCGCGGGTCGTTTACCTCGCGAACCCGGACAACCCGAGCGGCACCTGGCACACGGGGTCGATCGTGAGAGCGTTCATCGACCGCCTGCCGCCCGACGCGCTGCTGCTGCTCGACGAGGCGTACGTCGAGTTCGCGCCGCCGGGAACGGCGCCCGATATCGACCCGAGCGATCCGCGAGTGCTTCGCGTACGGACCTTTTCGAAAGTGCACGGATTGGCCGGGGCGCGAATCGGCTATGGCATCGGCGCGGCCGAGACCATCGCCGCGTTCGACAAGATTCGGCACCACTTCGGCGTCAACGCGGTCGCGCAGGCCGGGGCCCTCGCGTCTCTCGGCGATCGAGTGCACGTGGAGCAGGTGGTCGCTGCGGTCGCCGAGGGCCGGGCGGATCTGGAGCGACTGGCGCGAAGTCTGGGGTTCGCGACGCTCCCCTCCGCGACCAACTTCGTCGCCATCGACGTGGGCGGACAGCCCCGTGCACGCGCTCTGCTCACCGCCCTTCAAGAGCGAGGCGTCTTCGTGCGGATGCCGGGGGCTCCTCCGCTCGACCGATGCATTCGCGTCACGGTCGGCCCGCTGCGCGACCGAGCCGAGTTTGCGCAGATCTTTCAGGAGCTCGTGTCGGCCTTCTCCGGATAGAGCGACAAGAGCCCTTCGCGAGTCGCCCCCGTGATACCCCGCTCGGTAATGAGGCCAGTGATGAGTCGCGCCGGCGTGACGTCGAATCCGTAGTTGGCCACGGCCGTGCCCTCGGGATAGAGGGGTCGCGCGCCGGCGCTGGACAGTCGCACGACCTCGGCCGCATCCCGCTGCTCGATGGGGATCGATCGGAGCCCGTCGTCGAGTGTCCAGTCGATCGTCGGATACGGGAGCGCCACGTAAAAAGGGACCCCCGTATCGTTTGCGGCGACGGCCTTGAGGTACGTGCCGATCTTGTTGCACGCGTCGCCGCGCGAGGTCACCCGGTCTGCGCCGACGATGCAAACGTCGACCAAGTCGTGCTGCATCAGGTGACCGGCGGCGTTGTCGACGACGACCGTGTGCGGCACTCCGTGCTGCCCGAGCTCCCACGCCGTGAGTCCCCCCTGCACGCGCGGCCGCGTCTCGCTCACCCAGACATGGACCGGGATGCCCGAATCGTGCGCCATGTAGACAGGAGCGAGGGCCGTGCCCCAATCGAGCGTCGCCAGCCAACCGGCGTTGCAATGGGTGAGAACGTTCAGGCAATGCGGCGATCGGCGGCGCCCCGCCAGGTCACGGAGCAGGTTCAAGCCGTGGCCGCCGATGGCCGCGTTGATCGACACGTCTTCGTCGCAAATCGCCTGCGCGCGCGCCCACGCCGCGTCGAAGCGACCGGCGGGCGGCGTATCGCGTAGCGTGGCGCACATCTCTTCGAGGGCCCATCGAAGATTCACCGCGGTGGGCCGCGTCGAAAGAAGTTCGCGACACGCTCGCTCGATTCCGGCGTCGGACGGGTCTTCCGCCAGCGCAAAGCAGACGCCGTACGCGGCGACGGCACCGATGAGCGGAGCGCCGCGGACCCACATGGAGCGGATGGCGACCGCCACCTCCGGAAGGGTGCCGAGCTTCGCGAGGACCAGGGCATGAGGCAGCGCCCGCTGATCGATCACTTCGATCCAGCCCCGGTTGGGGTCGGGTCGGATCGAACGCCGGTGAACTCCGTGGATCCTCATCGCGATCCCGCTTCCCTTATCCCGAGGCGTCTGCAAAGAAAAGGCGATGCAGCTCTGCGCCGCCGCTGTCGCGATCACGGCCGCCGGTCGGTGGCTCGACTCCCGCGGATGGGCGCCCGCGAGCGCGGGCAACTACTCGGTCCGGCTCGACGAATCGCGAATCGCGATCACCGTCTCCGGCCGTCCCAAGGGTCGTCTGACCGCCGGCGACGTCACGGTGGTCGATTACGACGGAAGACCCCTCGAAGCGGAGCGGCCGTCGGCGGAGACCGCGCTCCACGCGGTCGTGTACCGCCTCGACAGCGCAGCGGGGGCGGTCGTGCACACGCACTCGGTCTTCGGCACCATCTTGGGAATGGACGACGAGCGGATGACGGCGCTGGATCTCCGAGGATACGAGCTTCTCAAAGTGCTCCCCGGGATCTCCACCCACGACATCACCGTTTCGCTTCCGATCTTCGACAACACCCAAGACATGGACGCCCTCGCGGGCCGAGTCGCCGATCGGTGGCGACAAACCCCCTTCCTCGGTTACCTCATCCGAGGTCACGGCCTCTACACCTGGGCCTCGACGATGGACCTGGCGCTCCGTTCGGTCGAGGCCCTCGAGTTCCTGTTCTCGTGCGAGGCCGAGCGGCGCAGGCTCCGATCGTGAACCGGCGGTCGCGCGGGCACTCCGCGGGCGATGGCGCCGGCGCCGCCCTTGGGCTAGGTCGAGGCCCATGAGCAGACTGCGCAGCTACGAACACAGCGACGCGCTGCGGCCGCAAATCGACACCACCGACCGCGCCGCGATCGAGTCCGTCTTGGGGAAATCGGGCATTCGGTTCGAGGGATGGCGGGCCGGGGCGCCGCTCGGTCCGAGCGCGGGCGAGGCCGAAATCTGCGGCGCGTATCGGCAGGACATCGAACGGCTGAAGTCCGAAGGCGGGTACAAATCCGTCGACGTGTTGCGACTGTCGCCCGAGCACCCGGAAAAAGCAGCGATGCGCCGGAAGTTCCTGAGCGAGCACACGCATGCCGAAGACGAAGTCCGCTTCTTCGTCGAAGGCTCCGGGCTCTTCAGCCTTCACGTTGGCGATAGCGTTCACCTCGTGACCTGCGAGCGCGGCGACCTTCTCGGCGTCCCCGCGGGAACGCCGCACTGGTTCGACATGGGCGAAAACCCGAACTTTGCAGTGATTCGACTCTTCATCAATCCGAGCGGTTGGGTCGCTCACTTCACGGGCGACAGCATCGCCGATCGCTTTCCGAAGCACGTCTGATGCGCGCGATCGTCACGGACATCGAGGGTACGACCACGAGTCTTTCGCTCGTGAAGGACGTGCTCTTCCCCTACGCCCGCTCGAATCTCGCTGATTTTCTGCGCCGTCACCGAGAAGACGCCGAGGTGGGGGCTATCCTCGGCGACATTCGCACGCGCGAGAACGACGCTTCGCTCGGGGAAGACTCGATCGTGGCTCTTCTCACCCGGTGGATCGACGAAGACCGAAAGACGGGGCCTCTCAAGTCGTTGCAGGGGCTCATTTGGCGCGAAGGGTTTGCGGCCGGCGAGTTGCACGGTCACCTCTACGAAGACGCTCGCGACGAGCTCCGACGGTGGCATTCCGCGGGTCTGCGCCTCTACGTGTATTCATCGGGTTCGGTCGCGGCCCAGCGACTGCTCTTCGGCAACACTCCGTTCGGGGATCTGTGTGGCCTCTTTTCGGGGTTCTTCGACACGGCGGTCGGGGGCAAGCTCGAGCCGCGGTCGTACGAAGCGATTGCGCGAGCCATCGAATGCGCGCCGCCTGACATGCTCTTTCTGTCCGATCATCGCGGCGAGCTCGATGCCGCGCGAGCGGCCGGGCTCTCGACCGTGTGGGTCGAGCGGGACGGACGCGACGCGGGGGTCGCGGATTCGCCGCATCCACGGGTGTCGAGCTTCGCCGAAATCCGCGTCGACGCCGGCACGCGGACCGTACAAATCGAGAGATGAACGGCCGATGACGTCGCCCGGGGTGCCGGCCGCGGGTCGAGGCCGGCCCCGCCCGACGAGAATTGCGTCGTTTCCTCCGCGATCGAATCGCGTCCTTCCCGATTAACAAGGTGTAGGGAGCGAACCCCGGCCTCCGGCGCGTCCTTCCCGAAGGCCGGGCGTCGATCGTTCGAGCCTGGAGACGCTTCCTCGATGAGTAAAGGCGCATCGCCAATGAACAAAGACGCTCGGCCGATTGGAAACGCGTCTTCGACAACTGAAAAAGACGCCGCTCCAACTGAAACGGTCGCTCGGCCGACCGAGCGCGACGCCGTTCCCATCGAACGAGACGCTTTGCCAACGAGAAATGACGCCAAGCGAATTGAACCGGACGAATGGCCAATGAGAAACGACGCCGCGTCAATCGAAGAGGAGGCATCCACGGAGAGAAAGACGCAAACCCGACCGAACGAGACGATCCACCAACGAGAAATGCCCCTCTGCCAACCGAACCTGACGCTCCACCGACAAGAAATGCCGCTCTACCGATTGAACGAGAGGCTTTCGGGGGCCAACCCCGAACCAAATGCTGCCCTCAGGCCTCGTTTCGCGCGGGATGTGCCTCGCGGCCCCCTGGTACCTCGACCTGACCGCTCCCTGACGGTCGCGGTACTGAACCCGTCGGCTGACGCCGCCGGGTTGATGACGCAGCACCGCTCTAGAACCGCGCCGGAAACCTTGGTACAACGCCCCGCCATGCGTCATTGCAAAGGATTTTTCGCGGTTGTGGTTGGGAGCCTCGTCAGCGTTGCCTGCGTCGGCGGGAGCAAGGGGTTGAGCTCGGACGACAAGGATCGGTTGAAGGCCAACATCCTCGAGGCGCCTCCGGCAGACCTCGCGCACAAGCTGGACATCAACTTCGAGAACAAGATTCACCTCGTCGGGTACAAATTCGAGCCGGAAACGGCGCGTCCCGGTCAGGAGGCGAAGCTCACGTACTACTGGCGGTGCGACGAACGCATCCGCGTTTTTCCATGGCGATGGCGGGTTGTCGCCGGTCACG
>CAZVPE010000065.1:4716-25120 GCA_964628155.1 uncultured Polyangiaceae bacterium | reverse complement strand
ACGCAAACCCTGGCATCGTGAGCGAGGAGACTCGCAGTTACTGGGCGCGAGCCTCGGTGGGGCGGGCGTGACCCAAACCAAGAAGACTGGCTCGGCCGCGAGCATGTGCCCGACCGCTGTCGAGCTGTCCCGGCGATGGACTTAGTCCACCACGCGGACTAACCTTATTCGATGGCGCGCAAGGTCAACGTCCACGAGGCCAAAACGCACTTTTCTCAACTGCTCGAACGAGCTCACGCCGGAGAGGAGATCGTGATTGCGAAGGGGGGAACTCCGTACGCCCGCCTCGTTCCGCTCGCCGCGCCAAAACCACGCGCGCCAGGCATACTCAAAGGGAAGCTCGGCGAGCAGTTCTTCGACCCACTACCGGGGGACGAGCTCGAGGCGTGGGAACGGTGATCTACCTGCTCGACACGCACGTTCTCATCTGGTGGCTCCTCGCCGACCGGCGCCTTTCCCGTAAGGCGCGCAATCTCGTCAGCAATCCCGGACATCGGATCCTCGTTTCAAGCGCTAGCGCGTGGGAGATAGCCACCAAACACCGGCTCGGAAAGCTCACAGGCGTCGACGCACTGGTTGCCGACGTGACCGGGTGGGTCTCGCGGGCGGGGTTCGAGGAGCTCGCCATCACCATGGCCCACGCCCAGCGCGCAGGCGCCTTCCCCCAGGACCATCGCGATCCCTTCGATCGTGTCCTCGCCGCACAGAGCGAGTGCGAGGCTACCCCTCTCGTCACCGCGGACCGTGCCTTCGAAGCGTTTGGGACACGCGTCGTCTGGTGAAGCGGACCGCGATCGGGGCGCGACACGGTTCTGGTCCGTGCCCAAGCGCCACGTGCCCGGGCTGGCGTCAGGCCGCTGGTCGCCGCTCGTTCTCTAGGGACGAATACGATGCCGCGGAGCTCGTGGATGCCATGCCATCAGGTCGACCACGCGTTTCCCGAGAGTCGTTCCGCATCCCAGATCGGGCGCGAAGCCCACTTGGCCGTTCTGTCGGTCGATGACCGTCACGAACGACGACAAGAACGCGTCACCCAGAATCGCTCCCTGCGTCGGTCCGCCCTCGCCCATCGCCAGACAAAACTGACCTTGGCCCGTATCCATGAGATAGGATTGCGTCGGATTGACTGTAAGCGTGAAGTCCGGCGATCCCGGATTGATGCTCGGTACCTTCATCGCCATTGCGGGAAGCGCGGCGTCCACGGCGGCCGCAGTGGCCCCGTTGGCCCGTACGCAGCCATTCGCTTTCAGGGGCGTCCGCCCGAACAGCGAAGTAAACCCGCTCGACGCGTTGATCGCTGAAAGAATCGCATTGAAGACCTTGGCCGGCACGTAGAAGAGGCTCGTCCCCGTATCCAAGATCGGGCTCTCGAAGTCCGCGGTGTTGAGCCCGAGGCTCGTTCCCCCCATCAGGACATCGTCCACATTGATGGCATAAAAAGCGTTGGTTTTGCTGATCGGTAGGAGCGGCGTGTATTGCATGGGCGATCCTGCGGCAGTCGCGTCGAAGCCGCCCAGCCACATCGTCCCGTTTTTCGCGCAAAGCTCGAATGCGAGGACGGGCGAGACTCCATCCGCTGTCTCCAGAGCAACGTAGGTGTCTGTACCTCTCAGTTCGAGCAGCGTGGATCCAAGCCCGAGGATCCCCTGGAACTGGACCTGTCGGAAGAATTGGCGCTCCGACTGGATCGACATGAGCTCGAGCTGCACGCTCGGCATTCCGTGCCCCAGCGCCACCGTATCCTGGAAGATTTCCCCATTCAGCATGCTGCCGTCGCCGTACACGGTGGAGGCCGTCTTTTGCAGATCGGTCGCCGTGGCCGAGGGCTGGTACGTTGGGGAAACCCCGGCCGCTGTGCAGCTCGTGCAGCCCTGACCGGCGACGGCGGAAGTGGCCGAGCCGGTGTCGATATCCATCGCGAAGGTCTGGTCGCCGACGGTCACCTGGGCGGTGTAGTAGGTTCCGTCCGGCGTCGAGAGCGGGATCGCGGCTAGCGGCACCGCCGCTTCGGCCTGCGCGTCGAAAGTCCCCGCTTCCGGTCCCCGGACGGAAGACTGCCCCGAGGGGTCCTCGCCTGCATCCGACGCCTTCCCGTCCGAGCGCGATCCCGAGTCGCCGGCGGCGGATCCCCCTCCGTCATGCGCCACGGAAGCGTTGCCTCCGTCCGCCAAGGCGTCGCTCGTGCCCGTCGACGCCGGGGCGTTCCCTTGGGCCCCCGCGCTCCCTCCGCGCACGCCCGGGGGCGGCCCATCGGCTCCGCCGCCGGAGCAGGCAGCAACGAGCATCATCGTGCTGGCCAGTGGCCCAATCGACGTACGCGTTCGGCAAACCTTCGAGGCCGTCATGGGTCCCTTTTGCCGGAGGCACGCGCAACGCAACAGCACGTGAAGCTTGCCATACGGGGTATGGAGCGTCGATGAATTCGTGCGTGAGCCGAGTTCTTGTGGACAGGGCGCAATCGTACAGGCGCGCCGCGCGCGGAAAGCGTTTCGCAACCTTCGCTGTCGTCGTGGCGCTTGGATTCGCGCTGGTGGCCTGCCGACCCTTTCAGCGCTGGGACGCCGCCGCCGAGCGCGACATGACGTTCGGAGGCGTGCACCGGTCGTACCGCGTTCACGTTGGCGGAGGCGCGCGAGCTGGGCGACCCCTCGTGCTCGTCCTCCACGGCATGGGCGGCTCGAGCGAAGCCATTGAACGTCGAACGAGCCGATCGTTCGACCGACTTGCCGACCGAGACGGCGCGGTGATTGTCTACCCGGATGCCTTGGGCGCTCCTTCTCGCTGGAGCGACGGTTGGGGCGAAGGCGGGCTCGCCTCTGGACCCGACGACGTCGGTTTCCTGGCGGCGATCATCGAGCGACTCGTTCGCGACGAAGGCGTCGATCCGAAGCGCGTGTTTGCCGCCGGGTTTTCGAACGGCGCGAGCATGGTCTATCGACTCGCGTGCGACCGGCCCAACCTCATCGCCGCGATCGCCCCAGTCTCCGGAGGCATGGCGCTGGACATCATGCGAAGGTGTGCGGCTGGACGACCGATCCCTTTACTCGCGATGCACGGCACCGAAGATCCGATGGTGCCGCTCGACCGTGAGCTCCGCGCGGGAGTCGCGGCATGGGTCCGTCGCGATGGTTGCAACGATGCCCCGACGTCCGTCACGCCACTACCCGACGCCGACCCTGGCGACGGCACGCGCACGCGAATCGAGCGGTACGCGCCCTGCGCGGCAGGCGGCGAGGTGAGCTTCTACGAGATCGAGGGAGGTGGACACGCTTGGCCCGGCGGAACGCCTCCGTTCGGGTTTCGCAATCGCGGTCGCTCGCCGCGGGACTTCGATGCGGCCGACGCGGTCTGGGCGTTCTTTCTGCAGCATCCGATGCCTTGAGCGCGACACGCGCAGCGCCCAATCCGCTCCCCGGCCATGTTCTCGTGTCCGGTCGTGTTGAACGCCTCGACGACGCGCGCGTTCTTCGCGAGGGACGCGACCTTCTCCGCCCCCGAGGCCGTGTGGCCGAGCGCGAGCGCGAAGCCGGGACCGATCGGGTTGGTCACGTCGAGCAGCGGCTTGCCGCGAAGGTCGCCGGCTGCGGTAAGCGCGTCGGACACGGCGGCCCAGGGCGTGGCGAGGACGACGACGTCGGCCGCTCGCGCGGCTCCGGAGACGCTGTCGACCTCCGCGCCTTCGTGCGGGGGTGCCGCCCCGGGCTCGCGCACACCGTAGACGACGCCGTGACCGGCCTGGGGTGGGGGCAAGAAAATCGACGCGGACCCCTCTCACGAAAACCGTCGGTGGACGAGTATGGGGGTGAGAGACGCGCGCAGCGGTGCCGGCCGAACAGCCGGCCCTCCACGCGCCTCTCCCGGTGTCCGGCAGACGCCCATGCGGGGCGGCTGACGCCGCCGGCGTCTTGCCTCCGGCCCTCGCCTGGGTCGACGAAGGAAAGGGTCTGTCATGCGCTCGAACCAGAACATCCGTTACGCCCCGTCCACTCACCACGATGCATTGCCGCCATTCGGCGCGGCCACGACGGACCGTGTTCCGGAGACTTCCGCCAACGACAACGCGACGGGCGGCGGCGGCCCCGATACGACGCCGCTGCTCGCGCATCCGGACGTCGTTCGGTATCTGCGCGCGACGTTGCGCCGCTACGGCGTGACGGCAGCGAACATGGCCGACGCGGTCGCCGACGTACAGCTCCGTTCACTCGAGGCGGCTCGCGCTCGCCGGATGCCGGCCGACCTCGGACAGTGGAAGGCGCTCGGCGCGACGGTCGCGGCGCGCTGGGCGGTCGACCGCTTGCGCGAAGCCGAGGCGCACGACAAGTACGACGCCGGGCTCTGCGACGACCCGGACGCCGAAGAGCGGCCCCCGCTGCGCAAGGACGACCGAGACCCGATCGATAGAGAGCGGTACCTCGCCGTGCTGCGAGAACTCATCGACTCGGGAGAAATGCCGGACGGCGCGGCCGAGATTCTATCGGGCGAAGCCGAACGCCTTTCGCACGCCGAGATTGCCGCGGAGGTCGGCCTCTCGCGAAGCGCCGTCCGCAACCGCCTTCGCCGCATGCGCGCGAAGTTCCGCGCGCGGCTGGCCGCGCTCGGGATGCTCGCCGTCGCGCTGCTGCTCTTGCTCGCGTCCCTGCTGGCTCCGAAGAGAGACGTGGCGGCGCCGGCTCTGCGACGGCTCCCGGAGTCCGAGGGAGGCGCCGCTCCGGCGAAAAATCCGCCGATTCCTGCGCGATCGAATCGCGTCCTTCCCGATTAAGATCGTGGAAGGAGCCAAGCCCGGCCTCCGGCGCGTGTTTTCCGGCGGGGCGTCGATCGTTCGAGCGCGGAGACGCTTCTTCAATGAGAAAAGACGCTTCGCCAACCGACAAAGACGCTCCGCCGATTGGAAACGCGACTTTTCCAATTGAAAATGACGCTTCGCCAATTGAAACGGTCGCTCGACCGACCGAGCGCGACGCAGTTCCGGTTGAACGAGACGCTTCGCGAACGAGAACAGACGCCGAAAGAATTGAACCAGACGAACGTTCAATGAGAAATGCGGCTCAGTCAACTGAACTTGACGCTTTACGAACGAGAAATGCCGCTCAGTCAACTGAACTTGACGCTTTACCAACGAGAAATGCCGCTCGGTCAACTGAACTTGACGCTTTACCAACGAGAAATGCCGCTCAGTCAACTGAACTTGACGCGTCACCGAAACGAAACGACGCCCTACCGATTGAACGAGACGCTTTCGCCGGCGAACCCGAGCCAAACGCGAATGAATTGGCACTCTTGTCGTGCTGCTTCCGCAACGCGGCGGCGCGGACGGCAAAGTGCCTTCGCCCAAGGGGGGCGAAAAGAGCGCCCTCGTCCTTCATTTGGGTGACACGAACAGCCCTTGCGCGGAGAAAGTGACGGGGTAAGAGTGGCACACACTCATGCGCCCTTCTCTCGTTGTTGCCGCACCGGAGAAGGCTTGCCTCCCTCCGCACGGGGCGCTCTTCGCAGCGTTTCGACTCCTCGTCGCCCTCGCCGCGGCCGCGACCGGCGGATGCAACTCCATCTTGGGCAACGCCCTGCACGACGTCGATCCGGGCGCCTCCGACGCGTCGGATGACGCGACCACCGCCAACCAGGCCGACGGCGGGGGGGCGAAGAGCGGAGACGCGGCGGCGAAAGACGCCACATCGCGAACGGGGGCAGACGCGGCATCCGGTTCGGCGGACGGGGGAGCGGCTTTGGACGGCGGTGCCGAAGGCGCCGGCGCGAACGTCAGCGAATGCTCGTCCGGCTCGACGCAGTGCAACGGTCTGCAGCCCGAGGCGTGCGACATGAGCGGTCATTGGCAAGATGCCGGCGCGTCCTGCCAGTATGCGTGCAACCTCGGAAATTGCGCGGGGTTGTGCACCGCGGGCACCAAGCGCTGCAACGGCCTTCAGCCCCAGACGTGCGACAGCAACGGGCTGTGGCAAGACATGGGAAGCGCGTGCACCACCGTCTGCAACGTCGGAACCTGCAGCGGCGTGTGCACTCCTGGCGCGATGCAATGCAGCGGCCTCGTGCCGCAGACGTGCAGCATGTCCGGCCAATGGCAGCCAGGGACGGCGTGTCCCAGCGTCTGCAACGCGGGGACTTGCGTCGCCTGCGCTGCGGGCGCCAAGCAGTGCAATGGGCTGCAGCCGCAGGCGTGCGACACGACGGGGCTCTGGCAGAACGCAGGGGCAGCCTGTCCGTTCGTCTGCGACCCGACGACGCACGGCTGCACGGGGGCGTGCACGCCGAACGCCGTTCAGTGCACGGGAACCCAGCCGCAAACGTGCGACGCCACCGGCAAATGGCAGAACAACGGAAAGGCGTGCACCTTCATTTGCGATCCGACGAGCGGAGCGTGCACGGGGGTTTGCACCCCGGGCTCCAAGCAGTGCAACGGCACCGCGCAGCCGCAGACGTGCGACGCGAATGGCCGCTGGCAGAACGACCCGGCGACGTGCACGGGCTGTTCGGCCTGCTCGGCGTCCACGGGGACCTGCTCGCCGACGACGGGTACGTCGTGCAGTGACGGCAACGCGTGCACGCAGGGCGACACGTGCACGAACGGGACGTGCACGCCGGGCGCGGCGGTCGTCTGCGGGATGCCCGGCCAGTGCCAGACCGGCGGGACATGCGACCCCGGGTCGGGCATGTGCACGTATTCGAACAAGACGGATGGCACGGCGTGCAACGCCGACAACAGCGCCTGCACGGGTCCCGACACGTGCAAAGCGGGCGTCTGCGCCGCCGGCCCCGCCGTGGTCTGCACGTCGCCCGACGCCTGCCACGTGCCCGGGACGTGTTCCGCCGCGAGCGGGCAGTGCTCCACCCCGTCGAATGCGCCGAGCACGACGGCGTGTACGGCGACGAGCGCGACGAGCGCGATGTGCGACGGTCAGGGAACGTGCAAGGCGCTGACGTGCAGCGGCGGCCTGGTCGTCGATCAAGGCGTTTGCAAGAAAGTGAGCTGCACGGGCGTCGCCTGCGGCGGCTCGGACGGCGCGGGAGGAACCTGCACCGGCGCCAACGGAACCTGTCCCTCCGGCTCGGGGCTCCACTGCAGCGCCGCCGGTGCTTGCGTGTGCGACTCCACCTCGTGCTCCGGTTGCTGCTCGAGCGCAACCACCTGCGAGGCGTTCTCGGCGCAGTCGGCCACGAGCTGCGGGTCCGGCGGCGCGACCTGCGCGCAGTGCCAGGTTACCAACCCGTGCATGCAGACGGTCGCGTGCTCGAACGGGAGCTGCGTTCAAAGTAACCCGATCGCGTGCAACTCGCCCGGCCAGTGCCAGTTGACGGGGTCCTGCAATTCGACCACCGGCAAGTGCGTCTATTCGAACAAGGGAGCCGGCAGTTCGTGCAACGCAGACGGCAACTCGTGCACGAATCCCGACACCTGCGACGGCAACGGCGGCTGTTCGCCCGGCCCCACGCTGCAGTGCACGAAACCCGACCAGTGCCACAACGCGGGCACGTGCGCCGCCGCGAGTGGGACGTGCTCGTCGCCCACGCCTGCGTCGCTCGGAACGGTGTGCACGACGGTCGCAAACGCGACGCTCTCGAACTGCGACGGCGCGGGCAACTGCCAGGCGGTGACTTGCGCGCAAGGGTTCGTACTCAATCAGGGCACGTGCAAAGTGCCCAATTGCACGAATGCGGCGTGCGGCGCGTCCGACGGCGCCGGCGGCAAGTGCACGGGTTCGAACGGCACGTGCTCGAGCGCCGGGCAGCACTGCAACTCGAGCGGTCAGTGCGTATGCGACGGAACGTCGTGCGCCGGGTGCTGCGACGCGAGCCAGCAGTGCCACACGTCGAGCGTCACGACGTGCGGCGTCGGTGGCGGGACCTGCAAGAGCTGCTCGGGCTGCTGCACCTCCGGAGGACAGTGCGGAAGCAACTATTATCCCGACACCGATGGAGACCACCAGGGGGCCTCGAACGGACAGGCGTCATGCGCGGTGAGCCAGCCGGCCAACACGGCGCCCAACAATACGGACTGCTGCGACAGCGACGCGAACGTCTACCAGGGCTCCACCCATTGTGCATCGACTCCGAACAAATGCGGCAATTACGACTTCAACTGCGACTCGAAGGGCACCCCCGTCGGGTGCTGCCAGTGCGACAATACGGGTTGCACCGATGAATTCGTGACCAACTGTGCGGCCGGCATGGTTTCGAATACGCCGCTGAACTGCCAGCTCTCCGTGTCGTGTCCTTCCGGGTCTCCGGTCTGCACGAGCAGCACCAGCAGCGCGTGTGCGAATTCTTGCACCTATGTGCAGACGGGTGCTTGCGGTCAAGATCCGAACACGGGTATCCCGGCCCTATGGGTGCAGTTCAACTGCCCGCCAATCGGACCTGAAGCCACGAACACCGTGTTTCCACAGGCGTGCAACTGAGGGATGCCGAACCCGTGCCCGTTGGCGCATCGCGGCTATACTCGAACTCGGTGAGCGGTCCGACCAGCGCAGAGATTCAGGAACGGCTGGGCCAAAGCTTCGCACTGGACCGCCTTTGGAGCGAGACCATGGGTCTTCCGCCCGGCGACACGAAAGAGCAGCCGCTGCGTGCCGTGATTTCCGTGCTCGAGTCCAGCGGCACCGCGTACGCCGTCATCGGGGGTGTTGCGATGCAGCTGCACTCTTCCGAGCCGAGAACCACCTTGGACATCGACCTCGCCGTCCGAGCGTTCTCCGAAATTCCGCGGGACGCGCTGTCGAAGGCTGGCTTCGTCCACGAGGGCCGCCACAGCCACAGCGACAACTGGCGTTCTCCCGGCGCCGCACCCCGCGCGCAGCGGGTCGCCGTCCAGTTCTCCTCGGAAGACGTGGGCATCGTTGCGGCGATCAACGGAGCTCGGGCCATCGACGCCGGAGGGTTCTCGCTGCGCCTCGTCGCGCCACCCGACCTTCTGGTCTTGAAATTGGCAGCAGCCGAGGAGCCCAGGCGCCGCCCGAGCAAGAGACGCCAGGATCTTCTCGATATCGTCACACTCGTCGATGCCTACCCAGAGGCAGCGTCGGCGGTGCCGGATCTGGAGAGTCGGGTCGAGCACCTTTCGAGGGAGCTCTTGGCCGTGGGTCGAAGCCTCGGGCCGGAACGATGACCGAAGTCGAAATCGCGCGCGCCGTGGGGGCACCTCTGGGTGGCGGTTCCCCTTAACCCGTCGTCCCCTGCCCGACCGGCAACGGGTGCTTCGGCTGATACACGCCAATCTTTCCCCCACCGGGCAGCGTGACGTGCGTGAGCGAGCCCCATCTTTCTTCGTGGACGGGCGAGCACGCCACCTTCTTCGACTTCATGTCCGCGATGAGCGCGTGGACGTCGTCGCACATGAGATAGAGCTCGTGCACATCGTTCTTGTCCGACGGATGCACGGCGACTTCCGCCGGAGGCAGGGCAAAGATGAGCCACCCGTGCCCCGCGTCGGCGAACGGGTACTTCAGAACATCGCGAAAGAACGCGCGATCCGCCTCGGCGTCCTTGCTGTAAATGATGACATGCGCGCCGTGAATCATGTTGGCTCCCGCGTTTCAGTCTCTCGATTTCACTTGGCGCATGGCATGGCACCCGGGCCGAGGCAATACCCGCTCAGGCAGTGCGCCGTCGCAAACTCGCAGTCCGCATCCTTGGTACACGTCAGCCGGCAGCCGGCACCGCACGCCCGATAGCCCGCGGGGCATTGGCCGCCGACGAGTTTGACGTCCAGCTTCTTCACGGGGCCGGGTGGTCCCGCGTCTTTCGGGGCGGCCGGCGCTGGTGGCACGGCGCCCGCGTCGCCCACCTTCGGGCGGCTGGCGATTCGGCAAAAGCGGACCGCGGCGCCGGGGCGCCCGGCGTTCGAGAGCGACCCCTCGCCGTCGCAGGCCCAGCCCGCGGGACAATTCGCCGTGGACGTGCAAGCGATGACGCACGTCTCCTCGCCGGGCCGGAGCAAAAGGGAGACTTCCCCTCCCCCGCAGCGGGACGCAACCTTCTTGTGAACCGGCTCCGCGCCCAAGAGCGGAGGAACGGGCACCACGGGAGGAAGCCCTGCGTCGATCGCTGCGACCACGGACTCCGCCGTCCAGGCTGGCGGCGAGGCGCCCGCATCCGGTACGGACCCGCGCTGCAACCCGCATCCAAGACCCGATACCGCAACGATTGCGATCATCGTGAGCGGCCAAGCTCGGATCATGGCCTTGGATTGTCCCACGGCCGCGCGCCCAGCTACGAGATTCTAGGCCCGAGAGCCCCTAGCCACTTCGCTACGATGTCGTACCCTTCGTGGACCAGCTCGAGGGACGTCGACTCGTTCTTCTGGTGGGCCTGCGCGTTCTCGCCTGGACCGAAGTTCACGGCAGCCACGCCATGCGCGGCGAATCGCGCGACGTCCGTCCAAGCCTGCTTCGGTTCCACGGCGCGAACCCCGGCCGCGACGAGCGCCCGAACCAGCGGATGGCTTGCGCTCGGGCGCGCCGCGGGAGAAAGGTCGGTGAACTCGACCTGTGCGGCGTCGCCGACGAGCGCGCGAACGTGCGCCTTGGCTTCGTCGAGTGTTCGGTCGGGGGCAAAGCGGTGGTTGAGGTTGAGGACGAAGCGGTCGGGTACGACGTTTCTCCCGCGCCCGCCATCGCGCGCTTGCGTCACGGTCGTGACCGTGCGGTAGGTCAGCCCCTCGACGACGCTCTCCACGGGCGGCGCCGCGCCTACCTGCGCCAAGAAGCCCGCGCCCATCGTGATCGCGTTCTCCCCTTCCCACGGCCGCGCGCTGTGCGCGGAGCGTCCGACGAACGTCACGGTCGCATGAACGGATCCAACGCACCCGAGGTGGAGCTTGTTGTCCGAGGGCTCCAAGCACACGGCGAGATCGACTTGCCCGAGCTCCGGGTCGCGATCGAGAACCGGACCGAGCTCGTTCTCGGCGAAAGGCCCCTCTTCGCGTGCGTAGAAGACCAGCGTGAGGTCGCACCCGAGGGCGGACAGGTTCAACGTCTCGGCGAGCGCGATCATCAGGGCGAGCCCGCTCTTCATGTCGCTGGCGCCGGAGCCGAAGCAGCGATCGCCGGCGATGTGCGCGGGGCCGTTCTCGGTACGGACGGTGTCGAGGTGCCCGACCAAGGCCACGCGGGGCCCGCGGCGGCGCGTCAGGGGGACGACGATCGAGTCGTCGTAGCGGCGGATTGGCGCGGACAGCGGCAGACGGCTCAAGCGAGCCTGGACCGCGTCGCACAGCGGGCGCTCGTCGCCGATCGGCGAGGGAACGCCGCAGAGCCAGAGGAGAGTCTCGTCGAGAAGCTGGGCGGTTTCCATCCGGGAGGGCTCCTACCGCTCTAGACCGGCACGCCGAAGTCGCGGAGCGCCGCGTTGAGGCTCACTTTCCGATCGGTGCTGGCCGTGCGCGTTCCGATGATGAGGGCGCAGGGGACGCCGAACTCACCTGCGGCAAATCGCTTCGTTCGCGTTCCTGGAATCACGACGCTGCGCGCGGGCACGCGCCCTCGGTACTCGACGACCTCCGGCCCGCTGACGTCGAGAATGGCCGTGGACGACGTCAGCACGACGCCGGCGCCGATGACCGCCTCGCGCCCGATCCACATCCCCTCGACGACGACGGCGCGAGAACCGACGAAGACGCCGTCTTCGACGATGACAGGCTGCGCGCTCGGGGGCTCCAGCACGCCGCCGATGCCGACGCCTCCGGCGAGGTGGCAGTCGCGACCGATCTGCGCGCACGACCCGACGGTCGCCCAGGTATCGATCATCGTCGCGGCGCCGACGCGGGCGCCGATGTTCACGTAGCCCGGCATGAGGACGGCTCCCGGCTCGAGAAACGCCCCGAACCGGATGACTCCCGGAGGGACCACGCGCACTCCGGCGCCGGCCAGGTCTCGCTTGAGGGGGATCTTGTCGTAAAACTCGAGCGGGCCGCACTCGAGCGTTTCCATTTTCCGGAGCCCGAAGTAGAGCAAGATCGCCTGCTTCACCCAGGCGTGCGTCGTCCACGCTTCGCCCTCGCGCTCCGGCGGCGAGGCGACGCGGAGCTCACCCCGGTCGAGCGCGTGGATTGTGGCTTCGATGGCCGAGCGGTGATCGACGTCGGCGAGGAGCTCGCGGTCGGCGTACGCTTGCTCGACACGCGTTTGGAGCGTTTCGGGGCTACTCATCCGTGTTTCCCTGTGGCGGCCACACACTCGAACGTCGGGCAAAAAAAATCAACCGCCGGTGGACGTGAAGGCGATCGCCCAGCGCGCCGGTTCGATGAGCAAGAGGGCCCCGATCTGCTCGGCAACGTGCCGGCCGGCGTCGTCGGTGGGAGGCACCGGCGGCAGCACGCGCATGGCGGTGACGGGAAGCGCGAGGTCCGACGGGCTCGCCGCTTCGACCACGAGCGTCGCGTGCGGCGGCAAGGATCTCGCTCGCACCGAGATTTCTCCCATCGTCGCGCCATAGACGCGCGCGATGGCGATCGCCAAGAGCGGCCCAGCCGCGTAGGGATCGGTCGTCACGACGCAATCCGGGTTCGCCTCGTCGAACCGAACGATGACCTCCCGGCCGCGGCCGGTACACGATATTCGGGCGGTCTCGCGCACGATGAGATTCAGACTCACCTCGGTCGGTACCGGGGAGGACGCGCGATCGAGCAGCGCGAGCAGGTCTGCCGACGACTCCAGCTCGTCGGCGAGTTCGTGGGCTCGAAGCGCCAGTGCATCCCGGTCTTCCGGCTGCGTCGCGGTCGCGTCGAGGAGAAGGCCGAATTCCGCCACCCGCACGCTCCCGTACGCGCCTGCCGCCGCAGTCGCCGCGCCGCCATGGGCCGCGGCGTCGAACGCTTCGCGAATGACGGCCGCGCTGGCGCGTAGCTCGGGGAGAAGGTCGAGAATCGTTTGGTAGGGAACGCTCGGGCTGCGGAGCAATGCCTCGAGATTGTGGACCGCTGCGAGGGCATCCCGCGAGGCTCCCCAGGCGGCCGGCGCGCGAGCACTGAGCCTCCTACCGGCGGCCCGGGGACTTCGCTCCGAATCCGGCTTGGGTCCGTTCTGATCCGACGACATGCGGGGGTCCTCGAGCAGCTGCATCATGGCCCGACCCAGAGCCAACCTCTGACCGGACCGACGCGCCGCCCCCGCGTCCAAACGTTCGTCTCTCGACTTTTCGAACTACGGCTGACCTCGACGATCGGCAAGCGCGGACCGGGCTGTCCGCGCACGCGCGCCCTTCACGGCGCGGACGCGACCTCCCTGCCGGCAAAGAAAAACCCGATTTCCACTTTTGCGTTCTCCAGCGAGTCCGACCCGTGGGTCGCGTTCTCGCCGACGTTCGAGCCGAACACTTTGCGGATGGTACCCGGAGCCGCCTTTGCGGGATCGGTCGCCCCCATGAGATCGCGCCACGCTGCGACGGCGTCGTCACGCTCGAGGACGGCCACGACCACCGGCGACCGGGTCATGAAACGAACGAGCTCGCCAAAGAAGGGGCGCTGGCGGTGAATCTCGTAGAAGCCTTCCGCTTCGCCGCGGCTGAGGTGAAGCATGCGAAGGGCGAGAATCCGAAAGCCAGACTCCTCGATGCGCTGGAGAATGGCGCCGGCGGTCCGCTTTTCGACGGCGTCGGGCTTGATGATGCACAGGGTGCGCTGAACGGCCATGGATCGACGGTCTCCTCAACGAGGTCTCGCGGGGCGGCTTCTCTAAGGGAAAACAGCGCCCAGCGCAACGTTTGCGATCATCCCATCATGCTGCGAAGGGTCGTCGCCATGTCGCTCGGCGTCGGCGCGACGCGCGCTCCCGCTCGCTCGAGCGCCTTGATCTTCTCGCCGGCCGTTCCCTGGCCACCGGAGATGATGGCGCCCGCATGTCCCATGCGCTTGCCGGGAGGGGCCGTCGTTCCGGCGATGAAGGCGGCCACGGGCTTGTTCATCTTTTCCCGGATGAAACTCGCGGCGCGCTCTTCGGCCCCGCCCCCGATCTCGCCGATGAGGATGACTCCGTGGGTGTCGGGATCGGACTGGAAGAGCTCGAGCACGTCGACGAAGTCCATTCCGCCGACCGGGTCACCGCCGATGCCTATGCACGTCGACTGCCCGATGCCGAGCGCCGACAGCTGGCCCACCGCCTCGTAGGTGAGGGTCCCGGACCGCGAAACGACGCCGACGTGACCGGCCTTGTGAATGTGGCCGGGCATGATGCCTATCTTGCACGCGCCGGGGGTGATTATCCCGGGACAGTTGGGGCCGATGAGGCGCGTGCCTTTGCGCCCTTCGAGCACGCGCCGAACCTTGAGCATGTCGATGACCGGGATGCCCTCGGTGATGCACACGACGAGCCCGATGCGCGACTCGTCGAGAGACTCGAGGATGGCGTCCGCGGCTCCCGGGGGGGGGACGAAGATGCAGCTCGCGTTGGCCCCGGTCGCCTTCACCGCTTCGGCCACGGTATCGAAGACGGGGACCTTGTTCTCGAATCGCTCGCCACCGCGGCCGGGAGTTACGCCCGCCACGACCTGGGTGCCGTATTCGATCATCTGCTTGGCATGGAACGCACCGGCGCTGCCGGTGATCCCTTGCACGAGCAGCCGTGTGCCGCTGCCGACCAGAACACTCACCTGACACCTCCCGGCTCCGACGCGGCGCGCGCGGCGCCCGATGCCTGCCGCGACACCGCGGCCACCACTTTCTGAGCGCCGTCCGCCATGGTCGAGGCAGCCTGGATCGCCAGGCCGCTTTCGCCGAGGATCTTGCGCCCGAGTTCGACGTTCGTCCCTTCGAGTCGCACGACGAGGGGCACTTGGAGGCCTACCTCCCGCGCCGCGGCGACCACGCCGTTGGCGATGACGTCGCACTTCATGATGCCGCCGAAGATGTTGACGAAGATCGTCTTCACCTTGGGGCTCTTGAGGATCATCTTGAATGCCTTGGTCACCTGCTCTTGGGTGGCCCCGCCGCCGACGTCGAGGAAGTTCGCGGGAGCCACGCCGTGGCCGGCGCCGAAGTGCTTGATGATGTCCATGGTCGCCATGGCGAGCCCGGCGCCATTGACGAGGCATCCGACGTTGCCGTCGAGCGAGACGTAGTTGAGCCCCGCGGCCTTGGCCTCGAGCTCGACGGGGTCCTCCTCGTCTTTGTCTTCGAGTTCGCGCCACTCGGGGTGCCGAAACTCGGCGCTGTCGTCGAGATTGAGCTTCCCGTCGAGCGCGAACACGTCGCTCTGGTTGGCCACGACGAGGGGATTGATCTCGCAGAGCGAGCAGTCTTCTCGGGTAAAGAGCTCGTAGAGAGCCATCATCAGCTTCACGAACTGCCCGAGCGTCTCTTTTTTTCCGAGACCGAGGGCGAACGCCAACTGCCGCGCCTGATAGGCCGCCAGCCCTACCGTGGGGTCGACGTGCACGGTCACGATCTTCTCGGGCGTCTCGGCCGCGACCTTCTCGATCTCGACCCCACCCTCGGTCGACGCCATGAAGGCGACGCGTCGCTTGTCTCGATCGACGACCGCTCCGAGATAAAGCTCGCGTTTGATGTCCAGTCCTTGCTCGACGTACAGCCTGCGCACCTTCTGCCCTTCGGGCCCGGTCTGATGGGTGACGAGCTGCATTCCGAGCATCTTCTGGGCAATCTCGCGCGCCTCGGCCGCCCCTGTCTTGGCCACCTTCACGCCGCCGCCCTTGCCGCGGCCGCCGGCGTGGATCTGCGCCTTGACCACGACGACCGGGCTCCCCGCCTCTTGCGCGAGCCTCTTGGCAGCGACTTCCACTTCCTCGACCGACAGGGCCGGATAGCCGCGCGGGATTGGGATGCCGTAGCGGGCGAAGATTTGCTTCGCCTGGTACTCGTGGATTTTCATGCGGCGCAGACGCTAGCACAGGCGCCGTGCTCTCGCGCTCTATCGGCGGCGCTTCTCCAGGGGTCTGGCGCCGACTTTTCGCGCAAACCACGTGGTGGGAAGGTGCCTCGGAAGCGCCGAGGCGTAGAGGCAGTCGCGTAGGGCGTTGGTCTCCCAGGTGACGTTCGAATGCCAGAGACCCGTGCGGACGAACACCGCGTCTGCGTGGGACAGGTCTCGGCGCGAAAGCTCGCCCTCCTGCGCCTCGTGTTCGCAAAGTATCCCCGCGCGCTCGAGCTGGGCGCGGAGCGCCTCGCTGCAGGCCTCGGTGGTGCCGCCTTCGGTGAAATAGGTCACGAGCTTGTGGCGCTTGTGAAAAGGCTCCCCGTGGCGGGCGAGCACCCATTCTCGAAACGCGTCAGGCTCCGCGTAGAGCGCGTCGAAGAGGTACGCCTCGCGGATGTCGACCCCTCCCGCCCGAAGGCAAGTCGCCGCGGCGTGATAGCCCCCCGAGTGCGCCGAGAGGCAAACGGTCCCGAGGGACGCGCGATCGGGGAAAGCCGTTTCGCCCAGCGTCGTGCGTCCCTCGCGAGCCGCGACGGCCACGCCCTGCGCCAACAAGCGAGCGAGGCCGCCGGGTGACTCGAGCTTGCCGCACGAGGAGTCCGGGGCCGAGACGGCGAGCTGCGGGACGATGAGGACCGCGTTTTGCTTGCTGTCGGCCAGTTGCTCGCGGAGCTCGTGCGCGGCGACTGCCTGCTCAGCGGTGGTGTTGTGGCCGTGAAAATGCACGAGCGTGGCGACGCCTTCCTCCTCGCGGAAGCGGAAATGCGCCGGGACGAAGACGATCACCGTATCGTCGCGGTAGGGACCGCCGGGAGCGGGGAACGGCGCGTGGTCGAGTGCGAGAAAAAGCGTCGTCCCGCGCGCGTCGCGCGCCACGGATTTCAAACGCGGCGCGACGTCCGCGGCCCGTGCGCGGCGCGCGTACGAGAGCAGCGGCGCGCCGGCCAATGCGGCAAGGAGATTGCGGCGATGCATCGCCCCCCGATTTCGCGCGAAGCAGCCCTTTCGGGCAAGTTTTTCTCGGGGGGGCGCCGGCGGCCGGCTCAGCCCTTCTTGCAGATGTCGACGACCGCCTGGACGCTCTTGGCGCTCTTTGCCAGCATTCCTTTTTCGTCTTCGGTGAGCGGGATTTCGACGATTCTTTCGATCCCCTTGCCGCCGAGGACGACCGGAACGCCCATGAAGAGGTCGCGGTACCCGTACTCGCCTTCCAGGTAGGCGGCGCACGCGAGCATGCGCTTCTCGTCGCGGAGGTAGGCCTTGGCCATCGCGACGGCGCTCGTGGCCGGGGCGTAGTAGGCGCTCGTGCCCATCAGATTGACGATTTCGCCGCCCCCCTTTCGCGTTCGGTCCACGATCTTGTCGAGTTTGTCCTTCGCGATGAGCGCCGAGACCGGGACGCCGTGTACGGTCGTCATCGAGAGCACCGGGACCATGTCGTCGCCGTGCCCGCCGAGGACCATGGCGCGCACGTCTTTGACGCTCACACCGAGCTCCCGGGCGAGAAAGAGCTGGAAACGCGCACTGTCGAGCACTCCGGCCATGCCGACCACGAGGTTCTTCGGTGCTTGGACGACTCGCTTGTATTCGTAGACCATCGCGTCGAGCGGATTGCTGATGACAATCACGAACGCGTGGGGACAAACCTTCTTCGCGTTGCCGGCGACGTCGCGGATGATCGGGAGATTGGTGGCCACGAGGTCGTCGCGCGACTGACCCGGTTTGCGGGGGATGCCTGCGGTGATGATGAGGACGTCGGCCCCTTCGAGGTCCCCCCAGTTGCCGGTTCCCCGAATGTTCGAGTCGTAGCCCAGCACCGCCCCGTTCTGTTCGAGATCGAGGGCCTTGCCTTTTGCGAAGTTCTCCTTCGCGGGGACGTCGAAGAGAAAGACGTCCCCGAGCTCTTCGTTCGCGCACAGGCGCGCGAGCTCGCCGCCGATGTTGCCCGATCCAATCAAACCGATTTTCTTGCGCGTTGGCATTTGGGTCTCTCCCGCGAATGGCTCACATGTGCTCGATGATGTTGTCCCCGAATTCCGAGCACTTGATCTCGGTCGCCCCTTCCATGAGACGGGCGAAGTCGTATGTCACGCGCTTGCTTGCGATCGCCCCGTCCATACCGCGAATGACGAGATCGGCCGCCTCGCTCCAGCCCATGTGCCTCAGCATCATCTCGCCGCTCAAGATGACCGAGCCCGGGTTGACCTTGTCGAGGTCGGCGTATTTCGGCGCGGTACCGTGCGTCGCTTCGAAGATCGCGTGTCCGCTGATGTAGTTGATGTTGCCCCCCGGCGCGATCCCAATTCCGCCCACCTGAGCCGCGAGCGCGTCGCTCAAATAGTCCCCGTTCAAATTCAGCGTCGCGATGACGTCGAAGTCCTTCGCGCGCGTCAAAACCTGCTGCAGGGTGATGTCGGCGATGGCGTCTTTGACCAGGATCTTGCCCTTCTCGAGGGCGGTCTTCTGCTCGGCGTTCGCCGCGTCCTCGCCCTTGGACGCCTTCGTCTTCTCCCACTGATCCCAGGTGTAGACCTCGTCGGCGAACTCGCGCTGGGCGATCGCATACCCCCACCGCATGAACGCGCCCTCGGTGAACTTCATGATGTTGCCCTTGTGGACGAACGTCACGCTCTTTCGCCGAGTCTGGAGCGTGTACTGAATCGCGGCGCGCACGAGTCGCTCGGTTCCCTCGCGGCTGACCGGCTTGATGCCGATTCCCGTCGAACCGGGGAATCGGATTTTCTTGAACTCCTTCGGAAACTCTTTCTCGATGAAGGCAAGAACTTTCTTCGCCCCGTCGCTCTCTGCCTCGAACTCGATCCCCGCGTAGATGTCCTCCGTGTTCTCACGAAAGATGACCATGTCGACGTCTTGCGGGCGCTTGACGGGGCTAGGCACCCCTTTGAACCAGCGCACCGGCCGCAGGCAGACGTAGAGGTCGAGCAGCTGGCGGAGGGCGACGTTGAGCGAGCGGATTCCCCCTCCGATCGGCGTCGTCAGCGGTCCTTTGATTCCGACGAGGTACTTCCGGAACGCCTCGACCGTCTCGTCGGGCAGCCAGTTGTTGAAAAGCTTGAAGGCCTTCTCGCCCGCATAGACCTCGTACCAGGCGATCTTGCGCTTGCCGCCGTACGCCTTGGCGACGGCGTCGTCGAGGACGCGCACGCTCGCGCGCCAGATGTCGCGCCCAGTCCCGTCGCCTTCGATGAACGGCAGGATCGGATGGTCGGGAACGACGAGCTGCTGTTCGGCCCCCATCGTGATGGGCTGACCGTGCGCGGGAGGGGTGAACGCCGAAGGCATGGCAAGCGAGTACCACGCGGCGCCGCGGCCCGACAAGCGTCGGGCTCAGGCGCGCCTTAGACCCTCGATCCCGGCGCGCAAGCCCTGCTCGTCCAAGCCGTCGGCCTGGCGCCGAATGTCGAGGTAGAGGAGCACGGAGCCGATGATCGGCACGGGCATGAGGAGCAAGAGGAGCGCGTCCTGAACGAGGCTGTCGAGAAAAAAGGCGCGGGCCGGAATGAACAGGTGCGTGAGAAATGAGGCGACGATGCGGATGCCCAGAAAGACGAGGCCCACGACCGCCACCTGGGGCACGTTCGCTTTGACGAGGGTCACGCTTCGTTTGAGCGCCTCGATACCTCCCACGTTTTCGAGGAGGACAACCGGGGCGACGAACGTGAAGAGGAACCCGACGATCAGCCCGGGGAGGATGAGAAAGCAAAGGCCGATGAGCACGAGAAAGAACGCCGGAATCCACGCGCTCAGGTACTTGCCGAGCCGCGACAAGAGAAGCTTGTAGGCCTCCCCGGGCCCGGCGTTGCCTCCCGTGGCGCGATCGGCCACGAGAATCGTGAGCGCACCGGTCACGAGCGGGATGGCGATGCCGTACATCACGGCGATGCCGAAGAGCATCGCGAGAAACCCGAGCAGCCAGGCCATCAGGCCGCCCACCGCCGCCGTTCCCGTGGTGGCCACCTGGCGGGAGAAATCCTGCAGTTCTTTTTGGTGTTCCTGGGCGAGCTGCTGGAGCTTTTTCGGGTCGCGCTGCGCCTCCTGGAGTTGGCGCTGCCACTGCTCGGCGGTTTGCTGCGAGAAGTGTCCCGCGTTCTTGGCAACGACGTCGACGACCGCGGTGGGCGCGAGCATGAGCGCCAGTGCGGCGGACTTCGCGAGAGACACCGGCACGATCAGAATGGCGCAAGTCACAAGCAGTGTGACCAAGTGCTTCTGGTAGAGCTGGAAGGCCTCGGTGATGATGGCGCCTATGGGTTCGCCGCCGCCGATGCCCTGGGGGGGAGGGCCATAGTCGGGCAGGCCTTGCAGCTGTGGAGCGTACGGTGGTTGCTGCGCATAGGGCGGCGATGGGTACGGCGGCTGGGCGGAAGGCTGCTGCTGGCCATAAGGCGGCTGTTGGCCGTACGGCGGCTGCTGGCCGTACGGCGGCTGTTGGCCGTACGGCGGCTGTTGGCCGTACGGCGGCGGCGCCGGGGCCGGCGGGCTCGCTTGCAACGCGAGACCGG
>CAZVPE010000065.1:0-4616 GCA_964628155.1 uncultured Polyangiaceae bacterium | reverse complement strand
TGGCCGTACGGCGGCGGCGCCGGGGCCGGCGGGCTCGCTTGCAACGCGAGACCGGTGGCAGGGCAGAACCTCGTGCCCGGGGGATGCGCCTCCCCGCAATGGACACATCGAGCTTCGGTCATCGCGAAGGCCTCTTTCCGCTTCCGCTCCCCGTGGGCCGGAAGCCAATGGGATGACGTGAGTCTAAGCCAAGACCAGGCGCGACGATGCGCTTTACGGGCCCTTCCCCATCGCGTGATACCCCTTGTCCACGTGGATCACGCACCCGGTGATGCCGCTCGCCAACGGGGAGCACAGGAACGCGGCCGCGGCGCCTACCTCGCGGGCCGACAGGGCTTCGGTCAGCGGCGAGACTGCCTTGACGTACTCGACCATCTGTTCGATGAAGGGCTTGCCTTTTGCGGAGCCATCCGCCGGCGCATCTTTGCCGATCGCCGAGGCCGCGCGGGAAGCAAGGGGTCCGGCGCTGATGCAGTTCACGCGATGGCCCCACTTGCGGCCCGCCTCCCACGCGAGGACCCGGGTGTCGCTCTCGAGCGCGGCCTTCGCGCTGGACATCCCGCCGCCGTAACCGGGTATCACGCGCTCGCTCGCCAAGTACGAAAGGCTCACGAACGCGCCGCCCGGGCGCATGAGGGGCCCGAACTGCGCGACCAGGCCCACCATCGAATAGGCGCTGACGCTGACCGCGGAGAGGTACCCTCGCCGGCTGGTCGCGAGCAGTTCCTTCGAGACCTCGGGAGCGTTGGCGAGCGAATGGACGACGATGTCGACGCACGGTTCGCCGAAGTCTCGTCGCATCGCATCGACGCAGCCGCGAATCGTGAAGTCTCCGTTTTCCTTGTAGCGCTTGTTGTCGCGCACGTCGGCCGGCACGTCGTCCATCGTGTCGTACTCGGCATCGAGCGGCAGAATGCGTTCGAACTCCAGCTTGTGTCCGTCGGCCAAAACGCGTGATTCGTCGAGCTTCCCGCGGCGGAGCAGCGTCTGAAAGATCCCGAGCGCGGGCGGCCACGTACCGGCGCACACGGTCGCCCCCGCCTCGGCCAGGGACTTCGCGATGGCAAAGCCGAAGCCGCCGTCGTCGGCGACTCCGGCGACGAAGGCGCGTTTGCCCGATAGATCGATCGATAGCGTCATGGGGTCACAATCCGCGAAACGGCGAGGCAGTCAAGACCGGAGGCATCCCTCGCGTCAGGCAGCCGAGTTGTGGATTTCTCCGAGTCAAGACCCGAGCGCCGCGATGAGCGAACGGACTTCTTCGGGCGTTCCAACCGTGATCCGCACCGCGTCGCGAAGACCGGGGACCGCAAAATACCGGACCAGGACGCCCCGTTCTTTGAGCCGGCGCTGGAGCGGGGCGAGGTCTTCGCCAGGTCGCCTCGCGAGGACGAAATTTGTTTCACTCGGAAGGACATCGAAACCGAGGTTGCTCAACCCGGAGGCGAGGACGGCGCGCGTCGCCCGCACGCGCGCGGCGTTCGCCTCCATGTACGCGCGGTCGTCGAGCGCCGCGGCCGCGGCCACGAGCCCCAGCCGGCCGATGTTGTAAGAGTCTTTCACCTTGGCGAGCTCGGCGAGCAGGTCCGGGTGTCCAAAGGCGAGTCCGATTCGCATTCCGCACAGCGAGAACGACTTGGAAAACGTGCGCAGGACGAGCACGTTGCCATAGCGGTGGACGAGCGGCAGGGCCGAATCGCTGGCGAAATCCACATAAGCCTCGTCGACGACCAAGAGGCCGCGAACGCGACGCGCAATCTCTTCGATGGCCGAAACAGGAGCGAGCGTCCCGGACGGCGCATTCGGATTGCAGACGATCGTCAGGACTTGGCCTTGTTCGCCGAGGCCGTCGACCGGCAATCGAAAGTCGCTCGGGAATGGAACGGCGACCGTCTTCGCGCCCTGGATGGCGACGAGCGTTTCGTAAAGGCTATACGTCGGCGTCGGATAGACGACTCGGTCACCCGGCCCGGCGCACGAACGCAGAACGATCGACAAGAGCTCGTCGGAGCCGTTGCCCGCCAAGATGAAATCCGGGGCGAACCCGTAGACCTCCCCCGCCTTGGCACGAAGTTCGGTCGCCGACGGATCGGGGTAGAGGCGCAGGTCCGCGTTGGCTGCGGCGCGAATGGCTTCGAGCACGCGGGGCGACGGCGGATAGGGGTTTTCGTTCGTGTTGAGCTTGACGTAACCGCGGTCACGCGGCTGCTCGCCGGGAACATAACCGGCCAGCCGCTGGACTTCCGATCGAACGAGGGACCGCCAGCTCACGCCGCCCATCCTATCTCAAACGACCGCCAACGCTCAGAGCTGGTGGTAGAAGCCTCGGCGATTTTCACCGAGGCTAGCGCCCCATCCTTTCTCAAACGATCGGAGCTCGTGGCAGAAGCCTCGGCGATTTTCGCCGAGAGCGAGCGAGGCCGGCGGCGAGCGCGCGGAGCCTACTTCTGTAGGCGAGCACGCTCGCTGCCGGGATCGCGAAGCTATCGGCGAAAAGCGCCGAGGCTTCTAGATGGCGTCTTCGCCGCGTTCGCCTGTGCGAATTCGGACGACTTCGACCACGTCCGAAACGAAGATCTTTCCGTCGCCAATCTTGCCGGTCTTGGCCACCGTTTGGATGGCTTCGAGGATCGTCGTCACGAGGTCGTCGTTGGCCACGATTTCGACCATCACCTTCGGCGTGAAGTCGACCACGTACGCCGACCCCCGGTAAACTTCGCGCCGGCCACCGGTTCGGCCGAACCCTTTGACCTCGGACACGGTCATGCCCTTGATCCCGACTTCGGCAAGGGCCTCTTTGACCTCGTCCAGCTTGGACGGGCGGATGACCGCCTCGATTCGCTTCACGAGTGCTCTCCGTCGTTCGCGTGCCCGCCTGCCACTGCTCGGCGCGTTCCCGCGAGCGGAGCGGCGCCGACGATTGCGCTTTCGCGGTTGCGAGAAGCGGCGATGTGCCCCTCCTCTTCGAGGTGATAGCCCGCCTCCCCGTGGTCGAGTTGATCGAGACCGTCCTCTTCGTCTTCGGCGTCGGGCCGCAATCCAATCGTCGCCTTGACCGCGTAGGCGATGACCGTGCTGCCGGCGACCGCCATGACCACCGTGATGCCCATGGCCTTGAGCTGCTCTATCCAGAGCGTGCTCCCCACGATGCCGGAGAGATTCGTGTTGAGATTGGAGTTCGCCTCGGACGTGGCGAGAAAGCCGGTGACCAGGGCGCCGAGCGTACCCCCGACTCCGTGGACTCCGAAGGTGTCGAGGGCGTCGTCGTAGCCGAACGCCGACTTGAGCTTGGTGCACGCGAGATAGGGGATCGCGCCGGCGAGCACGCCGATGATCACGGCTCCACTCGCCGTGACGAAACCGGATGCGGGCGTGATGACGACCAGTCCCGCGACCGCCCCCGAGCAGAACCCCAGGACGGTCGGCTTGCCGCGGGTTACCCATTCGATTGCGGGCCACACCACCGACGCGATGGCGGTCGCGAGCGTCGTCGCCATGAACGCCCCCGCCGCGATGCCGTCGGCGGCGACGGCGCTTCCGGCGTTGAATCCGTACCAGCCTACCCAGAGCATGCCGGTACCGATCATCGTGAGCACCAGGCTGTGCGGATAAAAGGCCTTGAGCCCGAAACCCGCGCGCTTGCCGACGATGAGGCAGAGGACGAGCGCCGACCAGCCGGAGGACATGTGGACCACCGTCCCGCCGGCAAAGTCGATGGCCTTGATCGATGCCTTGGCGTTCCAAACGCCGTTCATCATTCCGTCGATGCCCCAGACCATGTGGGCGAGAGGAAAGTAGACGATGAACATCCAGGCGATGACGAAGGCGCCGATCGCGGCGTACTTCATCCGCTCCGCGATCGCGCCGACGATGAGCGCCGGTGTGATGATCGCGAACATGAGCTGATACATCGAAAAGACGCTATGGGAGACCCACGCCCCATAATCCGCATTGGGCGTAGCGCCGACTCCCTTCAAGAAGGCGAACTTCAGGTCTCCCAAAACGGGAGAGCCGCTGGAGAAGACGAGGCTGTAGCCGACGAGCCACCAGAGAATCGTGATCACGCCCGCGCAGCCGAGACACTGCGCCATGACGGAGAGCACGTTCTTTCGTCGGACCAAGCCCCCGTAGAAAAGGGCCAGGCCGGGCAACGTCATGAAGAGGACGAGGGCCGTCGACGTCATCATCCAGGCGTTGTGCCCCGGCCCCGAGGACGAGAGTGCCTTCGGCGTGCCGTTGGTCACGTACGCCTCCAAATCGGCGACGCGTGTGGCGAGGTCCGGCGCCGCCGCGCTCGCGGCGGGAGCGGTTTGGGCGAGCGCCGGGGAGGCCGCGACGCCGAGGATGGCCGCCAGCGAGATCGCGAGCAGGACCATGGGCAATACCCGTCCCAAGCGAGGCGTCTTTTGGCGAAGGCGGTTCATCTGGTCAGCTCTCCTTGATTCGGGCTCGGGCCGGTTCTTCAAGTCGCGCACGCTATCGAGGGTCGGGGTCCTCGTCGAGTCTCCCGGGCCGTCCACTACGCGCGGGCCCGGTATTTTTTACCGGTTGTTTAGGCAGAGCCCACGAGCGGGTGCGGGGGGAGCCGCCCGCGAAACGAGGCCCGCGCGGACCGG
>CAZVPE010000064.1:12333-25466 GCA_964628155.1 uncultured Polyangiaceae bacterium | reverse complement strand
CGGTTATTTTCGCCGATAGCGGCGCGATCCCGGCGTCGAGCGTGCTCGCCTACAGGAGTAGGCTCCGCGCGCTCGCCGCCGGCCTCGCTTGCTCTCGGCGAAAATAACGCGGGTTTCTACCCTTCGGTCCTGCGCCGGACAGACGGAGTCGAACTGCTTGGGTAGAAAAGTTCACCGTGGGATCGCCCGGCGAATCGGCGTTGTAGAGTGGGCGGAGAATGTGTCCGCTTCCTCTCGGTTTGAAGTCGGAATCGAGAGCGAGAGGCGCGGGGACCGCTGCCGCCATTCTCGCCGCGTGCGGCCTGCTCACGGAATGTACGAGTGAACGGGGCGCTCCGATCGCTCCGCGCTCGTCCGAGTGCGGAGACGCGCAGCCGGGATGCGTCTTCACCGATGCGGGCTGCACGTGCCTCGGCCTCCAGACCGATTTGCCCCCGATCGCGGTCATCGAGTTCCAAACTCAAATGCCCAGCAATGACAGCGACTATCCCTATGGGCCCAATGCTCTGCCTTCCGTGCCGCCGGTGCCGCGCTCGACCGTCTATCTATCGGCCGACGGGAGCAGCGACCCCGAGAGCGCTCCGTTCTCGGTCTTTTGGAACGTGCAAGACCCGACCGGCGCATATCTGCCGGTGAATCCGAGCAGTGGCGCCCGCCACATCTCGTTTTCGCCGTCGCTCGTCGGCTCGTACTCGATTACGCTCGAGGCGAACGAAGTGGGCGGGTTGCGGCAAATAGGCCAAACGACCCTGGTCCTTGCGGTAGGGCCCCATCCCTGCGCGGACGACGGCGTCGCCGCGCCCTGCTCGAACGGCCTGCCGGTTCCGGGGGGCCAATTCGACATGGGCTCGCAGGACGGCGTCGGATTCGACGATGAGCACCCGATACACCCGGTGACGGTCGCGCCGTTCGTCATGGACGAATACGAAGTCACGGTGGGCCGCTATCGCAGGTTCGTCGCCGCGTACAACGGTCCGCCGGCCGACGGGGCAGGGGCGACGGCCGGCGTACCCAATAGCGGATGGCAGGCCGAGCCATGGGCCAACGGCCTACCCATGA
Organism: uncultured Polyangiaceae bacterium; assembly: GCA_964628155.1. Taxonomy (GTDB): domain Bacteria; phylum Myxococcota_A; class Polyangia; order Polyangiales; family Polyangiaceae; genus Palsa-1150. Next base: position 24,407 of record CAZVPE010000064.1, on the reverse strand, counting down.
CCCACGATTACTTCGCCTTCACCATCGGCTCTTGCGGCGGGACATGGTCGGATGCGCCCAGTTCGGCGGACGGGCTCCCGATGACCTGTATCAACTGGTTTGCCGCGTTCGCGTTTTGCATTTGGGACGGGCAGCGGTTGCCCACCGAGGCAGAGTGGGAATACGCGGCGGCCGGCGGGAGCGAACAGAGGACGTATCCGTGGGGCGACGACCCGCCGAGCATCGACCACGCCGTCTACGGATGCTCGTACGATGGCAACCCGGCCTGCTCGCAAGCCGATCTACCCTTCGGAGGGAGCGCCCCTTCGGGAGCCGGTCGCTGGGGGCATCTCGATTTGGCCGGCAGCGTTTGGGAATGGATTCTCGACGTGTACGGTCCGTACAGCACGGCCCCGTGCGACGGATGCGCGAATCTGACCAATGGGATGGGACGGGTGTTTCGGGGCGGAAGCTTCGAGTTCTCCGACCCGCTGTCGCTCCGCGCGGCGTCGCGGTACGGCTTCGGCGCATATGCCCCCGACCAGACCCGCGGCTTTCGTTGCGCACACAGCGACGCGGACGCGGGTTCCATGGCACCCGCGGGGAGTGATGCCGCTGGCGACGACGCTCAAGCGGATGGGCCTTCCAAGTCCATTGTCGGCTCCGACATGGACCAAGAATCGGGAGCGGGGCAGGACGCCCAGAACGAGCCGGGGCACGTCTCGACCGACGCGGGACCGGTGACGGACTCGCAGGCGGACTTGGATTCCTCAACGAGTCCGCAGGTCGGCGACTAGAGCACCGGACGCGCGGGGCGACGACGACTACACTCGCTCCAGCATCTTCCGGAGGCTACCGTCGCGAATCGCGGCAACCGTAAGGTCCTTTCCGCCGATCAAGACGCCGTTCACGAAAACCTGGGGATAGGTGGGCCAGCCGCTCCACAACTTGATGGCGAGCCGCTCTTTCCACTTCGACAAGTAACTGCCGTACTCCAGGTATTTGAATTCGAGGCCGGCCTCGGTCAGCGCATTGCGCACGGTCTTCACGTGGGGGTTTTGGGCCATCCCAACGACCACGACGGGCGACTCGGCGATCGCCCCCTCTACTTCGCGGAGCACGTCCACGTGAAAGGAGGCGATGCGCTCCCTGGCCGGTAGCGCGGTTCGCGATGGGTCGAGAAGGGGTCGGGCGGATGTGGACGAGGCGGTCTGGGAACTCATGGCGGTACTTCGTCCCTCAGCTGGAACCAATTTGGTCGGCGCTTCGCCCGAGCCTGACGATTGCGTTCTTTCGCACCGCAGCGACGGAAGGCGCTCGATGCGCAATTTCCAGAAGCACCGTGTTGAGGGCGCTCAGATAGGTCGGCATCTTGCGCCGGAGGTCGAGCCAAAGGATGACCCTGACCTCGTCCGATCCATTCTTCGCGTCGTGGAGGTAGGTATCGTCGAACATCACGCCTTCGCCCTCCTTCCAGTGATATTTCTCGCCCCGTTCGACGAGAGCCGGATCGTGCTTCGCGTTGTCGTGCGGGTCGGCATTCACGCGCAACCAGCAAGCCTGGTCGACGTTGTTCTTCGGGATCAGGACGCCGAGGTGATAGCGGAGGAACCCCTTCCAATAGCCCCAGTGCGGGGTGATGTACTGTCCACCCTCGAGCACCGAGAAAAAGGCGGTATAAAGACCGGGAATGCCCCTGAGAAGCTCGGCGGTTCGAGGCGCGAGCGCACAGTTTTCGTCGATGAACCGATGGGACTTGAACATCAGCGCCCTCCACGCGATGGCGTGAATGCCTCCCGTCGTGTACTTGCCGGCGAGACTTTCGACGTCGACGAGGCGCTGGCGCATTCCCACGAGAGCCTCGCACTCGCGTCGGACGTCGGCGTACCCCGCCTCGAGCGCCGCGAGGCCCGGATAATCGTCGTGGTAGCGATGGATGAACGCCGGCGCACGTTCGAACATCCCGGCGTTCTCGGCGCGGGCGAGGAGCCCGCCCAGGCCCTCGGTGATCCTGCTCATTCTTTTCTTGTCCGAAACGAATGCGCGTACCTGCGTCAACATCGCGCCTCCCGAGGCTATCCAGGGTCCGGAAGTTCGTTCGACGGACGCCAGAACGCCCGACATACGTTCCTTCCAGGCGTCGTACGATGCCCCGGTGGTCCCTGCGGTTGCGGGCCGATTGCTCCTCACACTCGATATTCGGCGAGTGCATCGAAATGCAGCACGCGCGCACAGGTGCTGAGCCCGAGAGAGCCCATGCATTCGTCGTTGCCGTGAAACTCTTTCTCCCGCGCACGAAGAGCGCGCATGACGGTCGCGGTGATGTCGTGCTCGCCGTCGGCGCACCGCGAATCGCCGCACGGCACGAGGAAGAGCGCCGGGGCGCGATCGATGAGGACGCGCCGGACGTGCTTGGTCGCCGTCACACCCGCCCGCTCTTCGATCTCCAGCCGAAGGCTGACGAGATCGGGGACCTGGTCGCACAGCCTCGGGGCATCGTCCTCCCGTCGACGTCGCTCCGCAAACCGGAGCGCGGCGGGGCTGTTCTTGCGGTAGTTCATCATGTTCTCCTAGTTTAACCACGGAAGCCGTGTCACGCTCGACCGAGCGATCGATCCGACGACGGCCTGCCTTGCCGCCGTTGCCTCCTCCTCACGGCTCTGGAGGCTCTGGAAAAGCGGCAAAAATTTGCTTGGGGCGTTTCCGCCGGCTCGAGGGTCTTGCAGAACGTCCGGGTGCAATCCACCATCGAGTTCGTCAGCATCGCGCCGATGGTCGTTGAAATGGGCTCCGTCGCGGCACCCGTGTTCGTTCTGCAGAGGCCGGAGGATCGTTCCTTCGATTCCATCTATCCGGCGGACGTCCGCGCGCTCTCGAGCCGCTTTTGGACACCGGTTGCGGTGGCCCGCCGCGCGGCCGTACTTTTCCGTGAAGCAGGGGCTCGTCGGGTACTCGACGTCGGTGCCGGCGTCGGCAAGTTCGCGCTCGTCGCCGCCGCAACCGCGCCCGAACTTCACATCGTCGGGATCGAACATCGCAAGCGGCTCGTCGAGGTCGCGCGGCGCGCGCGATCGCTGCTGCGTATTGCGAATGCACGCTTTCGCGTGGGCGACGTCACGCTCGCCGGGTGGCGTTCCTTCGACGCGTTTTACTTCTTCAACCCGTTCGGCGAAAACGTCTTCCTCGGGCCCGAGCGTATCGACAATCGAGTCGAGCTCACGGAGTCGCGGTTCGCTCGTGACTCGACGCGCGTCGACCGCTCTCTCCGCTCCGCCTCCGTGGGGACGGTCGTGATTGCGTACCACGGAACCAGCGGGGAAATCCCGCCCTGCTACGACCTTTCGCATTCCGAGCGAGCGGGAACGGATTGGCTCCGCGTTTGGGTGAAACGTCGCGTCTCGAATGGGGACTCGCTCGACGCCGTGGTCCCGCGGCACTAAGAAGCCTCGCATGCCGAAGGCCATGAATCCGAGCCGTTTCATTGGGTGGCTGTACGATCACAGCGGCCAGCAAGTCGAAGTCGAGCTCGTGAACGGAAAGACCTTACGCGGCGAGTTGTCCGTCTACGACGAAGATTCGGACCACATCCGGCTCAAGACCGACCGAGTCGAAGGCATCCCGCTCGAGGCGATCGCGCGGGTGAAGCCGCTGTCGACCTGACGCCCTTCTTTCTTGTTCTTCGTGCGCTCACATGGGGGTCTATCGAGTTCGTGACCTCGTACGGGTGCCGGGTCTTTTGAGTCTTTCGCGTTTGCCCCTGGCCGCGGCGTTCCCATTCGTGGCCGCGCGTCCAGGGCAGGCGTTGGCGATCTTGGTCGCCGCGGGACTGTCGGACATCCTCGATGGTTGGTACGCGCGTCGATTCGGGCAAGTGACCCCGACCGGCGCGGCGATCGATCCGGTGACGGACAAACTGTTCGTTCTGACCGTCGCCGTCACCCTCGTGCTTTCGAGTCGCCTTTCACCGTTCGAAGTGCTGCTGCTGAGCACGCGCGAGCTCGGCGAGCTACCGCTCGTGCTTTGGCTGGCCACGAGCCATCGCGCGCGCGCGCGGCGGGCGGCGCATCCGTCCGCAAACGCCCCGGGCAAGCTCGCCACGGTCTTCCAATTTGCCGCCGTGACGGCCGCCTTGTTTCGGTTGCGGCAGACGTACGGTCTGGTCGTCGTCGCCGCCTGTCTCGGCATCTTCGCTGCGGCGAATTACTGGCGCCGAGCGCTGCGAGAAGGGCGCGTGGATGCTCGAGGCGAAGCCCGGTAGGGCGTCGAGCGCTGCTCGCGCGCAAGCCACGACGGCTGGCGTGGCAAGTGCGAAAGACCCAGCCATGGACAACGTGTTCGACGGGCACCGTCGCTTCATGAGTCTCGAAGGCCTGCGGCTGCACTGGCTCGAGCTCGGGAGGTCGACCGCGAAGCCGCCCCTCGTGCTCATGCACGGGCTGAACGATTCGCACCGCACGTGGCGACAGGTCGCCCCAGAGCTTGCGCGCCACCGGCGCGTTCTCGTGCCGGATCTGCCGGGTCACGGCCTGTCCGCACGCCCGGACGCCACCTACGAACTTCGTTGGTACGCGCGCACGATGGCCCGATGGCTGACCGAGCTCGGGCTCGATTCGCTGGACTTGGTCGGGCACTCCTTCGGCGGCGGCATTGGCCTCGTTCTGCTGCTCGAGTGTCCCGAGCGAGTGCGTCGCCTCGCGCTCGTGTCGTCGGGGGGGCTCGGTCGCGAGATCGGCCTGGCCCTTCGCCTCGCATCGATCCCGTACGTCGTCGAGCACTTCGGTCAGCCCTTCATGGGTCCCTGTACGATGCTGGCTCTGAAGGCGACCAACGTCGTCCCGCGAGACGAGATCGAGTGCCTCAGCGCGATGAACGCGCAGCGGGGGTCTGCGCGGGCCTTCGCCCGCACGATTCGAGACATCGTCGACTGGCGGGGTCAGCGGCGCTCGTTCTTCCAGCGCGTCCACGAACTTTCAAGCCTTCCGCCGATCGCCGTCTTCTGGGGCGACCGCGACCCGATCATCCCGGCTCACCATGCGCGGGCCCTCATGAATCATCTCTGCGGTATCCGCGTGACGTTGTTCGAAGGATGTGGCCACTACCCTCATCACGAGCGCCCCGCTGCCCTCGTCGGCGCGTTGAGCGAGTTTCTGGACGACCCCACCGTTTCGCCGGCCCTCCTGCGAAGCTGATGGCTGAACGTGCATCGCAGCTCGCATGGAAGTACACTCCTGCCCCATGACTTGGACGACACCCACGTTCGAAGAAGTGAAAATGGATGCGGAGATTGGCTCGTACCAGGAGGACACCGACCCCGCGCGAGAAGCCCCCTTCGCCCGGGGACACGAAGAACGCGCTGAAGAGTGATGCGTGCGCGCGTTCTCGGCTCGGCCGCGGGCGGCGGTTTCCCCCAATGGAATTGTGCGTGCGAAAACTGCCGACTGGTTCGCGCCGGCGATCGTCGAGTCACCGCGCGCACGCAGGACTCGATCGCCGTTCGTGGCGCGGGTGGCGGTCGATGGTTGCTCGTCAATGCGTCGCCCGATGTTTTGCGGCAAATCGAGCGGTTCGAGGAGCTCTGGCCGCACGGCCGTCGTAGCACCCCGATCGCCGCGGTCGCGCTGACCAACGGCGACTTGGATCACGTGCTCGGCCTGCTTTCGCTTCGCGAGTCCGAACCGATGCGGCTTCTGGCCACGCTTGCCGTGCGCGCGGGGCTCGTCGAGCGCAACGCCGTGCTGCGCACCCTCGCGCGAACTCCCGACCAGGTCTCGTGGACCGATCTCGAGCTCGGCCGCGAGGTCGTCCTGGAGGAGGCGGGCGTGGGCGTCACTGCGCTCGCCGCGCCGGGCAAGCTCCCCGTGCACCTCGCCGGCATTTCCGATCCTTCCGCGGAGGACAATGTCGCGCTCCGCATTCGCGATCTGACGCACGACGGGCGCACGATTGTCGTCGCAACTTCGGTAGGGACCCTTTCGGGGGTCGATCGGCTCCTCGAAGGCGCAAGCGCGATATTCTTCGACGGCACCTTCTGGAGCAGCGACGAACTGGTCGTGCAGGGTCTCGGCAAGGCGACGGCGGGCGACATGGCGCACGTGCCCGTGGGCGGCGGCGCGGGAAGCCTCGCGCGGCTGGAGAATTCGAAAGCCGCGCGAAAAATCTATACGCACGTCAACAACACGAATCCGATGCTCCTCGATGGCTCTCCGGAGCGCTTGGCCGTCGAGCGCGCCGGCTGGGAGGTCGCCTTCGACGGAATGGAGATTTCGCTGTGACGGCGCCCCCGCTCGACGGGCCTGCTTTCGTCGAGCGTCTCCGCGCGGAGGGGGCTCCTCGCTACCACCACCTGCACCCCTTCAACATCCGGATGCACGCGGGAGAGCTGAGCAAGGCCGACCTCGAGCGCTGGGTACGCAACCGATACTATTACCAAACGCGCATACCCATCAAAGACGCAATCATTCTTTCGAAGAGCGAAGACAGCGTGTTTCGTCGTGCGTGGATCCGACGGATAGGCGATCACGACGGCGCCAGTGACGGAGAGGGAGGGCTCCACGAGTGGCTCGTCCTCGCGCGCGGCCTCGGCTCGGACGAGGCAGACGTGCGGCGCTGCACGCAGGTCCTTCCGGCCGTACGCTCGGTGTGCGACGCCTACGTCCATCTCGTTCGGACGCGCTCGCTGGTCGAGGCGGTTGCGTCTTCGCTCACGGAGCACTTCGCGCCGGACATCATGCGCGCGCGCATCGACGCTTGGGTGCGACACTATCCATGGGTCGACGCGGCCGCGCTCGCGTACTTTCGATCGCGGATTCCACGGGCCACACGCGACGCGCAAGAGGCTCTGGCGTTCGTCGTCGAGCACGCGAAGACGCGCGACGCGCAGGAGGCTTGCGTGCGCGCGCTCGTCGACAAGTGCAAGATCCTGTGGGCCTTGCTCGACGCGGTGGCCGAGGCGGCGGCGTGAAGCCCCGCCTTCCGCCCGGGGTGCGGGTGCGCCTCGACCGGCGCGATCGCGCCCCCGTGCTTCTGTCGCCGGAGCGTGGCTTGCGTTTGAGCGAGACGGCCGCCGCGATCGTCGAGCTCTGCGATGGAACGCGCGCGCCCGAATCCATCGCGGAGGCGCTCGCGGCGCGCTACTCGGCCACCGACCCGGCTTGCATCGAGGCGGACGTGCGCGCGCTCCTTTCGGAGCTGCGCGCGCGCGGTTTGCTCCTCGACGTGGAGGGGGGCGCGGCTGCGGGAGCCCCCGGCGAAATCCCGCTTCCGGCGCGGAGCGGCGCGCGCTCCGCCGACTTACTCTATACCCTCGTCGCGGAGCTCACCCACCGCTGTCCGCTGGCGTGTCCGTATTGTTCGAATCCACGAGAACTCGTCCCCGGCCCGGACGAGCTCACCACCGACGAATGGATTCGGGTCGTCGATGACGCCGCTGACCTCGGCGTGATGCAGGTGCATCTCAGCGGCGGCGAGCCACTCGGGCGCGCCGATCTCGAGGCGATCGCGGAGCGCGCGCGTGCCCGCGATCTCTATGTCAATCTCGTGACCAGCGGCGTTCCCCTGGAGCGAAAGCGGCTCGAACGCCTCGCGCCGTCGCTCGACCACGTGCAGCTGAGCGTGCAGGGCACGAGCGCCGAGACAAACGACCGCATTTCAGGATTCGCGGCCTTCGACCAAAAGATGAGAGTGGCAACTTGGGTCAAAGAGCTGGGGCTCCCCTTGACAATCAACGTCGTGCTCCACCGCAGCAACATCGATCGAGTCGAAGACGTGATCGCGATGGCCGAGCGTCTGCGAGCCGATCGGCTGGAGCTCGCAAACGTTCAATTCGTGTCGTGGGCGCTCCAAAATCGTGGAGCGCTACTGCCGTCGCGCGCTCAGATCGAGCGTGCGCGGACCGTGGCCGCCGAAGCGAAACGCAGACGGGAGGGCGCGATGCAGGTCGTCTTCGTCTTGCCCGATTGGTATGCCGGTCGCCCTCGCGCGTGCATGGACGGGTGGGCGCGCCGCTTCGTGGTCGTCGCGCCCGACGGTGTCGTCTTGCCGTGCCATGCCGCACGCACGCTGCCGCTCGCGTTCGACAGCGTGCGGGTCCGTGCGCTCGGAGCGATCTGGGGAGACAATCCCGGTCTCCAAGCCTTCCGTGGGGAAGCCTGGATGCCCGATCCGTGCAAGTCCTGCGATCGTCGCGGCGTCGACTTCGGAGGATGCCGATGCCAGGCGTTCGGTCTCACGAGCGATGCGCGCGCTACGGATCCCGCGTGCGAACTGTCGCCGTTTCACGCGCTCATCCGCAACGAACGAGCGCGGGCCGATCGGGGAGACGGCGAGCCGCGGTTCCTCTACCGGGGCCGGACGGCACCGGGGCCGCGCGAGTAGTCTCCGGTGGAGCTGCCCCCGTTTCGGTCCTCTGACCAAGAGGAGAGAACCGCCAGGACGCCGAGGGCGCCCGGTTTCCTTCATCACGGCGGGGAGGGGTAGTTGCGCTTCACGAAGCACAGCCCGTCGCTGTTGAGGTGTCCCTGCGTACTTTGGTTGTACGTCGTGTAGTCGAAGTAATCGCATAGGCCCGTGGCCGGGTCGCCGTTCGTGCAGGCGGGAACGCTTTGCGGATCGAATGCCATCGGGCCGGTGAACTGCGAATGCACGTCGGTGGCCGGTGCGATGCAGTAACGCCAATTGAGCTTGTTTCCGAGAGCGTCAGAGTATGCCGTGTAGTCGACGCCTCTGGTCATTTCCAAGCTCACGGTGGGCGTCGTGCCGGCATCTTGCCCCACGACCCGCGCAGCGAATTGATCGAAGTGCGCAGGAGAATCGTGGAGCACGCTGTCCCAAAACGGATGGTCGGTGTGCACGGTGACTTGCCCGATCACGGATTGGTCGCTCTTGAACGCGATCCCTCGCTGGTGCTCCTCGTCCGGGAATGCCATGGCCGGATCGTTGTCCGGATTCTGGCAGTTGACGTACGAGGTCGGCGATTGAAAGCAGAGGCGGAAGTCCACCGTCGTCGGCCAGCTCGCGTGCTGCGCGTCGATGCAGCCGGCGACACCCGGATCGCCCTTGAAGGTCGCGGTGCCCACGTAAAACACGGTGCAATGGTTCTGGACCATGTCCTCGTAATCGGCGAGACCTGCCGCATCGATGTTCACGTTCATCGTCAGCCTGCCGTCGGTGGTTTGCGTCGTAGCCGCGATCAAATCGAAGCCGAAGGCGTAGCGCGTGCCGTCGGTCGCGAACGCCGAGGCTCCGCCGAGGCTGGCGATCGGGACGGCCTCTTCTCCAGGCCCCCCCTTGCCGGGAAGGTAGTTCTTCGGATCTGCGTGCGCGAGGTCGATCGCCCAGGGACCGAGGACCCGGGCGATCACGGGTCCCGTCTGGGATTGGTCTCCCGGGGACAGGTCGGGGTTGCTGGACAGCGTGATGTCGTCGACCGTGACCAGAAGACGGGTGAAATGGACCTCCCAGCCGTCGACGAAGGCTGGGTCGCCTGGGTTGACGGGCGGAAATGGGTACCCGCTCAAGGCAAGTACTTCCCCCGACGCCGCGAAAAGAATGCCGCCCGCTCCAGGATTGCCGGGCGCGTGGAACGAGCAAAGGCCGCCAGCTCCAGCGGAGCAACCGGCGCCCCACTTTTGGGTGATGACTCCGGTCGGGTTGCCGGCCGAGCACGACGCGGCGACGATGACCGCAGCCGCACCCGCGGCTTCGAAGAGGGACTTTTTGGCGCGCATGAGAACTTTCTCGAAGTTACACGAAGTAAAACCGGAGTCCACATGTCCGCGCTCGTCTGCAAGGGCCCGCTACGTGCGGTGTGTTACGCAAGGTTGACGATGGCGCCGGGTCGGACGCGCCGCTCGAGCCCCTTCGCGGCGCCCCTCCGCGCGATCTCCAGAGCTCCGGGACTCCTCGCGCGGCGGCCGCAATTGTGAAGTAGTCTCCCCTCCTCGATCCGATGCCGCTTCACCTCAAGAACACGTACACGAAGTCGATCGTGCCGTTCGACCCGCTCGATCCAGCTGGAAAGAGGGTGCTCTTCTACAGCTGCGGGCCGACGGTCTACTCGTACGCTCACATCGGCAACTTTCGTAGCTTTCTCGTCGCCGACCTCCTGCGGCGCGTGCTCGAACGCCGCGGTTACTCCGTCCGCCACGTGATGAACATCACCGACGTCGGGCACATGACGCAGGACCACCTGGCCGACGCGAGCGGAGAGGACAAGCTCGCGATTGCCGCGCGCGAACTCGGATGGGACCCGTACCGGGTGGCCGCTCACTTCGAGGCCGCGTTCATCGAGGACGCCAAGGCGCTCCGGATGAAGAACTATTCCGGTGCCGAGGCGCTCGACCCGGAGCTCCATCCGCGCGCGACCCGCTTCGTGCCCGAGATGCTCGAGATGATCCAGGTACTCCTCGCCCGGGGGTATGCCTACTGCGACGCCGCCGGGCAGGTGTACTTCGAGATTGCCAAGTTCCCCCCCTACGGTCGGCTCTCCGGCAAAGTGATCGACGACCTCGAGGAGGGCGCCCGCGTCGCGGTGCGCACGGAGAAGAAGGACCCGAGGGACTTCGCGCTCTGGAAGGTCGACGCGAAGCACCTCATGCAGTGGGACCCGCATTCGCCGGCCGGGTGGAAGACCGAGGACTGGGAGCGGTTCCGGCGTCTCGTTCCGGGCGGGGTCGATGCCCGCGTCCGGCCGGGCTTTCCCGGGTGGCACATCGAGTGCTCCGCGATGTCGCGCGCCTTGCTCGGTCCCGTCATCGACCTCCACACGGGCGGAGAGGACAACATCTTTCCGCATCACGAATGCGAGATTGCTCAGAGCTTCGGCGCGGCCATCGAGCCGTCCCCGCCGGACAGTTTTGCTCGGTACTGGGTTCACGGCCGGCACCTGCTCGTCGACAACAAGAAGATGTCGAAGCGCGACGGAACGTTCTTCACCGTGCGCGACCTCATGAACCCCGCGACGAGCAAGCGAGCCGACCTCGCGGCGCGCCTCGCCGAGATCGGCTTCGTGGACGGGCGCGTTCCTGCCGGCGTGCTCCGATACGCGCTGATGTCCAACCAATATACGCAGCCCATGAACTTCGGGTTCGACCTTCTCGCGCAGGCGAAGGCGAGCGTCGACAGGATCCAGTCGCGTTACGATCGTTTGCGCGAGGCGTCGGCGGACCAAGCTTTCGGGGCGGCGGCGCCCACAGCCCGCGTCCGCGACCTCGCCGCCGCGAGCTTGCGCGAATTCGACGAGGCTCTGGACGACAATCTGAACATGCCCAACGCGCTTGCGGCGTTGTTCAAGCTCGTAGGGGAGCTCAATCAAATGGATCTGTCGCCAGCCGAGGCCGCCGAGGCGCGTCTGGCTATCGAGAGCGTGGACGACGTGCTCGACGTCCTCGATCGGGAGGCAAAGAGCGGGATGCTCGCCAAGGAACGAATCGCCGAGGTGATCGCGAGCGGACATCTTCCGAGCTTCGAGAACCTCGTGGGGCGCGAGCTGACGGACGCGACGTTGGTCGAGGCGCTCGTGTGTTTGCGGCAGGCCGCCCGCAAAGCGAAGGACTTCGCGCGCGCAGACGACATTCGCGACGAGCTGAAACGACGTCGCGTCCTCGTCGACGACACGCCGCAGGGCACGCGCTGGAGATTGGGGTAGAACCCTGGTGCTTTTCGCCGATAGCTTCGCGATCCCGGTGTCGAGCGTGCTCGCGTACGGGAAGTACGCTCCGCGCGCTCGCCGCCGGGCTCGCTCGCTCTCGGCGAAAATCACCAGGGTTCCAGTCCGGCTCAGCGCGGTGACGCGGCCCGCGAGAGACAAGACCAGTGACTAGACTCCGGGGCGCCCCGAGATCGAGGGATTTCCAAGGAGCAAGCGCAGGCTCGTGTGAATCGAGCTTGGCTTTCGGGAACGCGGAGGCCAGTCCGGTGAAGGCGAGCTTCGCTCGTCGAAGAACGAGCCTAGAAGTCCAACGAATAGAGGCGCTTGCCGCGTGAGTGAGCGTCATTCGTGCAGTGAGTGAGCTTGATTCGCACGTGAGTGAGTCTCGCTCGTGCGTGAGTGAGCGTCATTCGTGCAGTGAGTGAGCTTGATTCGCACGTGAGTGAGT
>CAZVPE010000064.1:0-12233 GCA_964628155.1 uncultured Polyangiaceae bacterium | reverse complement strand
CTCGCTCGTGCGTGAGTGAGCTTGATTCGCACGTGAGTGAGTCTCGCTCGTGCGTGAGTGAGCTTCGTTGGTCGGTCAGTGAGCTTCGTTGGTCGGTCAGTGAGCTTCGTTCGTCGCGCAATGAGCTTCGTTCGTCGAGGAGTGAGCTTCCGGGTGCGGCCAAAGAACGCAACTGCCTCGCAAGTGAGCCTCTCTCTTCAAGGACTGTGATTTCTTCGCCGAGGATTGAGCTTTGGTCGTCGTGGCAAGAGCGAAGGTGGCCAACCCCCCGAGCGCATCTTCAGTGGGAATGAGCTTCACGCGTCGGACAACGGGCTTCACTCGTCGGGGAATGGCCTTCACTCTTCGGAGAGTGGGCTTCCCGCTCCGACGAGAAAAGCCCATTGCCGCCCCGTCGAGCTTCGCTGTTCAAGCACCGCGTTCGAGTGTCGCGCAATCGAGGGCCGATCTCGATCGGGCGCGCGACGAGCCATCATGCGTGCACGACCGCGCTCATGGCGGCGATTCGCGACTCGATGGTGGCGACCGCGCTTGCCGTCGCGAACGAGGGCGTGAGCGCCAGCTTGCCCTCGACTCGTGAAAGGTAGCCCTGATCGATGAAGCTCGTATATGCGTTCTCGAGCATTGGACTGCTCACGGCCTCGCGGCGCGCTATCTCACCCGCGAGAAACATGCGCTCTCCGGCCGTCATCGCGCGGCGCACGATTTCCTTCGTGGCGAGCGGCCCGCGGAGCAGTGCGGACAGGCCGCGCGCCGCGACGCGGTAGCCTTCGACGAAGTTCGCGAGGATACGCGCGTAGAGCTCGATCTGCGCTCGGCCGTCTTCCCCTTTGGGAGCGAGAAGACCCGCCCCGACGTCACGCGTCACCTCGCCGTCCGCCTCGAGCGTGGCGATCTCTTCGTCGAAGATCTGTTCGAAGGGCGCATCGGCGCGGAACGTGAACTCGTACTTGAAGAGGCGCGAGAGCGACAAAACGCGCTCTCGCACCGCCTCGAAGCCCAGTGGGGGGCCGGGGCTCGCCAAAAGCGCGGTCGCGATGAGCGCGCGCGGCGCAAAAAAGTGGACGATCACGTTCTTCGCGAGGTCGAGCGACATGCGGGCTTCGGGGGGGACGACGTAAATGGTGTCGTCGCCGATGCGGTGGGCTTGCACGTGCTCGGCGCGCACGAACAGGTCCACCGCCTCCCGGATCGCGGGTGCTCTCACGAGCGAGCCGTCGAACGCGTCGCCGCGCGTTCGGTCGGCGGCGAGCGACGGGCTGAACCGCGCTTTGGAGCGGTGAAGCGTGCGCGCCAGGCGCTCGCATGCCGCGACGAGGTCGGCGTGAGGCAGTCCGCGCCGGTCGTGCGCCAAGAGCGCCGTCGCGACGAGCGACCCGGGCGTCACCGCCGTGACCGCGTTGATTTCGTTCATGACGCCGTACGCGAGCCGCGTGATGACCGCGCGCCGGCGCCCCGGAGTCATCGTGGCCAGATCCTCCGGTTTCGACCGCGAATCGAGCTCGTGCAGGACGTCGTGCAGACTCGTGGGCTTGCCGAACTGCACGCTCAGGCGGCCGTAACGGCCGAGGAGGAGCTCCATCGACCGCATCACGGCGCGCGCGTCCTCCTTTGGCTTTTCGCCCCCGGTAAGCTCGTGCACGAGCGCCTTTTCGTCGACGAATCGCTCGTAGCCGATGCTCACGGGGCAAAACCAGGTCGTGTGCGTCGGCACGCCGAGCGCCGCGTCGACGACGATCGACAGCAGGCCGAGTTTGGGCGGCCGGAGCTTGCCGGTTCGCGAACGTCCGCCCTCCAGGAAGAATTCGAGGGGCCACCCGTCTTTGATGAGGCGGCGCATGTAGGCGTCGACGACGGCGGCATAGAGCCGGTCTCCGGCGAACTTCCGGCGAATGAAGAAGGCCCCCGCGCGCCGGAAGATGGGCCCCATCGGAAAGAAGTTGAGGTTGTCTCCGGCGGCGATGAGCGGCAGCGGGAGCTTGTGGCGATACAAGATCCACGCGAGGGCGAGGTAGTCCATGTGCGACTTGTGAGAGGGGAGAAGAACGAGGGTCCCCTCTTTCGCGAGTTCGCGCAGTCGCTCGATGCCCGCCTCGTCGACCTCGACCGCCGAGAACATTCGCGATACGGCTTGCGCGAAGACTCGGTCGAGCGCGGCGATCGCGCTCATGTCGAGCGCCGCCTCCATGTCGCGAAGCATGCCGAGCGCGCGCTGGCGGATGACCGCCCGCTCCTTTTCCCCTTCGCCCGCCATGTCGGCGATGACCTTCTGGAGCTTGGGGCTGCGGATCACCTCGTCGCGCAGGCGGTCGGAGGGCTTGCGCGTCGGGCCGACCATCGCCCGTCGCTCGCGTTCGAGCCGCCGGAGGAGCGTATACGTCAGGCGGCGCACGAGGACCTCGTCGCTGGCCCCGTCGCTTTCGCGCGCCAGAAACTCGTTCAAGTCGACCGGCTCGCCGGCGCGCATCGTCGCGTGCCGTCGATTGGCCAGAAACTGAGCGAGAGAGCGGACGTTGCCGGGCCATTCGTTCGTCCCGAATAGGGCATCGGTCACGTTCCCCCCTCTGGTTGCCGCGCTTCGCGACCAAAGGAACACTTGAGGGACCAGGAGGACTCGCGTAGCGCCCCGCCTCTGCACGTCGAAAAGGGCGCGAATGAGATGGTCGCCTTCGACCTTCCCGCGAGCCTTTCCCTCGAGCAGGTGCGGCGGCCTTTTGAGAAAGAGAACCGCGCTCGCGCCGCTCAACACGGCGCGCTCGAGATCCGCTGCATCGCCGCTCGCCGTTCGAGGCCGGAGCGCGTTGAGCCATCCGCGTTGCATCGGCTCGAGCAACCAGAGTCCAAGGTCGTTCGCGAAGCGAACCTGAGGAAGGTGGTGGCTCTTGGTCAGATAGTCGAGAGCGAAGAAGTCGACGCGGGAGAGGTTGCGCAGCACGTAGACGACGGTGCCGCGCGCGTCCGCTTCGCGCACCGCCCGCGCCCACGATTCGTCGACCTCGATGGCATCGAAGAACCGCTGGTAGAGCCAAGCCAGCAGCGGGTTCGGATCATAGGAGACGAGGGGACGGTCGCTCATCGCCGCGTTCTGCGTCGATCGGCCTTAGCGGCCCACGAACACCTTTTGCGCGATCTGGGCGAACTTCTTCTCGGTGTCCGGCGCGATGCCGGTCTGCTGGTAGGGCCACGCAAAGTTGAAACTTTGCACGTCTTGGCACGAAAGCGATACCAAGATGTCCGCCGGCGTCGGGCTGCTCGACTGGGCGATTGCGAAGCCGAGCTCGGCGTATGTGCAGCTGTTCTGCGCCGTCGTGAAGTTCGACCCGTGGCCAAACGCGTCGAGAATGTCGTTTTTCACGCTCGCGTCGTTGACCGGCTGCCACTCGAGGATCCGAAAATTGTGAAAACGCGGGGCGTCCGGTGGCGCCGGCTGCGGGGCAGCCGCGCCCGCAAGCAGTCCGGGTGGAATGAGCCCCGGCGGGAGCAACGAAGCGCCGGCCTGTACCCACTGCTGAATCTGAGGAGGAAGCTGAAACCCCGCCTGCGCAGCTGCTTGCGCCTGCGCCTGCATCGGCGGCTCGAAGTTCTGCAGGCGGTACACGGTCATCTGCGCGCCTTTCATGTCGCTGAAAGGCGGGGAGAGCGAATTGCACCCGGCGCTCGCAGCCGCTGCCAGTGCGAGAAGCGTCACAGCGGTCGATGGGTGGGCCAAGATCCCCGGAGTTCTCATGGTCGCCGGGCACTATATCGCGACCGGGGGCCGAAGGGTCAGATGTGACAAGGGCGGGTCACCTGCTAAGGAGCGAAGAGTCGAGGCGCGGGATTTCAAGTTGAAAATCAAGAAAATCGATCACGTCGCGGTATGCGTTGCCGACATCGACGAGGCCAGTAGGCGCTGGCAAGCTCTGCTCGGCGTCTCGCCGAGCGAGCGAGAATGGGTGGAGTCGCAGCGGACGGAAGTCGTGAATTTTCCGCTCGGTGACGCGAGTCTGGAGCTCGTCACGCCACGGGGCAACGAGGGACTCTCACGTTTTCTCGAGAAACGCGGGCCAGGGTTGCACCACATCGCCGTCGAGGTCGAGGGCATCGACGAAGCGCTCGCTCTCTTGGCGGCGCTCGGAGTACCTCTGATCGACTCGGTCGCGCGGATTGGTGCGCGCGGTCACAAAGTCGCGTTCGTCCACCCGAAGGCGACCGGCGGCGTGCTGGTGGAGCTCGTCGAGACCTGAGCTTCCCTACATGAGCGGGCGGCGGCGGCCACCGGCCACCCAAGGCCTGGGAAGCTGCCCCCGTCATCCATTATCTTCCGCTGCCCGTCCGAGCCAAGTATCCTGCGGATGCTGACGGCACGTCGCGGGTTCGCGGAGAGCGCCGGCATCTTGGAGGAGGCCCCGTCTTGATCGAGCAGTCCATCCGAATCCGAAGCCAGATTCTTGCGGCGATCGTGGGCGCAGCGTTCGCGCTTTCGTTCGCGCCGATCGCGGCCGCCGCCAACCCGCCCGCCGCCAATCCGCCCGCCGACGCCACGACCGCGGCAAAGCCCGACTTGGCGACGGCCAAGAAGCGGTATGCGGAAGGAGAGAAAAAGTTCAAGTCCAGCGACTTTTCCGGCGCATTGGCGGACTTCAAGGTCGCCAACGAAATCAAGTCGGCTCCGCAAGCCGAACGCTACATCGGCCTGTGCGAGGATTCGCTAGGGCATTTGCCCGAGGCCGCGTCCTGGTTCGACAAGTTTCTCGCGCACGTGCCCGAAAAGATGGCCGTGCAAGGGGAGGAGATCCGAAAGCGCGTCGCCGAGATCAAGGCTTATCCGGGCAAGGTGCACTTCGAGTCGAATCCGGCGGGCGCGTCGGTGACCGTCGACGGCAAGCTTCAGCCGGCTCCCACCCCGACCGACGTGATGCTCGCCCCCGGGCCGCACACCGTGACCCTTGCCGAGCAGGGGCGCCTTCCTGCGGAAAAGCAGATCGACGTGGCCTTTGCTTCGCTCCAAACGCTGACGGCCGATCTCGAGCCCGTGCCCCCGCCGCCTCCGCCCGCGGCGCCTCCTCCGCCGCCCGTCGTGGCCGCGCCTCTCCCTCCCGCGCCTCCACCTCCGTCCGCCGAACCGCGCAGCAAAGTGCCGGCCTATGTGACCGGCGCGCTGGCCGTGGCCGCTGCCGGGGTCGGCACGGCGTTCGGCATCGTCGCGTTGAACGACAAGAGCGACTTCGACAAGAATCCTACGACGAAAAAAGCCGACGATGGCGACACGCATGCTCTGATCGCGGACATGGCCTTCGGCGTCGCCCTCACCTTCGGGGTAACGAGCGCGGTGCTTTTCCTCACGAAGGACGAGCAGCCCGCCCCGCCCGCCGCGACCGCCGCGAGCGAAAGGAAACAAGCCGCGAAGAGTAAGGGCCTCATTGTCACGCCGACGCCTTGGGTCGGCTTGCATTCGGGCGGCGCCGGCGTCGTCATGCAGTTCTGAGGCTTCGAGAAGACGAAATGAAAAGGAATGCGATGAACGCGACGCGCTCGACGAAGTGGGGTTTCGCGGCCGTGCTGGCGGGGGCCATGGCCTCGATGCCGGGCTGCGAGCTGGTCGTTCAGTTCGACCGGAACTTGATTGACGGGGGTGCACCGGACGGCACGGTGGCTGACGCCGGGCCCGTCTCCGACTCGCCGACCGAGGGAGCGGCGGCCGATGGGTCGGCCGAGGCAACCGCGGACGCGCCCGCGGTGTCGCAGCCGGACGCCACGCTCGATGGTACGGCCGATGGCGGCGCCGCGACGGGCGATGACGGAGCGCCGGCGGAAGCCGCGGTGGGCGACGACGGCGCGGCCGACCTGTCCGACGGCGGGGTTGCCTCCGGCGACGACGGGAGCGACGCCGCGGGCGACGATGGCAGCGACGCCGCCGGCGACGACGGCAGCGACGCCACGGGCGACGACGGGGGTTAGGTCAGCGGGGCGCCATCGCGGCGATGGCGTCGGCCACGCGCTCGACGTCGGGCGCCATCACGACCGGTTGGTTCGCGCGTCGTGCGTCGATCCCCGCGAGCCGCCGCTCGTGGTAGTCGAGCTTGAACTCCGTGAACTTCAGCCCGTTGGCCGTCGAGATGACGACCACCCTCTGGTGAGCCTCGACGAGCCCCTTGTCGCGCAGCTTGAATAGGCAAGCCAACGCGACGCCGGTATGGGGGCACGTATAGAGCCCAGTGCGGTCCGCTCGCGCGCATGCCTCGGCGAGTTCCTCTTCGGTCGCCTGCTCCACGACGCCGTTCGTGGCGCGGAGGGCGGCCATGGCACGAGGCGCGCTCACCGGGTTGCCTATCTGAATGGCGCTCGCGAGCGTCGTTTCCGCATGGATAGGCTCGACGACGGACTTGCCCGCGACGAACGCTCGATACATGGGGTTCGCGCGCGCGGCTTGCGCGATGCAGAGCCGGGGGATCCGGGCCACGAGGCCGAGATCGAACATCATTTTGAAGCCAGCGTAGAGCGCCGCCGCATTCCCGAGGTTGCCGCTCGGCAAGATGATCCAGTCGGGGGCCTGCCAGTCGAACTGCTGCACGATCTCGATGGCCACGGTCTTCTGGCCCTCGATGCGCAGGGGATTCATCGAGTTCGCCAGGTAGACCAAGCGGCGGCGAGCCAGCTCCTTCACAACGGCCATGCAACCGTCGAAGTCCGTTTCCAACGCGAACACGCGAGCACCGTGGGCCAGTGGCTGCACGAGCTGGGCGTTGGAGACCATGCCCCGAGGCAGGAGCACCGCCACGGGCAACCCGGCGGCTGCGCCATAGGCGGCGAGCGCGGCGCTCGTGTCTCCGGTACTGGCGCAGCACAGCACCCGCGCGGACAGGGCGTTCTCCTTCACCGCCTGCCGGACGACGCTGACGAGCACCGTCATCCCCAGATCTTTGAAGCTTCCGGTGTGCGAGTTGCCGCAAAGCTTGATCCAGAGTTCGTTCATGCCGATCTCGCGCCCGAGGCGGTCGGCCCAGAAAATGTTCGTCCCGCCCTCACCCGTCGAGACGATGCAATCGTCGTTGATCTCCGGAGCGACCCACTCGCGCTTGCCCCAAACGCCCGAACCGTACGGCCACTGGGTGCGCATCCAGCGGTCGTCGAAGAGCTTCATCCATGCGGCGGCGCTGCGTTCGCGCAGCGCTTCGATGTCATGGGCCACTTCGAGCAGGCCGTCGCATGTGGGACAACGATAGATGGGCTGGGTGAGCGGGTATTCCCCTCCGCAGCCCGCGAAGCAGCGGAAGACAGCGCGGAAGCGAGACATGCCTTTCCTTTCTTAGCTCTTGGCGCGAACCCGGCTACTTGCAGGCGAGCACGCTGTACATGGAGGTGCCTACCAGCAATGTCTGCGGCCGGCAGGTGCCGCTCACCACGCAGTCGCCGTCACTGAAACAGACCGAGACGCAAACCAGCTGGCCGGCGGAGGTCTGCGCGCAGTACCCACGAGCGCAGTCGCTCGTCGTCTTGCACACGCCCCAGTCCGATACTCCGCCGTCTGGGGGCGTGGGTCCCGCAGCCGTCAGCGGGACGCACGCGGCGACGACGCCGCCGTCCGAATCCGCGACGGGGAGCGGAATGTATTCGCACGCCTGCTCCCGCATGTTTCCGCCTCCGGAACAGTCCTCCGGTCTCCTGCAGGGGTCGCGGCAAGTCAAGGTCTGCGGAGTATCGTTCACGCAAAGGTTGCTCTTGCAGCCCGAGTTGCTGCCACAAGGGGCGCCATTGTTCCCGCCACCGACGGCGGGGGCGCAGTGCGGCACCGGTACGTAGCCCATGCTGTTGGCCTCGACCGGAAAAGTCCCGAACTGGCACGACGCTCCCGTCGCGCACTGCGCGGCCGGGTTTGCCATCGGCATTCTTGGAGGGACCGGGGCCGCGGTCGAACAGCATGTATCGGCGCAGTAGCCGAGCGCGCAGAGGCCTGAACGACACGACGCGCCCGCGTCGCACAGCTGACCTCCAGCACCGTTCAACGGTCCTGCGGTCGAGCGATCCGAGAGCGTCGAAGCCGGGAGGCAATAGTTTCCTCCGGCGCCGGTCGCGTAGCAGATGGTCCCTTTGTCGCAGTCCGCCGACGTGCAGCACGCCTTGCTACATACCCCCGTTGAAGCTCCGGCGTCCGCCGGATCGGCGGCGGCCACGATCTGCCTATCGAGACAGAACGTGTTGGTTTCGCAAGCGCCGGACACGCCGGCGTCGCATGGGCATCCGATCTCACCGGCCGAGCAGGGCCCCGCATCGCTCCCGGCGTCGACGCTGACGACGTCCGGGGCGCCGTCGACTCGTGCGACTTGGACGTCACCTGCGGCGTCGGCGGTCAGTTCGACGGTGTTGTCGTCGGCGGTGTCGTCGCCATTCGAGTCGGCCGCGCCGCCATCCTGGACCACGGTCGCGTCGGGGGTCGCGTCGTTGACCGATACGCAAACGCCTGGCTGGCCATCGACCGCCGAGCACCTCTCGCCCCTGGGGCAAACGTCCCCCACGTTCGGATCGGTCGAGCACGTGAAATGGGGCACGCTGTCGCCCACGATGAACGAGCATGCGGCGGCGCTCACGAGCCCTCCAAGTAACGATGCCGACAGCGCCCACGCGGCGAACGGTCGTCTCGCCAAAAGCCATGCAAGGGGAGTCATCAGAAGGATCCTTTCAAAAGCAGCGTTCCACCGCCCGCCAGCGGTCCCGCGGAGACCGTCGTCGAGCCGGTGGAAACGTGCGGCCCGGACCGTGGCCGCCCAAAGTAAAGATACGCCGTCGTGATGCCCGAGACGAGCGCCACTCCGAAGCCGACGTCGGCGGCTATCGCCTCGTGCCAAGCCAGGTCCGTTCTGCGAACCAGCTCGACATATGTGCCGTCGGGGCCAGTCACGAAATGAGTCGGCTGATCTCGTTCCGCTTTCACTGCGAACACCACTCCGACGGCGAGGGCGACGGAGGACAAGGTCCCGGCGCCCACGGTCAGCCCGTCGACGCGTCCATTCGGCGGAGGAGGAGGCGGCGCAAGCGGAAGCCTCGGGGGTAGCCGCGGTACGACGGAAGACTGGCCGAGCTGGGGATTGGCCGGGTGCGGCCGGGTGGCCGTCTCCGCTGGCGTTGCCGCGGGCTCCGGGCCTGGCTGCTGCTGCGCGGCAAGCTTCTCTTCGAGCTCCCGCTTGGCGCCCTCGAGGCGGCGAATGTACGCGTCGGCCCGATCGCGCTCTTGGGGCAAGAGGTCCATCGTGGTGTAGAGGCGAAACCAGGTGAGGGCTTCGTCGATGTCGGCGAGTTTCTCGTGGACGACCCCCAGGTTGAAGACGAGGTCTTTCGCGTTGGGGTCGAGTTGGTGCGCCTGCTCGAGCTCGGCGACGGCCTCGCGGTACGCTCCTTGCCCGTAGTACGCGCGAGCCTTCTCGAAGTGCTTTCGGGCCGCGGCGACCGCTGGGGTGGTTGGGGCGCTGGTCTCGTCGGCGAGGCATGGGCCCGGCCGCCCCGCAGCCGCGATGCACCCCACGAGCGCCAAGGTGCGCAGCCGCCTCCGAAAGGGCATCTGCGTCAGCATACTCTACTCGGTGCTCGAGAGGCCTCCCCATGCTACGGGTGGGCCGGATGACCGAAGTTCGGGCTCTTTGCCGTCGCGCGCGCGCCGCATCGCGCGGCATGGCCGTCCGCGATCGAGCGGAGAAGGACGCGGCACTCCGGGCAATCGCCGCCGAATTGCGGGCGCGAGAACGCGATCTCCTCGCTGCGAATGCGCGGGATGTCGAGGACGCGCGCGGTCGCGGTACGTCCGGCGCGATGCTCGACCGCCTCGCCCTCGACCCGCGCCGGCTCGCGCAGATGGCCGAGGCCGTGGAGCAGGTCGCCGCACTCGACGACCCGGTGGGCGCCGTGCTCTCCGATACGGTACGCCCGAACGGACTGCGTGTGCGCCGGGTGCGCGTGCCGATCGGCGTCGTTGCCTTCGTGTACGAAGCAAGGCCAAACGTCACGACCGACGCGAGCGCGCTCTGTCTCAAGGCCGGAAACGCCGTCATCTTGCGTGGCGGGTCCGACGCGGCCCGGTCGAACGTCGTCATCGCGGGGGCTATCGCCGACGCACTCGACCGCACCGGACTGCCGCGCGATGCGGTGCAGCTTTTGCCGGCGGGTGATCGCGACGCCGTTCGCGAGCTCCTGCAGCAAACCGATACCGTCGATCTCGCCATTCCGCGGGGCAGCGAAGCGTTCATCCGCTTCGTGAAAGAGGTGTCTCGGGTGCCCGTCATCGCGCACGCGAGCGGCGTCTGCCACTTGTTCGTCGACGCAGGCGCAGACGTCGCGATGGCGGTGCGCATCGCGCACAACGGCAAGCTGCAAAGGCCGGGCGTGTGCAACGCGCTCGAATGTCTTCTCGTCGACGCGAGCGACGCCGCCCGCCTCCTTCCGCCCATTGCGCGCGACTTGATCGAGGGCGGTTGCGAGCTTCGAGGATGCGAGCGCACCCGCCAGCTCGTGCCCGAAGCCAAGCCCGCTGCCGACGACGACTGGGGGCGGGAGTTCTTGGACCGAATCCTCGCGGTCCGAGTCGTCGACGGGCTCGACGCCGCGCTCGAGCACGTCGCCCGCTTCGGCACCGGCCATACCGAGGCGATCTGCACGCGCGACGGGTCGCACGCCGACCGCTGGCGACGCGAGATTGACGCGGCGTGCGTCGTCGTCAACGCGAGCACGCGGTTCCACGACGGCGGTGAGCTCGGCCTCGGCGCCGAGATTGGTACGGCCACGAGCAAGATTCACTGGCGTGGCGTGATGGGGCTCGAAGGTCTGACCACCTTCCAATGGATCATCGACGGAGAGGGGCAAACTCGCGGATGAAGAAGCAGAATGGCGCGGGCGCCGGAGGCGGACGTTCGCGTCCGCCGATCAAGAGCTCGCACGAGAAGGTGCTCGAAAGCAGCGGGGCGCAGGCGCGCGCGAAGAAGGCTCGGCGCGCGGCGCGCGTCCCCACGCCGGAGATCGCGATCCCCCGTGCGCGCGCACCGAAGAAGGCGCGTTTGCCGGCGCCGGCCGACGGCGATGCCGGCGGGCAATGGAGTGTGGCGAGCGAAATTGCGCGTGAGCGGGCGACGGCCATCGCGATTGCAGCGCTCGACAAGAAGGCGGTGGGAGTCGAGATTCTCGATGTCGCCGGGAAGGTCGACTACGCGGACTTCCTCGTCGTCATGACTGGTCGCAGCGATCGGCATACCCAGGCGCTGGCGCAGGGGATCGAAGAGGCACTCAAGAAAAAGGGAGTGAGGCCGATGGCGGTCGAGGGGTTGCCTCATGGCAGCTGGGTCCTGATGGACTTCGGGGACGTCGTCGTCCACGTGTTCCAGGACGAGACGCGCCAGCTCTACGACATCGAGGGCTTGTGGCTCGACGCGCACCGGCTCCCCGTGCCGAAGGGCGCGGAACCGGAACATTCGAGAGACCAAGAAGTCTGAACGTGCCGACGTTCGGGGTCGACGGCGGATTGGACTGGGTCGGCTAGATTGTCCATGTGGGCGATCCCGCCAAACGCCGTGCGACCTACGACGATCTGCTCGCGGTCCCGGCGGGGCTGATCGCAGAGCTCATCCACGGCGTTCTCGTAACGCAGCCACGCCCCGGTGCGCCTCACGCGCGCGCAGCCACGCGCCTGAGCACGAAGCTCGGGAGCCCCTTCGACCTCGGCGACGGTGGGCCCGGCGGGTGGATCATCTTGTACGAGCCCGAGCTGCACCTGCATGGGGGACACGCGCTCGTCCCCGACCTTGCGGGCTGGCGCCGCGAGCACATGCCGCAATTGCCCATGACTGCCGCCGCATTCGAGCTCGCGCCAGACTGGGTCTGCGAAGTGCTTTCGCCGGGGACGGGCGCGACCGATCGCGCGGACAAGGTCCCCCTCTATGCAGCGGAGGGTGTGAGACACGTTTGGCTCGTCGATCCACTTCTCCGGACGCTCGAAGTCCTACGAATCGACGGCCCGACGTACAGAGTCGTCGGCACATGGCGAGACGACGCGGTCGTGCGGGCCGAGCCGTTCGACGCGATCGAACTCGATATTGCGTCGCTCTGGGCAAGCTGATTGCGGCAGAGGACCTCACCCCCGGCCCCTCTCCGCAAGCGGAGAGGGGTGTCTGCGGGTCTCGCGATACCGGAGCTGCTCCCCCTCTCCGCAAGCGGAGAGGGGGCCGGGGGGTGAGGTTCAAGCGTAAAGGCCGATGAGGGCGCGGCTGACGGCG
>CAZVPE010000063.1:0-25961 GCA_964628155.1 uncultured Polyangiaceae bacterium | reverse complement strand
GCCGCGCCTGGTGTAGTGCGATGAACTTCTCCCTCTGCCTCTTCAATTGTTGCTGGGCGTCTTTGCTGTACGCCGGCGATGGGAGGCTTCGACGAATCCTCGGCTGTTGAGTCGGCGGGGCGGAGAGAGCGCTCATAGGAAGGCCTTCCACGTCGCGGGCTGAAGGGAGTCAAAGAAGCATGCGTTCTTGATCTTGCGGAGCTCATCGAACTCCGCCCACAGATCGGCGGACTCTGGAGCGAACTCACGATCCGAGAATGCCTCGATGTCGAGGAGCAGCGCGCGCGACGTGGAGGTGGTCCCTCCGTCCGAGGCGACCGTGGCCTGCGTTATCGCAGCCCTTCGCCCGTCGTCGAACGGGAGAATACAACGGAATGAATACTCGTCGAGCAGCGGAGGAAGGGCCGTGCCGACTTCGGGGAAGGTCAGGAGGTGCTTCTTCAAGTCGTCGCCAACCGGAACCTCGATCCGATTGATGAACCGAGCCGCGCAGCGAACGACTTTCTCGGGCTTCGCTGCGGCAACGTACGCCTTCCAATGACGCTGCGCGTCCGCGACGATCGTTTCCCAGTCCTTGTATGCGCCGACCTGGTTCACGCTGAATCCGTCCAGGCGAGCTTGGACAGCTCGCTTCTTATCCGACGTCCAAAAGATGTCGCCGATGTGTTGGGCCGACGTCAGTGCGCCGCCCCCACTGTCGCCGAACGCCAGCTGCGCCTGCAGCTGCTGGATCGGACTTCGCTCGGGGTATTCCGCCGCCACCGCGGCGCCAAAAGCTGCGGTGATCTCCGAAAGGCCGCGCTCGGCCGGAAGCGCCACCCGAAGGTCCAGGAGGGCCTCTGTGATCGGCGCCCGGCTAAGATGCGGAAATCGTTCAGACATTCAGAAATCGCTCCAGGAAATCTAACACGATTCCAGACGAAGGGCCCCGGCCATGAATCGTCGGATGTCCCCAGGCTTGTACCGCCCGGGATGGTGGCGAGCGCCGCGCCATTTCGCCGCCCGCTGCGAGTCTTTGCTTCCTTCAAGACGACCGCCGCGTTCGCGGGAGGAGCCCGTGGGGAGCGCACCCGGCGCGGGGCGGCGAGGACGTTGTACCAGGAGTTCGATGCGCAGGACTTCACATCCCGGTTTCCCTCAGAATCCGGGACCCGGCCGATCCGGGCGCACCGCGGGGGGCGCCGGCTTCGCACTGGCGAACGCCGCGGCGCGCGGCTTCGGGCGGGCCTGGACGGGACCCGGCGGGAGAGAAGCCGGTTTTCCTTCCTGACCGGCGAGCGCAGACTGGCCAGGCGCGAGTGGTTCTCCGGGGGCCCAAGCCGACGCCGGCGTGGCAGCGACCGGCGTGCTGCCCGTCGGGAGGGGCGAAGCCGCCATCGTCGCGGCTCCCCCCGCGGAAACGATCTCTCGCGGCCCCTTCGCGAACGGCCGCCAAACGAAGAGCAGAATCCCGGCAAGAACGAGCACGCCGAACGCGGCCACGCCGGCAAGCTTCGCCGTAGAGCGAAGCGACCCGGGCGCGGCGACGGACAACGTCTGAACCTGCGGGGCTTCGCTCGTCGCGGAGATGCGCTCCTCGGGCCATTGGAGATGCGCGTCGCCGGCCGACGCGGGTGCTTGCGGTGCCGCGATCGCCGACCGATCGCGGGGTCCGAGGTCGAATGCCACGGTCCCGTGCTTGGGCGAGGCGATCGTGTCGGGAGCGAGGCTATGGGTGGTCGCACCTCGGTCGACCGCGTCGGGCGTGGTCACGGTCGGCGCGCTCGTGTCCGGACCCCCGAGCGGCGGGGGCAGACTTGGCGCCGTGACGCCACGCATCGTCGTCCTCGGAAAGCTGGTCTGGGTGGGTGGCCGGGCATCGCGGGCGGGGGAAATGACGTAGGGGCCGTCCGAGGACGGTACCCTCACTTCGACATAGGGCGCCGATTCGGGGCCCATCACGGCCGCGGCCGTGGCGCGGTCCTCCGTCGACGCGCTCGCATGGGTAAGTTGGGAGCGCTTGAGCCTTCGAAGGCTGGCGGCGAACGAGAACGCGTCCCGCGGCCTCGCGTCGGGGTCTTTGGCGAGCGCGGACATGACCAGCGCTTCGAGCTCGGGGGCGACGGGGACGAAAGACGACAGCGGCGGAGCCGGCCTGTGCAAATGCGCGGCCCCGACGGCGTGGGGATCAGGTTCGTCGTCGAATGGACCGCAGCCCGCGATGATCTCGTAGAGCACCAAGCCTGCCGCGTAGACGTCGACTTTCGGCGTCGGTTTTTCGCCTCTCAACTGCTCGGGAGCGGAGTACCGAAGCGTGCCGAGGAAGCGGCCGCCCGTCTCGCGCACGCTGGCATCGAGCAGGGACAAGATTCCGAAGTCCAGGAGCTTGGTGACCGTGACACCCGCGCTCGTGCGGTGGAGGAAGATGTTGTCCGGCTTCACGTCGCGGTGGATGACGCCCTTGTCGTGGGCGTGGTCGAGCGCATCGAGCAGGTCGATTCCGATGTGATAGGCGTGAGGGAGCTCGAGTTGCCCCTTCTTCTCGAGCACGACCCGGAGCGATTGCCCGTTGAGCCGTTCCATGACGTAGTACGGGAGGCGGAGCTCATCGCCGGTCACCCCCGCGGTGATCACTTCGACGATGTTCGAATGGTTCAATCGCGCGAGGGTGCGCGCCTCTTTCTGCATTCGACGAGCGACGTCTTCGCGTGCCCCGAGCTGCGGGTGCAGCGTCTTGAGGACGTACCGCTTGCCGATGCTCGTGTCCTCGACGTCGTAGACAGTCCCCATCCCTCCGGAACCGATGAGGCGAACGACCTCGTACACGGTTCCAGCGAGACGCTCCCCGGGCCTGTATTCGCGACCTCGCTGCGGCATGCGAATGTGGGAGAACGTACCACCGAAAAGGCGCGGTGGGGCGTGCCGGATGAATTCTTCCGCGTGCGCGTACGCGTGCCCGAATCCGGAGCTCCGTAGCGGGCGGAGCTGCAACCCAAATCAGCGGCGAGGCCTGGTGAACGTCCGTCGCCGTGCCGTTCAACCCGAGAGAGATCGTCATGAGCGAGAGCGTTCCGGCTTGTTTCGACTGCGCCGCCCCAGCGCCGCAGACGAACACGAATTACACGCTCATCAGCCAAACCGGTTGGCGGCTTACGCGGGAGCAGCGGCCCGATGGATCCCTGAGCATCATTTGGCGTTGCCCAAAATGTTGGGCCAAGCGAAAGGCGGTCGGCCAAAAGGGCGGGGCCGGCGCGTGAGCTCTAGTTCAAGCACTCCGGCTTGAAGCGCTTGATTCCGTTCGGGTCGAATGTGAAGGGCGGGGTGCAAGCGGCCAGAGGGTGCGGCGCGCCTGCACCCGTCGACCGAGCGGCGGCCGGGTGCTCCGACGCAGAACGCGTGGTCGTCGGCGTCGGACGGACGGGTGAAGCGGTAGGCTCCGGAACGAGCTCGACCAGGCTGACGATCGGGTCCTTCAGCCCGACCGTGAGCCACTGCGTTCGAAAGCCGGCCGCTTCGACGCGGAGGACGTGCGGCAGCCCATCGCGAGGGAGTTCGCCTACGTAAGGATTGCCGGCGAGGGGTTCGCTGTCCCAGAAGATTCTAGCCTGCAGCGGCCGCGCCTCGATTGAAACGCGAACCCGTTCCTCGATGTTGCGTGGCTGCCGACCGGACTTCGGTAACGGCTCGGTGGCTGCCGAAGCGCGGGCGTCCGCGCTCGTGGCACTCGCCGGCTGCGGGCGGCGCGAAATGAAGAGCGCCACGACCAAAGCGCCCGCCGCCGCGAGTCCGAGGTACGTCAAGACTTGGCGCTGGCGCCGGCGCATCTCGGCACGTCTGACCGTCCGTGTGGATGGCAGCCCCCATAGGTCGCCGGCGCTTGCGTCGTCCTCGGCGAGGAGGGTGCCGACTTCGGACACGACCAGTTGGACGGGCGTCACCCTGTCGCTGCGCATTTGCGCTTCGACCATGGCCTTGACCGACGCGCGCAGCGAAGCGAATGCCTCGCTCACGTACTTGGCGACCCGACTCGCCTCGGTCCGTAGCCCGAGTTCCTCGATGGCGCTCTCGAGATCCGCGAGCATGGCCGCCGCCGACTCGTATCGATCCTCGGGAGAGAGCGCCAGCGCGCGAAGGCAGATGGCTTCGAGACGAGGAGGAACGTCCGGTTTGACCGTACTCGGCGCGGCGATAGGTCCGGCCGTGACTGCCTGAATGACCTGAACGTCGCTCGTGCCGTCCCACAAGCGGCGCCCCGTGACCATTTCCCACAGCATGACGCCAACGGAAAAGACGTCGGCGCGCCGGTCGACGGTCGACTTTCCGAACATCTGCTCCGGCGCCATGTAGCGCACCTTGCCTCTCATCTCGCCCGTTTCCGTGTTGGACGTCGAATTCACGACTTTGGCGATTCCGAAATCGAGAAGTTTGACCTGCCCCTCATACGTCACGAAGATGTTTTGCGGCGAGACGTCACGGTGAACCAGGTTCAGACCCGCTCCCCCCAACTCGGTCACGTTGTGAGCGTAATCGAGCCCACGCAACGTCTCTTTCAGCGCAAAAAGAGCGATGGCCAGGGGTAGGTTCTCGAGCCACATGACTCGCTCGAGTGGCTGTCCCTCCAGGTATTCCATGACGAGGACGGGTCGGTTTTTCGAAACGACCACCTCGAAGGACTGCACGATGTTCGGGTGGTTCAACGTCGCGGCAATGCGCGCCTCGGCGAGGAACATGTCGTGCGTCCTCGGCGTGGCGACAAGCTCGGGCCGGATCGACTTGAGAACGACGAGCTTGCGCACGTTGCCCACGCCTCGTGCGACGGCCAAATGGACAAGCGCCATTCCGCCTTCGCCGAGTTTGGCTATGACCTGGTACTTTCTGCTGAATTCGGTGGAACCAAGTTCGACCACGTCCGACAAGGCCATCGCGTTCCGTTACCCCGGAGCTTGCAGGGCGCCCTCGGCGTTCGCCACCGCTCCGTGCGCCCTTACGAGAGAACGGTGCAAACGCGTGGCGCAACAGTGCGCTGAATGTGGGCAACTGAAAAGATGTGGGAGCGCCTGCCTGGTTAGCAGGAAAGGCATACAGGGAGCGTGGTCTCGCGCATCGGGATCGGGCGAGCCGCGTTGCTCCCGCCTCGATGCGGCGCGTATCCTGATGGCATGCGAAGGTGGAAGGCCATGCCGTCACCCGGGTGGGTCGGCGGACTCGCCGCATTTTTGATGGTACTCGCCCCGACGCGGGCGGCCTTCTCGCAGCCGGCCGACGTGGCGACCCAATCCTGCGTCGAGGCCTATGAGGCCGGCCAGCAAAGCCGAAATGTGGGCGATCTCTTGAAGGCGAGAGACGATTTCCGACGTTGCGCGTCGGCCGCGTGCCCCTCTTTGATTCAGAACGACTGCACAACATGGCTCGCCCAGGTATCGGAGGCCGTTCCGTCGGTCGTTTTCGACGCGAAAGTCGACTTCGAAAGCGTGTTCGACGTCATCGTGTCTGCAGACGGCGCTCGCGTCGCCAATCAGCTCGACGGCAAGCCTGTCGAACTGAACCCGGGCCTGCACACCTTCGTCTTCGAGCGCGCCGGCCAGCCCCCAATCGAGAAAAAGCTCATCGTGGCGCGGCACGAAGTGGGGCTGGTCGTTTCGGCGTCGTGGAAATCGATGCCTCCGGCCGCAGCGACCGCGTCAGCCACGGGTGTGTCGCCGGGGGGCCTGCTGTCCACGGCGGGGCGCGAAGCGGCAGCCCCGGCAAAGGAGGGCCCGTCGACCGGACGGCTCGTCGGCTGGGCGGTCCTGGGTCTTGGGAGTGCAGGCGTTGTGGTCGGATCGGTCTTCGGAATGATGATGTTTGGCGCGCGCGACAGCGCGATCGCGGAATGCCCAAACAACATTTGCCGACCGGGTGGCCTCGACGAGATTCGCCGCGCGCGCGACGACGCAACCATTTCGACGATTGCGTTCTCCCTGGGGGCCGGGGCTTCGGTCGTGGGGGCCTACTTGCTCAGTCGACCCGAACCAGCGAAGTCCCAATCCGCGGCCCGCTCTTTTGCGGTGGGGCCAACCTTCTCTTCGCGGGGTGTGGGAGCGTGGATTGGAGCCGACTTCGAATGAATCGGGCGATTCTCCTAGTCGCGGGATCGGTCGCCCTTGCGACGGGATGCAGCCAGATCGGTAACCTCGACCGCTTCAACGGCGCGGTCGCCGAAGAACCATACCCGCCCTCGGGCGACGCACACGACGCAACGCCGAACGATGGCGCCGCGGTCGCGACCGACGAAGGCGGCTCCGCGGGAGAGGCTTCGAGTGGTCTGGACGCCGCCGACGTCGCAGTCGATTCTTCGACCGAGGACGCAGCGGAGACGGGCGGCCCAGCGGATGCGACCGATTCGACCGACGTGTCGGAGGTCGGACCCCCGAACGACTGGTGCGCCGCCAACAGCAACGCCACGACCGTATTGTGTCGCGATTTCGACGACGGCAAGGCCTACGGTTACTTGTTCTCGATGACGAACGTCAATCTGGTCGCCGGAGGTCCTGTACCGACCATCGTTTCAAACGTGTCGCTTTCCCCCCCAAGCTCACTTCTCTTGAACATGCCTTTTTTGGGCGCGTGCGCCGTCGACGGGGGAGCGGGCTGCTCCGAACAGATTCAGCTCACTTCGCAGGTCTTGAGTCGCACCTTCGTGCAGCTAGAGTTCGCGATCCAGCTCGTGAATTATGATCCGAACAACGTCCACGATTTGAGCCTGTTTCGCGTCGCATACGGCAACGGCCAATGGGCAGCGACATGGGACCTGCAAGGTTTCATGTCGACGGTGTATGAATCCGTCATCCCGCCCGGAGGCGGCGTCGCAAATACCATTGCGCACATGGCGTCTTTGCCGTCCCTCGGATCGTGGGTCAACGTAGTCTTTGCCGTGGACGTCGCGGCGCAGGCCGTCTCGCTTTCGTTCAACGGACGCGTTGTGTTCCGCGACCCGGCCGCGGCGCCGGCGATCGTAGGGCCTGTTTCGGTGACTCTCGGCGTGAATAACCTCATCGGCCCATCCACGCCGTTATCGCTTTTCTTGGACAACATTCTCCTGACGACCCGCTGACCACTGAATTGGCCTCCGCATTGCGCCGTTCCAAGACGGGGACCTCCTTTCATCCCCGAAGGCGCAATTCCAATGAGTCTCTTTCAGCGAAGGTCCACGGCGTGCTTCGGCGTCATGAGCGTGTCGGTGTTGATGGCATGCGGCGGCGGCGACGACGGTTCTTCGCCGAGCGTTGACGCGGGCTCAGGCCGCGACGCAGCGGAGGGTTCCACAACG
Source organism: uncultured Polyangiaceae bacterium (assembly GCA_964628155.1). Classification (GTDB taxonomy): domain Bacteria; phylum Myxococcota_A; class Polyangia; order Polyangiales; family Polyangiaceae; genus Palsa-1150. The sequence goes on along the minus strand of CAZVPE010000063.1, from coordinate 18,673 downwards.
GACGCGGTGGGGGCCAGCGACTTCGCGACGAAGGACGACGCCACCGAAGCGGCCGACGCGCTCTTGCTGGACGCCGGCCAGACCGGCGATCTCGCGGAAGGCGGCTTCGAATCCGCGGACGCCGTGTTCGAGTCCGCGGACGGCGCGCAAGGCGAAGGCGACGCGGCCGAGAGTGGCGGAGCCAGCGATGACGCCTCCCTCGCTGACGCCGATACGGGCGCAAGCGACCCCGACGCGAGGCCTGCGGCCGACGATTCGAGCGACGCATCCGGGGAAGCCGACGCACCGAACACCGTCAGCGAAGCCGGGGACTCGGGCGACGCGTTCTCGGGCGTGACGTTCAGCTTTCCGTTTGACTCGGGTCTCGACGGTTGGTGGCTGCAACAGGTCACGCCGGGGGCGAGTGGCGATGGCGGACCGTGGCCTTTGTTCGCGAATTCGGGGGTGTCCTGGTCGACCGCGTTCGGTAATCCCGCCGGATCAATGAAGGTCGACGCCGCCTTCAACGACGGAGGACAGAAGCTCACCGTGGCACTCAACTTTCCGTTCCCTTACGTGGATCTCACAGGAAAGAAAATCTCCGTATCCCTTTTCCTCGCCAGTGGGAACCCGGGATACTTCTTCGTCTTTGCGCAAGATCAAAGCTGGGACTGGAAAGACAACGGAGCCATGCAGTTCCCTGCCGTTGCGGGCGGAACTTGGTTTACGGCCACGCTTGACATGACGAGCTCTAAGGGCTTCACATCGAGCACATTCGACTCGACGCACGTCCGGTTGCTCGGCATCGAATTCGACAGCGGCGCGGGATCCGGACCCGGCTCGATCTTGCCGGCGACCATTTACGTCGACAACATCACCGTTCAATAGGCGAAGCACCATTTCGCGCCGATTCGCGAAGCCATCCCGTGATCCGAGGGCTCGCCGACCGGCTCGGTCATCGCGGTCGCCGTGCACCGCTGCTGCGGAGCTGCCGACATTTTCGAACGCATCGCTCGTGCATTCGGATGGATCGCGGAGCTATCCGACCGACGGAGACGCGAAGTACTCCGCGAACGCTTTGGCTCCCTTGGCACGCACATGTACGGTTTCCGGATGAATGTTCGTGTATCCGAGCTCCATCGATTGGATGCCGCCGGCGCCGTTGGGGACGTGGGCGACGATCGTCAATGCCGCCTGACGCTCGGGGGTGGCCTCGGCCTCGATCCATACCGCCCGACGGGGTGGCGTGCTTGCCAGCCACTGGCGGACGCCTTCCTCGTATCGGAGGCGCTGGGACGACGCCATGTATTCGCGGAATGCTGTCTGATACAAGACGAGAACGCCTCGGGCCGGTACCCTCGCGAGAAGCTCGGGAAGTCGCGCGGGGATCAGAGCCGCATTGAGCTTGTGCAGAGCCGGCGGCACTTCGAGCTGCTCCGCGCATCGCCATTCTCGGACAGCGCGTTCGAACCGTTCGACGCGTTGTGCGGCGCCCGCCCAGATGCAGGCCCGCGCCCACGCGACGTCGTCGTCTCGACGAAAATCCAGCGGCTGAAGGTCGAACCCCACGCGCATGCAGACATCGACCTTCGACGCGACCAGCAGCGGTTTGCCCGCCCCAACATTCCAGCAATCCGGCAGCCGATCGGCAATGAGGTTCAGCCCACCCGACGCGCCCACGTCCACCAGTGCCACAGGTCGCGAGCGATTGCCCCAGCCAGCGAGCTCCGCAGGCCACCTCCACACGACCGCTCGGGCAACCTCGTTGGTCTGCATTCCGCGGCTCGAGAGCATCATCCAGACGCCTGACCGCTCGCGCGTGAGCGAGGCGACTATCGCGTCGCGTGTCACGGCAAGCGAGTCCGGATTCTCCGTGGCGAATCCGCGTGCCAGCGGATGGTCTGCCGAGGCCAGAGCCTCCGCCCGCAACGCCGCGAGGAGGAGAAACGGACGACTGAAGTAATTTTGGAACTCCCGCCTGCCCCAAACCTGCTCTAGCCGGTTTGCTACCGCGGGGACGCGATCGGGCCCCGTGAGAATCTCTCGCAGGTAACGGAGGGCGCGAACGTAAGGTAGAGAGCGCCCGCGAAATTGAACCGCTTCCGTGCGCGCGAGGTCTTCCTCGAGGCCGTCGACCCCCATCGCCGCACTCGCCGGAACCGCCTGCGTCATTGGGCTTCCGCTGCGAGCCGCTTTTCCACGGTGGGGGTCGTTTTTCGTCGCCCGCCGCGATTCGCGGCGAAAAGGCAAGCGATGGCTCCGAACGTCAGCGGGATTCCAGTCAGCTCCTTTGGGGATGGCGCGGGCGCTGCGTGCCAGAAGCCGGCGAGAACGAGCGCGGCGCCCGCGGAGCCCACCAAGCCGGCGCATCGGCTCGCAAGTGCGCAGAACGCGTTGCCCTCGGGCGAGACAAAGAGAAGGCCGCTGAACAGCCCAATTAGCGCCGAGAAGACGCCCGTTACCAGCAACCATGCGATCGCGAACGGTGCCATGCCTGCTGCAGCGCGCACCGGGATGATCGCCCACCCTTTCGCCGAAAAGGCGATCGAAACGGCTCCGAAAAGTAGGAACGCAGACGCGGCCGAAGTGTACTCGCCCACGAAGAATTCCCAGGCCGCGGTGGAGTCGGCGGTCTTGGCGCTTTTCGACGCGCTCACGAGCCGGATGCCATAGGCGGCAACGTAAATGGCGAGCGGAGAGGTCACGGATGTCGACAGGACGGAGCGCGTGCCCCAATGCGCTTCCAAAAGGACCGACGCGAGCGCCAGAAGGAGGCCGACTCCCACCCACCGGCCAATCCGCTTGCTGAACCATACGTCGACGAGGACAGCCAGCATCAGCACGCTGCCGCGAGCCACGAAAGCGGTGGAAAGGGGCGAGGCTCCTCGAACGGCGAGCGCCAGCGACAAGCTCAGCACGATTGTGGCCAGCGCCGCACCGCTAAGCATGCTGCTAGCGGACGGCAGGCGGAGCTGTCTCCCGAGCACCCGACGCAAGGGCAGCCGCTGCAGCCATCCAAGTCGGACCGTCAAAACTAGCGCGGAGCAGCCCCAGGCAAGCGATGCAAATGGCAATTGCGCTGGCCCTGCGATCGGTTCTCCCTGGCCCGGCAAGAGTCCCGCCGCGAGGGCCGTGACCAGCACCATCCACGGCACGTAGGCGGCTGCGTACCCCGCCGCCCAAAGCCACGTGGGCCAGCGCCGGTCCACTGGTCCTATCGATGGGAAATGAGCCTCTCGGTCCATGTTGCTCGTTCGGACGGAGGGACCCGCGCAAACCATAGAACGGCGGCTTGCCGCGAAGCTTAAGGCGCGTCGTACCACCCATCGCTACACGCACCTGTCGCCCACGGCCCGCGCGAGCGCCATCGCGATCCAGAACGGCCGAGGGCAAGGATGGCCAGCGGTGGTTGGGTCGGGACAGACCCTATCTAAGACCAGGTTGGAAGGAGCTGCAGCCAACGCTCCATCGTAAGAAGCAGCCAGAGCTTGTACTCGTGGTCTTGGAGTCCGGTTTCGTGCTCGTCGAGAAGGCGGTTCACGAACGCGGGCCGAACGTACTGGTAGAGACGCGCCGACGGGCCAAACGTGTCGCGCACATAGCCGCGCAGACCGGCGCGGAACCATCGGCCGAGCGGCGCTCCGAAGCCCATCTTTTTTCGCCGCAGGATCGCGCGGGGAACGAGATCGGCGAACGCCCGTCGGAGAATCCACTTGCTCGTGAGCCCGCGCCGCTTCATCCCGTCGGGCAGGGCCGTGACGTACTCGATGAGCGCGGTGTCGAGAAACGGCGATCGGAGCTCCAGGCTGTGCAGCATGGCGGCGCGGTCGGATTTGACGAGCAAATCGTACGGCAGGTACGACATGAAGTTGATGCCGAGCGCGGTCGCCAGGGGCGAGGCGTTTCCGCATCGCCGCGCGACGCCATCGATCCACTGGGTCGCGGCTGCGCGGTCGACTCGCTCGAGGAGTTCGGGCTGCATCAGCCCATCGAGGTCGTCGACGAAGAAAGACTGCCAGCGGAGCATCCGTTGGGGCAGCGGAAGCGATAGGGTCGCGACCATTCGCTTCGCCCGGCGGACCAGCGACCGCGGCGACCCGGAATCCGTGACCAGCGCCGACAGACGAGCCGCCGTACGCAGCACGCCGGCCGGAATGCGGTCGCCCGCTTCGGCGGCCATGAGGCGCGGGTATCCGCAGAAGAGCTCATCGCCGCCGTCGCCGCCGAGAGCGACCGTCACGTGCGCCCGCGCGAGCTTGGAAACGATCGATGTGGGGATCGCGGAAGCGTCTCCAAAGGGTCCGTCGTGGACCTCGACGAGCGCATCGATCAGATCGAACGAGCTCGGGTCGACGATGAACTCGGTATGGTCGGTCGAGAATGCGGTCGCCGCGAGCCGCGCGAAGTCGGTCTCGTCGAACCGCCGGTCCCCTGAGAAACCGATTGAAAACGTTTTGATCGGCTGGGTCGACGCACGCGCCATCAGTCCGACGACGATCGTGGAGTCGATGCCCCCGGAGAGAAACGCGCCCAGCGGAACGTCCGACTCCATGCGCCGCCGCACCGCTTGGTCGACCAATCGACGGACCTCGCGCTCCGCCACGTCGGCCGTCTCGGCCAGCCGGGGGCCGTCGAAGCGGGGAACCCAATACGCGCGAATCGCGGGGGCCCCTCCCCGCTCCAATTTCAAGATCGACCCGGGGGGCAGCTGCCGGACTCCGGAGTAGAGGGTATCCGGCGCGGGAACGTAACCGAGGCCCAAAAGAAGCGGCAGCTTCGCGACGTCGACGTCGGTGGCGAACCCGGACGCCAAGAGCGCGCGGATCTCCGAAGCGAACCGAAGCGAGCCGCTCGATTGCCACGTATAAAAGAGAGGCTTTTTCCCAGTCCGATCGCGCATGAGGACCAGACGTCGATCGAGACAATCGAAGACCGCGAGCGCAAACATCCCGTCGAGGCGCTCGAGAAAGCGCTCACCGCCCTGGGCGTATCCCTCCACGATGACTTCCGTGTCGGACCTCGAGCGGAATCGGGCGCCGCGGCTCTCGAGGTCGCGGCGAAGGTCGTGGTGATTGTATATTTCGCCGTTGAAAACGGTGACGTATCGGCCGTCGGCGCTCGCCATCGGCTGATGACCGCCCTCGCTCAGATCGACGATGGCCAGCCGGGTGTGGGCGAGGACCGCGTCTTCGGACTGAAACACCCCCCGGGAGTCGGGCCCCCGGTGACGAAGCACGCGCAACGTGCGCTCGATATCCACGGGGTCGCCTGCTGCCGTGAACACCGACCCGAAGATTCCGCACATGCCTCGCTCTCGCCCGGAGCGTTGCTAGCGCACGCGCAACCATCGGGCCAGCTGGGATTTCCCAGTGGGGCCGCCCCGAGCGCTGGAAAATTCGCGAGCGGAGGTTTTTTCGGGCCGCGAACGCCCGGTACACTAAACTTGGCTCTGTGAGCTCTTCAGCAAAGTCTTTCTTACCCATGGCACCTGCGCACGTTCAAGCACTCAATGGGGACGCCACGGCAGCGGGTGGCATCGCGCCTTGGAACACCGCGCTCCCGCCCGACTGGCGGGAATACTTCGTCGCACTCCTCCAAGATCAGCCCCGATTCGTGGCCCGGCGCCGCTATCTGCGCTCCGACATCAGCAGCGTCATGCGCCGCCTCATTCCGGAAGACACGCGGGTTCTCGAAGTGGGCGTCGGAGGGGGACATGTGCTCTCCGCGCTGCCGAACGCCGTTCGCGACGGCATCGACGTACTCCCCGAGGCGCTACGAGCCGCACAACGCCGCGATCCCGCGATGCGACTCGAACTCGGCGACGTGCTCACTTTCAAGCCTCGCACACGCTACGACGCAATCGTCTGCGACCGGCTGCTCCACTCGATTCCCGACGTGCAGTCGATGCTCGACCAACTCGTGGCGCACCTCGAGGAGGACGGACGCATCTATCTTACGTGCTTCAACTTCTTGTGGGGCTTGCCGCTCGCCGCCGCGACGCGACTCGGACTCATCGAACCCTCGCCGCCCGAGAACTGGTTCTCCGAAAGCACGCTCCACAACCTGTTCTCCTTGTCGGGGCTCGAGCCGGTCTATTACGAGGATCGAATCCTCGTACCGTTCGACATCCCGTCGCTCAACAAGTTCGTGGCCCAGTTTCCTCCGTTCCGGTACGGATCGCTCTACCGCACGTACGTCCTCCGGCGCCGGAGAGTGCACCGAGAGGCGCACCCCACCGTCTCGGTGATCGTGCCGGCGCGCAACGAGGCCAAGAACATCGCCGGCGCCATCGCTCGAACTCCGGTGATGGGCGCGAAGACCGAGATCGTCTTCGTCGAAGGCGGGTCGACCGACGGCACGTGGAACGAAATCCAGAACGCGATCGCGTCGTACCGGGGACCGCTCGAGCTCTCCGCGTTCCGCCAGTCCGGAAAGGGAAAAGGGGACGCGGTGCGCCTCGGCTTCGAGAAGGCGACCGGAAGCATGCTGATGATCCTCGACGCGGATCTGACCGTGCCGCCCGAGGAGCTCCCGAAGTTTTTCCACGCGATGGCCAGCGGCCTGACGGACTACGTCCACGGGACCCGCATGGTGTATCCGATGGAGGACGAGGCGATGCGATTCCTCAACAAGGCCGGCAACGCCTTCTTCGCCAAGACGTTCTCGTTCTTGCTCGGCCAAGCGCTGAAAGACACGCTGTGCGGCACCAAAGTGATCTGGAAGAGCGACTACGAGCGTCTCGCCAAGCGGCGCGGCTACTTCGGTGAATTGGACCCCTTCGGGGACTTCGACTTGATCTTCGGGGCGCGAAAACTGAACTTGAAGATCATGGAGATTCCCGTCCGCTACAAGAGCCGCGTCTACGGCGAGACCAACATTTCGCGGTTCCGCGACGGCGCGCTCCTGCTCCGGATGACGGCGCTCGCCGCGCGGAAGATCAAGTTCGCGTGACGAGGCCCTCGAGCCCTGGCGCTCTCAAATCCGTTCCACCACGACGAGCGCAAAGAGGCCGAGCAGCCCGTTCCCGGTAGAAAGTCGCCGATCCCAGGTGACAATCGCGCGCGCGAGCAGCCGCGGGACGTGCGTGTTGAGTTTGAGACCGCCGCTCAGCAAGTAAAGCCACTTGTGAAAGGGCTCGCGCTTGACGACGCGGAGCGCCGGGAACTCTCGCCGGAATCGTTCGTCGGAATCGCGGAACACGCTCGTCGGCAGGCGCGTGTTGGCCGCGGTCATCCGTCCCTCGCCCACGAGCCCCCAAAAGTTCGGGTCGTCGACGAAAGGCTCGTGGTGGATCACGCGGTGAAAGAGCTGTCCCACCGGCGTAAACCAGGGCTCGACGAGCACGATCTTGCCGCCGGGGCGGAGCACGTGCGAAGCGCCGCGCAGAAAAGCCGCGGCGTCCGGAAGGTGGTGGAAGACATTGAGGGCAGAGATGGCATCGAGCTCTCCCTCGCCAAAGGCTTCTCCGATCCGGCACGCGTCGAGGACGCGCTCGATCCCGGCCACGCCGACGCACTCGCTCGTCGTGACATGGGGCGCGATCTCCTTGAAGAAGCCTCCGCCCGATCCGAGCTCCAATGCCTTGGGAAACTCGTTTTGCGGGATTTCGCTCGAGATGCGCGCGTAGAAGTCCCGATAGATCTCCTCGAGGAGTCTATTTTTCTTGATCTTCGCGGCGTCGGCGCCGATTTCTTGCGGCGCGGCTTCGTCGGCGCCGTATCTGGTCACGCGATCTTCTCCGTGTTTCCCGCCGAAAATAGCACGTTCGCCGGATGAGGGCGAGACGCCGGCCCAGCCTCACGTTCGAGCCCAACTTGGAGACGATTTTGGAGACGCGGGCGAACCGCACCCAGCGATTGGTCTGCTCTCGTCGGGCGGTCCCGACCCACCCGAGCCCGTCCACCGGGAAAACCGCGCGTCGTTCGGCGAGCAAGGCGACGGCGCGTGCTAGAATTTGGTTGTGCCGGTAAGAGATGCGCAAGCGCGGGCGGCCCTGCGCCGGTTGACGTGGACCGGGGGAGCCGCCCGGTCGTTCGAAGAGCTCGAACGGAAGGGACTGATGTTCTGGGCCGATGCGGAACCGTCGTCCAAGCTCCAGGCGATGTGGGACGCCATTGTCGAGGCATGGATAATCGAAGGGAAGCATGGACCTTCACCCCGATTTCAAGGATCTACTTTCGGCGTTGGCCGACACGAACGCTGAATACTTGGTCGTGGGTGGCTGGGCCGTGGGCTATCACGCCGAGCCGCGGTTCACGAAGGACCTAGAGCACCGAACGGTTTGACTCCCGTCGACTTTGCCGCGATTTTCTTCGCATCGCTTCGTTGCTCCTCCTCAAATTACTCCAGTAGTTCTCGTCGTCGCGCCTCGCGCTGCTCGAAACTCGCAGCAAATCCTCGGTCCCTCAAACCGTTCGGTGCTCTAGACGTCTTCATCGGGCCGTAGAAAGAGAACCTGGATGCCGTCGCCCGCGCGCTGGCAAGGTTCGGCGCTCCGGGCGACATCGTCGATACACTTCGCGGGCTCGGCCCCGATGAGTTTCTTTTCCTCGGAGCCTCGCCGGTCAGGATCGACATCTTGCGCCGCGTGGACGGCCTGGTGTTCGGCGACGCGTACGCACGACGCGTGACGGTCCAATGGGATGGAGTGCCCGTCTCGATCATCGCGTTCGACGACCTCGTTGCCTCGAAGAAGGCGGCCGGACGGGAGCGAGATCGGCGAGACGTAGAGTTGCTAGAGGCGGCTCGGCGAAGCAAACAAGGCGCGTGAAGCGAGAGCGGGACGCGCTCGACTGAGGTGTAACAGCTCTCAACCGAACGGGTCGGCCGTTGGCAGGTACCGTTGGCGCGTGAGGTGCACGGTCAACGGTCACGTTCGCGTAGGCGCCGATCGTGCGAAGAGCGCGGAAACCGCGCCTTCGGATTCGAACGTGCGCTCGCACCAAGCCGCCAGGGAGAACGCGTGCCAGAGCAGCTGCGGCTCGGTGCGCGCCCAGTCCCGCCAGCGGCCGTTCGCGAAGGCGCCGCTCCTCAGGAGGCCGTGGCGCTCGAGGCGGGCCTTCGAAAAGAGCTCTTCGCACACGCCGTCGAGGCTGGACCGAAGCCATCGCTCGACCGGCACCATGAAGCCGTGTTTGCGCCGCCGAGCCAAACGCCGGCCGAACGAACGCGCGTGGAGGGCGCGGAGGACGCCTTTTCCGCCGTGGCCCGCAGTAAAGGCGCGAGGCATACCGGCCGCGAGCTCGACCAGCTCGTGGTCGAGGAAGGGCACGCGAACCTCGAGGCTGCAGCGCATGCTCGCACGGTCCACTTTCGTGAGCATGTCGTTGGGGAGGGGGTTGGCGAAGTCGCAGCGCTGGTGCCGTTGGAGCTGGGACCCAGGGGTGCGCGCATACCGGGTTCTCATGGCGTCGACGAACCGCTCGGCGAGCTCGGGCCGCGCAACCAGCGGAGCCGTTCTCGCCAGGCTGGCGACCTGCGTGAGCGCCACGTACGCGTCCGCGTCGGTTTCCTGCATTCCTTGGGCGAAGCGCCGCGCCGTGCGAAGCGCCTCCGTCCACCACCGAGTCCGATCCGCGTGCTCGGGAAGCAGACCACACCCGCGCCGGATCGCATGCCGGAGCATGGGCAGTTCGCCGAGGATTTCGCGCGCCCGAATGACCCGGTACTTCCGGTACCCGGCGAAGGCTTCGTCCCCCCCGTCGCCGCCCAGCGCCACTTTGTGGGTCTTCGCAACTTCGCGGCTCACGACGAACGTGGCCAGACTCGAAGAATCCCCGAATGGCTCATCGTACGCGGCGAGCGCGTCGGGCAGATGCTCCAAGAGCACGCCCTCGTCGAGGTACGTGACGTGAATGGGGACTCCGAGCACGTCCGCCGTAGCCCGCGCATACGGGGCTTCGTCGAAGGCCCGTTCCCGAAATCCAATGGCAAATGCCTGGATTGGCTGTCGCGACGATTGGAGAGCATATTTCGCGACGAGCGCCGAGTCGATCCCGCCGCTCACGAATGCGGCAATCGGCACATCCGACTCCAGGTGCTCGCGGACCGAGCGACGCAACGCCGGCTCGACGAGCTCGCACGCCTCGTCCATGGATCGCGTGCGGGCGCTGTCGCTCGAAGGGTGCACCTCCCAGTATTTGGTCTCCGTTCGCCGGCCGGTGGCCAAGTCGATCTCCATGCGCGTGGCCGGGGCGAGCCGCCGCACGCCCGAAAAGATCGTCTCCTGCTCCGGCACGTAGCTCCACGACAGAAGAGCGTGCGCCGCGCCGGGGTCGAGCCGGAAGAGTCGCGAAAACGCGTCCTGACCCCGAATCGCCGCAAAGCACCGGAGCTCGGAGGCAAACGCCAGAGAGCCCCCCCCGTCGGCCACGAAGAGCGGTTTGATGCCGAAGCGATCGCGACTCAGAACGAGTTTCTGCTTGGCGCGGTCGTGAATCGCAAACGCCCACATGCCCCGAAGGAGAGATTCGACGCGCCGCGGATCATGCGCGTAAAGACGCAGGATGACTTCCGTGTCGCTGTGCGACCGAAATTGCACGCCCTCGCGCCGGAGCCCGTCACGGAGCTCGGGCGCATTGTAAATCTCGCCATTGAACACGATGACCGCAGACCCGTCTTCGGTCCCCATCGGTTGATGGCCCCCCGCGATATCGACGATCGCGAGCCGGCGCATTCCGAGGTGCACGCCGTCGTGCGATGTCGTGCCGGAGTCGTCGGGTCCCCGGTGTCGAATCCACCCACACATGGCCTGGACCGTCTCCACGCCGAGCTCGACCCCCACGTCGCCCGCAATCAGACCGGCGATGCCGCACATCAGGAACGGACCATCGATTTCGCTTCTGCGTATTCGAAACACATGATTGGGAAGCTTCCTTGCCGGTCCACGGGGCGAGTGTATCATGCATCTCGATGCCTCAAGAGACGCTGCTCGTGACAGGAGGCGCAGGCTTCATCGGTTCGAACTTCGTCCTCTCGACCCTGCAGTCGCGCGCCGATCGGCGCATCGTCAATCTCGACAAGCTCACCTACGCGGGCAACGTCAAGAGCCTCGACTCCGTCAAGGGCGACCCTCGGCACGTCTTCGTCCAAGGGGACATCGCGGACCGCGCCCTCGTCAAAGCGATTCTCGGCGAGCATCGAGTCACGGCCGTGGTCAACTTCGCGGCCGAGTCGCACGTCGATCGTTCGATTTCCGGCCCCGGCGCGTTCGTTCAAACCAACGTCGTCGGCGCCTTCGAGCTCCTCGAGGCATGTCGCGCGCACGCGGCGGGGCTGCCGCCCGAACGCGCGTCGGCTTTTCGGTTCGTGCACGTGTCCACCGACGAGGTCTTCGGCTCCCTCGGTCCCACGGGCCACTTCACCGAGGCGAGCGCGTACCGCCCGAACTCCCCCTACGCGGCCTCGAAGGCCGCCGCCGATCACCTCGTCCGCGCGTACTTCAAGACCTACGCCCTGCCGACCATCACGACGAACTGCTCGAACAACTATGGCCCCCGGCAGTTTCCTGAAAAACTCATTCCGCTCATGATTCTGAACGCCCTCGAAGGGCGCCCGCTCCCCGTCTACGGCAGCGGGCGAAACGTCCGAGACTGGCTCTACGTCGAGGACCACTGCGAAGCCCTGCGCCTCGTTCTCGAGCGCGGTCGGCCGGGCGAAACGTACGCGATCGGCGGACGGCACGAAATGTCCAACATCGCGCTCGTCGAGACGCTTTGCGACCTCCTTCAGGAGCTCGTCCCGCCCCCGCCGGGCGTCGCGACGCCCGCTTACCGCAATCTCATTCGATTCGTTGCGGATCGGCCCGGCCACGACGAGCGCTACGCGATCGACCCGTCGAAAGCCGAACGCGAGCTCGGGTGGAGCCCTCGGCACACGCTGGCCGCCGGTCTTCGCAAGACGCTCCGCTGGTATCTCGACAATCGCGCGTGGTGCGACGGCATCACGCAGGGTGTGTACCGGCGTGAACGCCTCGGCCTCCTCGAGCACCCGAGCGTCGAACAGCGGCCCACCGAACCATGAAAGGACTCGTGCTCGCCGGCGGGACCGGCACGCGTTTGCGACCGCTGACGTACTCGGGCGCCAAGCAGCTCGTCCCCGTCGCCAACCGGCCCATTCTCTTTTATGTCCTCGACAACCTCGCCGAGGCCGGAGTCCACGACGTCGTCGTGATCGTTTCGCCGGAAACGGGCCGTGAAGTGCAGGCGGCCTTGGGCGACGGCTCGCGGTGGAAGTCGCGGCTCCATTTCATCGTCCAGTCGCATCCGGGCGGCCTCGCCCACGCCGTGAAGGTCGCAGCACCGGCGCTCGGACAAGACGACTTCTGCATGTTCTTGGGCGACAACCTCATCGGAACGAAAATCGGCCAAGCCGCCGACGAGTTTCGTTCGTCTCCGGAGCTCTCGGCCCTGGTCATGCTGAAGGAAGTGGCCAACCCCTCGAGCTTCGGCGTCGCCGAGGTGAACGCCGCAGGCGAAGTCGTCCGCCTGGTCGAGAAGCCGGCGCATCCCAAGAGCAACCTCGCCCTGGTCGGGATCTATTTCTTTCGACCGACCATCTTCGCGGCGATCGATCGGATCCGGCCGTCGGCTAGGGGAGAGCTCGAGATTACGGACGCTATAGGAGAGCTACTCTCGAGCGGCGGGAGCGTCCGGTTCGCGCGTGTCGGCTCCTGGTGGCTCGACACCGGGAAGAAAGACGACCTCTTGCTCGCGAACGACACCGTCCTCGATTCGTGGCTGAGTCCCGAAATCCTCGGGGCGGTCGACCCGGAGAGCAAGATCATCGGGCGCGTGCGAATCGAGCCGGGCGCCCGGGTCGTCCGATCGGTCATCCGCGGACCCACGATCATCGGAGAGGGAGCGACAATCACCGATTCGCGCATCGGCCCGTTCACGAGCGTAGGGCCCGCCGTTCGTATCGAGCGGTCCGCGGTCGACCGGTGCGTCATCATGGAAGGCAGCGCCATCGAGGGGGTCGAGCGGCTGGAAGACTCCCTCGTCGGGCGCCGCGTCGCCGTCCACCGGGGTGCACGCGCCGGTCAAACCCTCTCTCTTCTCGTCGGCGACGATTGCCGGATCGAACTTTGACGACTATTTCTTCGAGGTCACGATGACGACCCTCGTATTCGGGGCCGGGTTTCTCGGCGAGCGTTTGGCCCGCTGCCTCCCGCGAGCGGCCCTCGCCCGCGGCGTGGACATCAGCGACCGCCAAGCCGTTCTGTCGGCGCTCCGGGCCCACGCTCCGACCGCCGCCGTCAACGCGGCCGGCAAGACCGGCCGTCCCAACGTCGACTGGTGCGAAGCGCATCCTCTCGAGACCAGCCGCGCGAACGTCACCGGCGCCCTCGTCCTCGCCGAGGCGTGCGCCGAGCTCGGCGTGCACCTGCTCCATCTCGGATCCGGATGCATTTTTTACGGGCCGTCCCCGTCGCCGGGGGGCTGGCGCGAGGACGACTTCGCGAACCCCACGTCGTTCTATTCTCGTACGAAATACGCCGCCGACCTCGTCCTCTCTCGCCTTCCGAACATCGCCGTCGTTCGCCTTCGCATGCCGATCGACACGGCGCCCGGGCCGCGCAACCTCATTACGAAGCTCGCGGGGTACGCGCAGGTGATCGACGTCGAAAACTCCGTGACGATCGTTCCCGACCTCGTCGAAGTGGTCGGCGCCCTGCTCGAGCGGCGCGCGACCGGCGTCTTCCACGCGACCAATCCCGGGCCCGTAAGGCACACGCAGCTGCTCGCGCTCTACCGTCGGTTCGTGAACCCCGACCACCGCTTCACCCTCATTGCCGAAGACGAACTGGTCCGCCGAGGGCTGGCGACCCGCGCCCGATCGAACTGCATTCTGGCGAATGAGCGACTCGAGTCGCTCGGCGTGCGCATGCGACCGAGCGAGGCGGCGCTGACCGACGTATTTCGTCAGTATGCGGCCGCGGTGGCCGCTGGGAAAACGGCGGCCGGCGGGCATGGATAGCGGTGGTTCGGGGGCGGCGCGTTCCGGCCCCTGTCTTCTCATGGTCGTGACGGAGGATTGGTACTTTCTTTCCCATCGTCTCGCCCTGGCTACCGCGGCTCGCCGCTCCGGGTTTCGCGTCACGATCGCGACAGGGCCGGGCGAGCGCGCAGAGGAAATCCGGAAAGTCGGGTTCGAATACGTCACGTTCCCGCTCGACCGCGGCGGCACGCATCCTCGCAGCGAGTTCGCCACACTGCGTGCGCTTACGGCGCTGATGCGGCGCCGCCGCTTCGATCTCGTGCACTTGGTCGCCGCCAAGCCAATCCTGTACGGAAACATCGCCGCGGCGTTGTCCGGGGGGCCTCCAGTCCTCAGCGCGATCGCGGGGCTCGGCTACCTCTACCTCGGCGGTGGCGCCGGCCGCTTGGCGCTGCGAACGGCCTACGAGACCGCCTTCCGGACCCTGGTTCGGCCGAAACGAAGCGCACGCGTGCTCGTGCAGAACTCCGACGATGCCGCGCTTCTTCAGCGGCGAAAGATGGCGCGCCCGGAGCAGATCGTGGTCGTCACGGGCTCCGGCGTCGATATCGAACGCTTCTCTCCCAGCCCCGAGCCCGCCGGCTCGCCGATCGTCGTTCTGATGCACTCGCGAATGCTCTGGGACAAGGGCGTCGCCGAACTCGTGAACGCGGCGCGCCTCCTTCGCGCGCGTTCGGTACCGGGTTTCATCGTCCGCCTCGTCGGCGATCCGGATTCCCATAACCCCGCGTCCATCGAGCCTGAGCAACTGCTTCGTTGGTCGCGAGAAGGCGTGGTCGAATGGGTGGGGCGTCGTTCCGACATCCCCTCCGAGCTTCGACGCTGCCACGTGGCTTGTCTGCCCTCGTATCGGGAGGGAGCCCCGCTATCGCTGCTCGAGGCCGCGGCGGCCGGACGCCCCATCGTCACGACGGACGTTCCCGGCTGCCGGGCGGTCGTGCACGACGACGAGAACGGGCTCCTCGTGCCCGTGAGAGATTCCGAGGCGCTCGCGGCGGCGCTCGAACGGGTCATCCGAGATCCCGGGCTTCGCCAAAGGCTCGGCGCGTGCGGTCGACTGCGCGCGGAGCGGGAGTTCTCGTCGAGCGTCGTCCACGAGCGCATCGTGGCGACCTATTTCGAGATGCTGGAGATGAGTCGACGGAGATGAGGCGCGGCGTCGTCAAGGGGGTGTTGCCGTACGCGCTGTACGAAGGGAGCTTCGGAAGCCTTGGGGATGGCGGCTCAGATGCCTTTCAAGGCGATGCGCTTGTTGTCGAAGACTGCAACGACCTCCAGGTTCCCCCCGAGCGCGGTCACGTAGCGCCGCAAGGTCGAGATCAGGTGGTCATCCCGCCGCTCGAACTTCGACAGCTCGGCCTGCGTCATCTCGGCGATCTCGGCGACCTCTGCCTGGGTCTTACCCGCCTCCTCGCGCAGCTCGCGAAGATCCATCGCGAGAAGCTCTCGGCGAACGGCAGCATCCACCCGCGCTCTGCGCTCGGGCGCCATCGTATCCTTCAACTCGCTCCACTTGTGGGACGCCATAAAACTGCTCCTAAAACTTACTTGCCGTGGCGGGCCTTTGGGTCACTTCTTCACAGGTTTCTTCTGCCCCGTCTCCTCGAGATACTCGTTCCAAATCCTCGCAGCGATCGGGATCATCCGCTCGTAGAAGCGGTCGTCTCCGGTCTTGTCACCGCCGATGAGCAGAACCGCCTGCCTCGACGGGTCGAACGCGTATAGCGTGCGCAGCGGGCCGCCCTCCGCCTGAGTCCGAAGCTCTCGAAGGGCAAACGATGCGCCCTTGATCGAGCTGGAGTACGGATGCGGCAAGGTTATGCCCCGCTCCTCCAGTAGCCCGATCGTAAAGGCCACACGGTCCTGCTCAGCCTCTGAGAGGCCCTCATACCAAGCCTTGAACTCGTCCGTCACGTTTACTTCTGTCGCCATCGCTCATGCAGTCCCGCACCACCGTTTCGTCCGTAAATATGTGCTCGATAGAATAGTCCGTCAAGTGACTGGCACGCCCCACTGGGACCGCCGGGTACCCAGGGGCCTCGTCGCTCCGATGGTTGCCCATGGGCGAGCGCGAGCGCGGGGTCTGCGAACAAAGTGCGCGCGGGCTCAGGACGGCGGCATCAACGCGCGTGTACTGACAGCCGCGCGCGGGATCACGTTCTCGAGGACGAATCGAAGCCTTCGGACACGCTCGGCGCCCATCTGCGAAGTGATCGCGCTCGTACGCGCGTCGGGAATTCGAGCGGTGGTCACGATCACGAGCTCGGCGAAGCCGGCCCGGAGCAAGACGGGAATCTCGCGGCAGTCGCCGCTGACCGGGAGCCCGTGGATGATGCGGCCGACCTTGAGGGGATCGTCGTCGATGAAGGCGACTGGAATCAGGCCCTCGTCGGGGTTGTCGAGCAACCTGCGCGCCAGCTGCTCTCCCAAGTCCCCGGCTCCCCAGAGCAAGACTCGGGTCGATCCGCGAGACTCTCGCTGCACCTCGTGGAGAAAGACCCGCAGCACCCGGAACGAGATACGCGACGCCATCACCAAGATGACGAAAAGCATTCCGTCGATGATGAGCGCGCCGCGCGACAGCGACCCGAAACGGATCCAGAGCGCCACCAGCATGAACGAGCACACCGAGCCGAGCGCCGCAGCCCGCGCGAGCTGCATCAAGTCCCGTAAGCCCGCGTAGCGCCAGACCCCGTCGTACGCGTGCGCGAAGTACATGACCACGAGCTTGGTGGCCACGACAATCAAGAAAACCCGAGTCAGATCGTTGGCCGTGTCTTGGGGCACGGCGCCGTCGAAGCGCAGGAGGAACGCGCCCACGAGCGCAACCATCGCAAGAATGGCGTCGAGAACGACTTCGAAGAGGCGGCGCCGGTACCCGAACGCGGCGACCGAACGGAGCAGATTGGACGATGAGACCCACTCGGGCTGGTCGGTGCGCGCGAGATGAATGCCCAGGAACACGAGCGCGATGCCAAGGAGCGGAACGCCGACCCACACGCCCGCCGTGTGGCCGAGTCGAGCGAGCACCGCGACCGTGCCCCCGAGCGTCCCGATGCCGATCAACGTACGGACTGCCATCGTCTCGGACAGTCCGAGATTCACGAGACGGTGGGACGTGTGGTCCCGCCCCCCTTGCGACACCGGGCGGCCGCGAACGAGCCGAACGAGAGTCACGAAGGTGGTGTCGAAAATCGGCACGAGCATAACGAGCACCGGCACCGCCATGGTGGCCAAAAGGCCCCGCGACCGTCCGTATCCCTGCTCCATGGCCAGCACCGCGAGGGTGAAACCGAGAAACAGCGCGCCGCAGTCGCCCATGAAGATGGACGCCGGTTTCCAGTTGAAGACGAGAAACCCCGCGGTCGCTCCGGCAAGCGCGCAGCAGCACGCCGCCTCGGGAAACTGGTGCTGAATGACGAAGAAGATCGCCTGAAAGATCGCGGCCAAAGACGTCACGCCCGCGGCCAGCCCATCCATGTTGTCGAGCAGGTTCAGCGCGTTGGTAATCCCGACGATCCAAAAGACGCTGATGGCCTGGTTGACGACGAGCACGCGGGTCCACGGCAGGATCGAGCCAGTGGCGACGATGACCGCGGCGACCGCAAATTGCCCGACGAGCTTCGAATAGGGCTTGAGGTGGACGATGTCGTCGACGAGTCCCAGGAGAAACATCGCCGTCGCCCCAGCGAGCAAATGAAGGCGAAAGGGACCGCCGATGACGAGCATCGGCACCGCGAAGGCGACGAAGATGCCGACGCCGCCCGCGAGCGCCGTCGGCCGGGAGTGCCACCGCTCGGCGCGCGGTTTTGCAACGAACCCCACGCGCTGAGCCACGAAGCGCGTGACGAACGTCGCGACGACGCCCAGCGCCAGGGCCAGCCCCCCGATCGACAGCAGCCAGGCCACGACGTGTTGCTCAGTGGCCTGGATCATCGTGCGTTCCGCCGAGGCTCCTAACTGTTTCGTTCGAAGGCGATGACGTCGCGGAGAATGTCGTCGAGCGAGTGGGTGGCTTGCCAGCCAATCAGGGCGCGCACCTTCGAGACGTCCGGGACGCGCCGGAGCATGTCCTCGAAACCATGCTCGTAGGCTTCGTCGTACGAGATGGATCGGATGGTGGAAGGCGAACCGACGAGGCCGCAGACTCGCTCCGCAAGGCCGCGAATCGAGACTTCGTGTTCCCCCCCCACGTTGAAGACTTCTCCGACTGCCTTGTCGGAGATGCAGAGACCGTGGAGCGCTCGGATGACATCATCCACGTGGCAAAAGCAGCGCGACTGGTCGCCGGTACCGAAGACCGACAGGGGCTGCCCGGCGAGGGCTTGGCGGACGAACGTCGGGACCACCATGCCGTAACGGCCCGTCTGTCGGGGGCCCACCGTGTTGAAGAGGCGAACGACGGTGGTCGGAAGCTTCTTCTCCCTCCAGTAGGCGAGGGCCAAGAACTCGTCGATTAGCTTGCTCGCCGCGTAGCTCCAGCGACCCTTGGTGGACGGCCCGAGCACCAGGTCCTGCCCCTCGCGAAACGGAACCTGCTGGCTCTTCCCGTACACCTCGGAAGTGCTCGCCAAGAGGACGCGCTTTCCCTTCTTCGCGGCGGCCTGCAGAACGACCTCGGTACCGTGGACGTTGAGCTCGATGGTTCGAACCGGGCTCTCGACGATGAGGCGCACCCCCACCGCCGCCGCCAGGT
>CAZVPE010000062.1:0-26315 GCA_964628155.1 uncultured Polyangiaceae bacterium | reverse complement strand
TGTCGCTCTTTCCCCCCGAAAGCTCGAGTTGCCCGCCGGGCTCGAGCGTCACGGACGCGTCGCCGCGGGCAAGCGCCACGATCGGGCCGCCCTCGTGCTCGCGCTCCGGCGTCCACCCGTGCAAGCTCGCGAGCTCCTCGAGGATGCGCACGACACTCCGCGGACCTTCGTAAGGGATCGGCGCGCGCGTTGCCTCGAAGATCCCGAACTTTTCCATTTCGGGGCCGATGCGCCACGCCGAGGCCGGCTTGCACGCCTCGACGAAGGGCGCCAAGAGGTCTCCCCGTCGGCGAATCGGCTCGAAGTCGGTTTGCTCGGTCGTCGTCACGGCGGCGTTTCCCATGGCGGCGTCGTGCTCGGGTTCGATGCCCTCGACGACGCGCCGTTGCGGGCGAATAGCGCACGCGCGCGTCGGACGCGAACCCGATTTTCACGCGGCCGTGAAACCAGCACGTTTCTCCACCGGTCTCGCCGTACGCTTTCGATCGAAGAGGCGCACACGGCGCACGAGCAAATCGACGAGCATCAGTGCGATGGCGACGCCGACCAGGCGCGGCCAAAGGTCTTGGTGGTAGCGAATGACTTCCCCGGCCGGATCGAAAATGACCGCTGGCGCCGGATCGAGCGTACCGCCGGCGGCAACGGCCGCCTGGCGGAGCGTGACGACATCGGCTGCGAGCGCCAAATACTCGCGCGGGTAGGGATTGGTCACGTGACCGAAGCTCTCGGCCACGGGGGCGGCTTTGGCGTTCCCTTCGCGCTCGTCGACCGGCCTGGACAGCGTGGCGTGCAAGAGGAACGATCCGTAGTGATCGAGCGGAAAGTCTGCCTCGTAACGGCCTGGAGCCGTTTGCGGCATCGTCAGCTCCCGCCGAGGACCACCGGCCATGCCGGTGACCGTCATCGAGGCATCCAAACCGTTTTGGAAGCGGTCGTCGGCGCCGATGGCGTCGAGCGCCGCGTGCACGTGTCCCGTCGCCGGATCGATCTCCGCGCGCATGTCGTACACCTGCCGCTTCTTTTGCCGCATGTGCTCGCGCACGAGCTGCCCCCAGAACTGCCCCCAGTCCTGCCAGCGCAGCCACTCCACCGCCCAAAGATTCTTCACGTCGCTCGTCCACGCCACCGACCAGCCGAGCCCCACGTGCCAGCGCGCGAGGATCGGCTCCCCGAGCTCGCTCTCCAAAATCTGCTGCGCCGGGGGAGGCCGGAGCTTCGTGGCCACGTATCCGTGCAGGAACGGCGCACCGCCCACGTCGATGCCGCGAAGGAAGTCCGCGGGAGCGGCGACGCGCGGCTGGAAGTACTCCTCTACCGCCGCCGAGCGACTGACCATTTCCGTTTCGCGCGTGAAGATGCGCGGGAGCGATTGCGGGTCCGCCACTTTGTAGAAGCGACCCCCGCCCACGTCCGAAATGGTGCGGAGCAGATTCTCGTCGACTCCGCCGCCGAGGCCGACCGTGGTGACCGTGATGCTCTCGCTCGCCATCGCTTGCACGAGATCGCGAATGCCGTTTTGCGGGGCCTGTCCGTCGGTGAGCAAGACGACGTGCTTCTTCTTCGCGCGCGTCGTCGAAAGCGCCTGGTACGCCGCGTCGAGCGCCGGGAAGATCTCGGTGCCACCTCCCGCCTGAATGCGCGCGATGTCGTTCTGGATTCGCGCCCGGTGCTTGGCTGGGGTCATGCGAACGATGCGGGTCGGCTGCGAGTCGAACGCGATGATCTCCAGCAAATCGTCGCCGGCCAGCGTGTCGGCCGTGGCCTTCGCCGCTTGCTTTGCCATCTCCAGCGGAAGGCCGCTCATCGAGCCCGACCGGTCGATGACCAGCGCCAACGCGACTTCGGCCTCGTCGCGGCGCTTCTCCGCGTCCATCCGTACCGGCAAGATGCGTTCGATCGTCGTGTGGTACCAGCCTCCTAGGCCGTACCCGTGCTCGCCACCGGCGAAGAGAAAGCCGCCGCCGAGATCGCGTACGTACTGCTCGATGGTCTCTTGCTGGGTGAGCGACACGCGCTCGGCGGGCATGTCGCTGAGCACGATGAAGTCGTAGCGCTCCGCTTCGCGCAGGCTGGTCGGCAGCGGATCGTTGGTATCCACGTTGAGCTGCTGCGCGGCGAGCGCCGAGGCGAGATAGCTGGCGCGGCTGGGGTCGCCGTCGACGTAGAGCACGACCGGCCGCCCGAGGACGGCGGCGACCGCCGTGGCGCGATTGTTTTCTTTGAAGCTGTCTTGCGCCGCGTCGGTGGCCTCGATGGCGTAGGTGACCTCGCCCGGGACCGCGGCCTTGCTCTTGAACACGACGTCGTTGTCACCCGGCTCGAGCTCGACCTGTTTCACCCCGTCGAGGCCGTTGACGACTTCGCCCTGTTTGAGGACGAGCTTGGCCGATTGCTTCACGCTCGAGAAGACTTGGGCGTGAACGTCGAACGTCTCGCCCTCGTGGACGTGCTCGGGAACTTGAAGGTCGCGGACGGCGAGCTCCCCCGGAACCGGGCGCTTGTACGGGACGGCGAAGAGCTTCACGCCGTACCGCTTGGCCCGGTTCGCCTCCGCGAGCAGATCGCCATCGGTCTGCACGCCGTCCGAGAGAACGACGGCGCGTCGCAGGTACCCCTCGGGATAGAGGCCGTACGCGAGCTGGAGCGCGCTCGCGATATCGGTCGCGGTCCCGAGGCCCGGGCCGTGCCGCTCGATGACCGGCGCGGTGACTTTGGCCCCGTCGTCGACGGGCACGACCCTCGGACGCTTGGCGAACGTCACGAGGCGCACGAGATCGCTCCCCAGCTTGGCGTCGAGTCCCTTTTGCACTTCGGCGCGCGCGTCGCCGAGCGCGGCGTCTGCGACGCTGTCGCTGACGTCGACGAGATAGACGGTGCACACCTTCTGCGTGGTCGCCGTGCGGGCGAGCCTGGCGAGCCCGAGGGCAAGCACGGCGACGAACGCCACGCGAAGAAGGAGCGACAGCGCGCGCTGCACCGGCGGGAGGTCCGCAAGGCTGCGCCCGATCATCCATAGAAAGTAGGGCGCGAGGAGCGCGACGCCGAGCATGCGGGGGGCGAGGAGCTCGAACTCCCGACCGCGGCGGTTCCACGTGATCGAGGGCCCCGCGTACCAGACGTAATGCACGTAAAGCCAGAGACCGACCGCGCAGGCGCCGGCGACGAGCAGGGCCCAGCCCACGCGCCTGATTACCGGCCCGCTCATACCGTCACCCGGCGATGGTAAGTCGCCCACTCGAGTGCCGAAAGGGCCGCTGCCGCGAGCAGGAGGTAAATCCAGATCTCGCGTCGGACCCCGGAGTGGAACCCCTCGACCACCCCCGCCTCCTTTCCGGCGACGAGAACTTTGTCCTGAGGCGCGATGCTGCTCTCGGACGCATCCAGCAAATTCGCCGCAAACATCGTCGTTTCCGCCCCAGCAGTCAGCTCGTAGAAGCCCGACTCCTCCCCGAGAAGGACAGCCCTGCCCTCGTGCACCGGAACGGATTGGGTCACACCGTCCGGGCGCTTGACGGCCGCCTCGGACACCGCAGCGCCGACCGGCAGCCGCCAGACTTCGCCCGTGCGCAGGCTCGACAGGTATTGGGCGTCGTCGTCCGTGAACCAGTCGATGCAGTCGAGAACGAAGAGGGGCCAGGCGGCGCGCAGAGGTAGATCGCTGTCGCGCACGTCGAACCCCATGGCGACGAACTTGTGGCCGGCGCGGGCCCCGGCCACGAGGATCGGAGACGCGCCGCCGTCGGCCGCGCCGAGTACCTTGTCTCCCGCTTCCGGGACGAGCTTGTGGCCGAGCGCGATGTTCACGTCGTCGAGGGCGAGGAATCGCACGGCGGGGTGCCTTCGTTCGATCTTGTCGAAGCCGGGCTGCTTGAGCTCTCGGTCGACCTTGACGGGAGCGCCCGGGCCACGCGGATCGAGGTAGAGCGCGTTCGTCTTCGGCATCTCCGCGGGGGTCACCCGATCGAAGATCACGGCGTCCCAATCGCCCTTTGCGAGCGCCGGCGCGTACTCTTTCGGGGCCACGTCGGTGACGTCGAGGTATCCGTCGAGCAGGAGCGCCGCGTCGAGATAGGTGTCGCCCTCGGTCACCACCAGCACTTTGGCGCGCCGCCGCTGGGGCAAGAGCGCGTACGCGTGGTCGTCGGCGGGGAGATCGTCGTGGGTCCCGTCGGTTCGCGCGATCCTCGCCTCGAGCGTGCGGGCCGCCCCCGAGAGCTGCGGATAGAAGCGAGGCAGCCTCTCGCCCGATTTGAGGCGCAGCTTGGTGAGATCGACGAGCTCGCCGTCGCCCAAGAGCTGAAGCTCCACGTCCTCGGACTCGGGCCCGGTGTTCGTGAGCTCGAGCATGACCTCGTAGCGGCTCTTGTCGAGGGGGTAGCGCCGCACCGAAAACTGCGTGATCCCGACGTTCTTGGCGCCTTTGCCGACTTTGACGTACGAAAGCTTCGCGCTCCCGAGGTGAACGGGCCCGGAAGCGTCGCTGGCTTCGCCGAGCGCGCCGTCGGAAACGACGACGATTTCGCCGCGGTCGTAGCCGCGCAAGACGTCGGTCGCGAAGCGGAGCGCGCGCGGGAAGTCGGCGCGCGTGTCGGTCGCGCGGATGCCGTCGAGCTCGCGTTCGAGCGCCGAAGTGTCGCTCGTCAGCGGTCCGAGCGGCGTGACCATCGCGTCCATTTGCGCCACGATCATGCGGTCGGCGCCCCCGAGCCCGCGGACGAGCCTCCGCGTCTCGTCTTTGGCCGCCGCCAGCCGATTCGGCGACACGTCCGTGGACTGCATCGACGCGCTCGCGTCGACGAGGACCACGACGGTGCGGCCGGCTAGCAGCGTGTCCGCCGCGCGCGGATCGCCGAGCGCGAGGACGAGCAGCGCGAGAAGCGCGAGCTGCAGGAGCAGCGAAAGCAGGCGCTTGAGCTTCGAGAAGAGTGTCGTCGCCTCTTTGTCCCGGAGGATCCGCTCCCATATGGGGGAAAAGGGAACCGCGGCGACGCGCCGCCGGAGCTTCAGGATGTAGAGCACGAGGACGCCGAAGCCGACCGCGAAGAAGATCGCGGCGAGCTGCGCCAGCGGCAACCCTGCAAAGATCATCGAAGAAACCCGCCACGCCGGAACACCCGCAGGATCATCTCGTCGAAGGGGACCTCCACGCTCGCGCGTACGTAGGGCACTTGATGGCTCGCGCAGTAGCGCTCGACCTGCTCGAGGTACCGGGCCTGAGCCTCGGCGAACCGCTGGAGGAGCTTCGCCGTCACGGTCACTTCGCGCTCGTCGCCCGTCTCGCAGTCGTAGACGAGCACGTCACCGTGGAGCTTCGGCCGAGCCTCGGCGGGGTCCACGACGTGGACGACGAACGGATCGAACTTGTTGTAGCGAAGGACGTTGATCCCGCGTTCGAAGCCCTGCGGATCGTAGAGGTCGCTGACGAGCACTGCGAGGCCGCGGCGCTTGTGCTGGGCGACGAACGTCTTCATGGCGTCTTCGAGGTCGGTCTTTCCTCCTGCCTCGAGCGAGCGGAGAAAGCGAAAGGCCTTGAAAATGCGGGCTTTGCCGCGCGTTTCGGCCATCCGTTCGAGCACGCGGTCGCTGGTCGTGACGATGCTCACCCGGTCCAGGTTCGCGAGACCGACGTACGCGAGCGCGGCGCATACTTTCTTCGCGTACCGAAGTTTGTCGCCTGTCCCGAACCCCATCGAGGAGCTCGTGTCCAGGATGAAGTAAATCGCGAGGTCTTCTTCTTCTTCGAAGAGACGCACGAGCAATCGATCGAACCGTTGGTACGCGTTCCAATCGAGATATCGAAAATCGTCCCCCGGCTGATACTCGCGGTGGTCCGCGAACTCCACCCCGCTGCCGCTCTTCTTCGTCCGCCGCTCCGCGCGGAGCCTTCCCGCGAACACCCGCCGGCTGACGAGCGCCAGGTAGTCGAGTTTGCGCTGGAACTCTTCGTCGAAGAGATCCTCGTCGCGCGCCGCGGCAGGGGCCTTGTCCCGCCGCCAAGGGAGAAGATCGAGGAGTCCCATCCCCGGTTAGTTCGGCGTGGCTCGGGCGGGCTTCTCCGATTTCGCTTCGGGGACGCTCTTGAGAATCGCGTCGATCACTTGGTCGGTCTTCACGCCCTCCGCTTCGCCCTCGAAGTTGAGCAGGATCCGGTGGCGCAGCGCCGGGTGCACGACGGCGCGGACGTCGTCGACGGACGCGGCGAATCGCCCGTCGAAGAGCGCGCGTATTTTCGCGGCGAGGAGGAGCGCCTGGGCCCCGCGCGGCGAGCTCCCGTACCGGACGAAGCGTTTGGCGAGGTCCGGCGCCTCCGCGGTTTCCGGGTGGGTCGCCTGCAGTACGCGGACCGCATAGTCCTGCACGTGGCGCGCGACGGGTACTTGCCGCACCAGATGCTGCATCGCGGTGATGGCGTCGCGGTCGAGCACGGCGGTGCGCTTCTCGATTTCGCCACCCGTCGTGCGGTCGAGAATTTCGTGCAGTTCGTCCCGCCCTGGAAATGGCACGTGCAGCTTGAAGAAGAAGCGGTCGAGCTGCGCCTCGGGAAGGGGGTACGTCCCCTCCATCTCCAGCGGGTTTTGCGTCGCCAAGACGACGAACGGTTCGTCGAGGACGTGCGTGCGCTTGCCGACGCTCACGCGGTGCTCCTGCATCGCCTCGAGGAGCGCACTTTGCGTCTTGGGGGTCGCGCGGTTCACCTCGTCGGCGAGCACGATGTTCGCAAAAATCGGCCCTTTGCGGAATTCGAAAGACTTCCCTCCGCCTTGCATCTCGTCGATGACGGTCGTGCCGAGGATGTCGGCGGGCATGAGATCGGGCGTGAACTGGATACGCGAGAAGGTCAAAGAGAGCGTCTCGGCCAGCGTCCGCACGAGCATCGTCTTGCCGAGACCCGGCACGCCTTCGAGCAGTGCGTGTCCGCCGGCGAGCATGCAGGTGATGACGCCGTCGACGACTTCGCGGTTGCCGACGATCGACTTGGCGATCTCCGCGCGCAAATCGTCCACGCGTTTGCGGAAGAGCGTGACCTCTACCCGAACGGATTCGCTGTCCATGCTCGTCTTTTCCCTCACTGCCCTTCGCGAGGGCGGATGAGTTGAAAGTACCGTTTCACGTAAGACCGAAACCCAGCGGGGATTTCGTCCTTCGCCAGCGACTGTTCGGCGACCTGATGGTATTCGGTATAAACGCGCTTGTAGCCTCGCGAGGCGAAACCGCGCTCGGCGGCCCCGAGGATGACTTGGCTGCGCGATCCGCCCTGCCCGGTATCGGCGCCCTGCACCTGCGTGTCTTCGGTACCCATCTTCGGATTGGTCGCGCCGCCCTGGAGTTTGGGGTCGTGCCCTTCCCCCCATTTGCTGCCCGGTCCCCCGCCGTGCTCGCCTTCGCCCGCCTGTCCGTTGGGACCCGAGCTTCCCTGCCCTTTCGAGAGCATCAACATCTTCTCGCCGTTCGGACCGAGCACCCAGGTTTCACCGCCTTGCCCCGCTCCCTGGGAGCCGCCCTGCCCGTCTCGGCCTTGCTGTCCCTGGCCGCCCTGTCCCTCGGAGCCGCCCTGGTCGTCCTGGCCTTGGCCTTGACCCTGACCGCCCTGCTGCTGGCCGCCTTGCCCCTGCGAGCCCCCCTGTCCCCTCGCCATGCGCCCGAAGCGCTTGAGGCGCGCGACCTGTCCCTTGCCGCCCGGCCCTTGCTGGCGGAGAAGCTCGCGTAGCTCCTGAAGCTTCTGGCGCAGCTCTTCTTTCTGCTGCTGCGTCGTTTCTTGCTGCTCCATCCGGTTGATGTCTTCTGCGCCCTGGTCGAGATCGTTCGCGCTGAGGCCGAGGTCTTTCATCAGATCCTCGGCGGCCTGCTCGAGTTCCCGATCGAGGCGGTCGAGCTGACGGCCGGCGTCTTTCCGGGCGTCGATGTCGCGGTCGAGCCGTTCGAGCTCGCGCTCCTTCTTCTCGAGAAGGCTGCGCTCCTCGTCGGAGCCGCCGTCCGCCGTTTTCTCCTTCATTTTGAGGACTTCGTCGGCGAGCTCCTGACGTCGCTGCTCCATCTCGGCGCGGCGCTTGTCCGCGTCCGCCGCGGCCTTCTTCAGCGCGTCGCGCATCTGTTCGATCTTCGCTTTGTCGACTGGCTTTTCCTGGTCCGCGCGCAGCTTCTTCGCAAGCTCGTGCATCGCGCCGCGCGCTTGATCGAGCTTGTGTTCGGCCAGGGCTTCACCCGCGGGCTTGGTCAGTGCGGCCTTCTTCATTTCGTCGCCGATTCGATCGAGCTGCTCTTCGAGTGCTCGCTTGTCCGCGCGGCTCCCCGCCAGAAGCTTGTCCTCGAGGGCCTCCATCCGGCGGAAGGCCTCGGTCCGGTCGAGGCGCTTGTTTGCGATGTCGTCGACGAGCTTGTTGAATTCGTCGATCGCGGCCCTGGTGTCGTCGCTCGGGACCGTCTGTTCGATTTGTTTGAGAAAGTCTTGGACGTCGTCCAAGTCGTCCGCCGACATGTCCACCGGCTCGATCGTCTTGGTGTGCGCGATTGGAGCGGGTCTACGGACATGAAAGAACGCCTCCGCACCGAGGAGCACGACCAGCGCAGCGGCGGCGGCGAAGGGGCGCGGAAGACCGACTGGGATCGCGCGTCGGGGATCGACGCGAGGCGCCGCGGCGATGGCGTCGTCGATCGCGGCGTTCATGAACGGCGTACGAACGTCGGCCGGGCTATCGCCGAAATCGAGCGCGCTGGCGAGCCGATCGTGGAGCTCGTGGAAGCGGTCGAGCGCGCGAGCGCCCGCTCGGTTCGGCAGGCGGAGCGCCCAGGCGACCGCGGTCGCCACGAACACGGCAACCCCAGCGGTCGCAAACGTGGCGAGAGCCTGCCTTTCGCCCAGGATCCCCGTCTTCCGAAGACCCACGTCGACGATGGCGACGGCAAGGGCACCGCAAAGTGCCTTGGATCCCACTGCGAGGGCGCGCTTCAGCCGGATGCGGCGCTCCGCTCGCTTCGCGAGTCGCCGAATCTGCCCGATGCCTTCCTCGTGGCTACTCATCCGGGGGGCGCGCCGCCGACCATCATCATGACGCGATGGCTCCTTTCGGCTTGGGACGTAAGGGGCGAGGCAAGTTTCCTCTGGAAGACTAGCAAACCTAAGGCGCCCGACACGTTTCAGAGAAGAGACGCGCGCGAGAGCGCCCGCATTCCACATTGATTCGTCTCGATCGAGCGCTCGGGGCGTTCGCTCGACCGCTGAGGCGCACCCGGACTCACGTGCGTGCCGGCGGGCCGGTGTGCAACGGAAAGCGAACCCGGGCGAAGGCTGCCCGCGTGAAGGCCAGTTCCCGCATCCGAACGCGAGCCGGTCCGCTGAACAGCCGCGCCACTCTTCCGCGGACGCCCGGGCCCTCTCCGGCCGCTCGGAGACGCGCTTGCGTTCGCGCTCGGTGCGCCGCTCGCCGGCCGTTTCGATTCCTAATTTCGAATCATGGGTTGGCTCTCCTTTTCGAATTCACAACTGGCCAAAACAATATCCATTTTCACCATGCGACCGATTTGCCCATTGTGTTTCTCGTCCCTCGAAGCGATGCCAAGGCCCCGTCTTGCCGCTCCGACGCAGTGCGGCTTCCCACGCCCGGGGCGAGCGCGCCCTGGCCAATGCCGAACGTTCGCATGGCAAATGCCGAACGTTCGGGCGCTCGGAAGGTCCGAGCCGGCCGAGGCAGCCGCCAATTTCAGTGAGGACGTCGGACTCCAGTCCGCCAATAAAAAATTGAGCCGAAAACGACGATATCTCTTTGTGAGGGCCTTCCCCTCGAGAAACAACGTGATAAAAAGAGAGCCGCTACGCCGCTTAGCGCGGAGCTGCACCACCCGAAAGGCGAGGACAACTATGGCCACCAGACGGCAACGTCTTTCATTGCTCCCGTTGTTGACAGTCATTGGCCCGATGATGGCCTGTTCAGGATCGAACTCGTCCGAGACCACCCCGGGAGGTGGTTCTGGAGAGAACTCATCCGGCTCGACCCCCGCTCCGACAGGCGGGTCTTCGAGTTCCGGCGGGACATCGACCCCCGCCCCAGGTTCGACCACGGGCAGTGGCAGCGGCGCGGCGACCCCGCCATCTTCCAGCGGTGGTTCTGGCGCACCCGGGGGAACCTCCTCAGGTACGCAAACTACGCCCGCTGGCTCGGGATCGGGGTCTGGTGGAGCGACGCCCGGCGGCCCTGGGCCCGGTACGGGCAGCTCCTCTTCCGGGGCGGCTTCGGGATCGAGCGGATCCGGGGTGGCCCCCGGTTCCAGCGGCGGTGCGGACGGTGGCGCAGGAAGCGCATCTTCCGGCGGCACCCCGATCGTCTCGAATTTCGATGGCGGCATTCCTTCGGGCTACCCGGCCCCGACGGCCGCCGAGTACCAGAAGTGCACGACCGTACCGGTGGGCGCCACGGCGTGCGCCGGCCAGGCCACCACGGACGTTTGCATCGAATGCCTCTTCGGTGGATCGACGTACAACAACGCGCAAACCCCCGACGCGCTCGGCACGTCCGAGGCTGGCAACTACATCGTCACCGTGCAGGTGGGCGGCGCCGCAGCTGGCTCGACGTACATCAGCGCTGAGTCGGAGCGCGGACTGCTTGCCCCGGTGACCACCGCGGCCGGACAGTCGAGCGAATATGCCTTCGTCGTCAACGTGCGGGCAATGGAAGGTCAACCGAACCACGCAGGCGGACCGGGCGGTTACCCCGGGCTCGACCTCTTCTTCTCCGGTCCGATGGCCACGCCCCCGCAGGTCTCCGCGATCGGATGGGAGCTTTTCACCGCGGCAACCAAGCCGATCATGATCTACATGGCAAGCGACTCGACGGAGTGCGACCAAACCGGCGGAGCCTTCGGCGGCTGGGGTCAAATGCTTCCGGAGTTCTTCGTGCCGCCGATCGGAGTTTCGAACTACGGCAACAGCGGAGCGAGCTCGTCTTCCTTCTACGGTGGATTCTGGCCCGACATCAAGTCGCGTTGGACCGCCGGCGACTACGCGATGATCCAGTTCGGTCACAACGACAAGGGCGTCGCAGACTCCGCTGTCCAGGCGAACCTCGAGAAGTACATCACGGACGCCATCGCAGCGAACGTCACGCCGATCATCGTTTCGCCTCCGGCGCGCGTCCAGTTCGGCGCCGGCACCACGGACGGCGATCAGTCGAGCTTGCACGAAGCGGCGGCGAAGGCCGCTGCCGCCGCGCACAACGTCGCCTTCATCCCGCTGACGACCCTGACGGTCGCTTGGTACAACACGCTGGGATCGCAAGCCGCCGCGCTGAAGTTCCACGCGAACGACAGCGACGCCACGCACACGAACCTGGTGGGCGCGGCAAAGATCGCGAGCATCGTGGCCGCCAACATCCAGAGCCAGAACCTTCCCCTGGCGAAGTACCTGCGACCGCAGCCGATGTGAGACCCGGCGCATGCTCCGCTCTTCGTGAACGAGCGGAGCGATGTCCTCGCGAAGGCGAAATCGCGTGCATCGGTAAGTCCGGTGCACGCGATTTTTCGTTAAGCGGCGGCATCTTGGCGACCGGAATACCGTCCAATTCGAGACGACAACAGCCCGCCCCGCCGGGCCTTAAGCAGATCAGCCCCGCCTGGCCGAAGCCGCGGCGGGGCTGAATCTCGTTTGGTGCCGGGACAGCCGCGCGCTCGATCGCATCGGCTCCGAGGAAGCGCGGCTCAGAGTCCGGCGGGATTGTACGCGCAGAACCCGTTCACGCAGTACTGCGGGTCGGCTTGGCAGTCGTTGTCATTGGAGCAGAGCTGCTGCTGCGTCGTGTAATCGCAGGCGGTCAGGCAAGTCAGCGCACCCCCCGCGCCGGCGTCTTTTCCACCACCCTTTCCGCCGCCTTTTCCGCCGCCCTTGCCCGCGTCCACCGGTGCGGCGTTCATGGGAGTGCCGCCGGGCACGGCTTGGCAGCACACACTGGGCATTGCGCACATCGAGGCGCCGCACTGTGTCGACATGGAACCGCCGCCGCTGCCGGACGAGCTACCCGACGAACCGCTGCCGCTCGAAGAGCCCCCGCCACTCGACGAACTGCTGCTGGAGGACCCTGCGCCGCTCGACGAACCGCTGCCGCTCGACGAACTGCTGCTGGAGGACCCTGCGCCGCTCGACGAACTGCTGCCGCTCGAGGAGGAGCTGCTCCCGCCCGACGAACTATTGCCGCTCGACGAACTGCCGCCGCCCGGGCCGGCGCCGCTCGAGGAGCTGCTGGAACCGCCCCCGCCGCTGGACGAACTGCTGCCGGAAGAAGAGTTCTCTCCTGGTCCGCCGCTGGACGAGCCACTGGGAGTGCCGCTCGAGCTGTCGCCAGAGCAGCCACCTGCCGCGATCATTGCAATCGCTGCGGCGCTCACCGACGCGACGAATAGGAGCCTTTCGATCTTCATTGACGCAAACCTCCATCCACTAGGTCCGAAGACACGGCCGACTACGGTAGCATCGGTTTTGCGCCGGGCCGCCCGCAACCGCCTTCGGGAACATGTTGCGCCGCAGCGGACTTTCCGTCAGGCCAGGACTTTTTTTCGGCGAGTCACTTCGCCAGCTTCACGAGCAAGGCGACCACGGCGCCGGCAACGACGAAAACGGCTACCGCGACGGCCGATGCCGACATCAGCGGCGCGCGCGAGCGAGTCGGGGGCATCGGGCGCGTGGTGCTGTAGAGGGGCTCGTGCTCCGCGTGCGGGAGACTCGCCAGCGCCGCGGCGTCGCTCGGAAACGCATGCGCCTGGAAGGTAGGGCCGTCCGACGGAACGTCATCGTCGAACGCCAAGGCCACTTCGTCGTAGCGGGCGGTGCGGTCCACCCGGGCCCCGGCGGCCGACCCGGTGACCTGGTCCCCGCTGCGCCTGACCGCCCGCTCGAGTGCGGGCTTCCAGCGTTCGAGGAGCCCGGCGAGCTCCACGCGCCCCGCTTCCACGTCGAGGAGCGTTCGCACCGCGTCGCCGAACTCCGCGGCGGAAATCGTTCGCCGCGCGGCATCCGGCTCCAGTGCGCACGCGACGGCATCGAGCAACCCGGCCGGAAGGTCCGGCCGAATGACGTCGAGAGGCTTGATGCGCGGATTGCGCATCGCCCGCAGCAGCTCGAACTCGTCTTTCTGGTGCTTCGCGAAGGGCACTCGCCCCGTCGAGAGCCGCCAGGCGAGGAGCGCCGCAGCGTACACGTCCGCCCGCTCGTCGACCGGCTCGCCGCGAGCCTGCTCGGGGGCCATGCAGCCGAGCGTCCCTTTCACGGTCCCGACCCGTGTGGCGGGAGAGACTCCGATCATTTTGGCGATGCCGAAATCGGCGATCTTGACGCCTCCGTCCCAGTCGAGGAGAACGTTCGACGGCGATAGGTCGCGGTGCACGATCGGCATCGCTTGGCCGCTCGAATCCCGAAAGCTGTGGGCGTACGCGAGCGCCGCGAGCACGCGTTCGACGATGTGCCAGCCGGCCGCGTCGGGGAGGCGGACTTCGTGACTCTCGCAGAGCCGCATCACGCGCGCGAGCGCCACGCCCGGGACGTACTCGTAGACCAGAGCGGCGAACCCCGGCTCTTCGAGGAACGCGCGCACTTGCGCGATGCAGGGGTGCAGGAGGCGGGCACAGACCGACGCCTCGCGAGCGAACGAGTCGGCCGAAGCGTCGTCCCCGCGCGCATCGGCGATCGTCTTGATTGCGACGAGCTTTCCCCCGCGGCTCCTCGCGAGAAAGACTTCCCCGGCACTTCCGGTGCCCAAGCGCCGCAAGATCTCGAATCCATCGAGGGCGCGCGGAGGATGTTCACTGGGGAACATGGATTCTGGTCACGAATCGAGACCAGGCAAGCGCGTCACGCTATCACGGAGCGCATACCCGCGCGACAGGGTAGGAGAGACCCGATAAGCTTTGCCTCTTACCGCGATGGATGGCCAATGACATCCCCGACGCCCTTGCCGCCCCTCCCCTCTCCGCCCACCATCCGCATTGCCATCACGCGCGACCGCACGGCTGAGTCGGGAGCCGCAGGGGGATTCTTGGACGTTCGCAGGCTCGATCTCGTCGCCCACTACCCCGACGGCGTCGAGAGCGCGCCCTTTTCGTACGACATCGCGACGCGTGAAGCACTCGACGCCGTCGTCATCGCGGCCCACTTCGTCGCCAACGGGGTGCGTCACGTGTTCTTGCGCTCCGCGCTGCGACCACCGTGCGCGCTCCGCCCGATCGCGCCAACCCACGACGGGGCCCTTTGGGAGCTCCCGGCGGGGCTCGTGGAGCCCGACGAGGATCCCGCCGCGACGGCGGCGCGCGAGCTGGCCGAGGAACTCGGTTTCACCGCGGCAATCGGCGAGATGCAAGCGTTGGGCGAGTGGACCTTCCCGGCCCCGGGCATCATCGGCGAGAGGCACGTCTTCTACGCGGTGGAAGTCGACCCGGGGCAACGCGCGACCCCGACCGAGGATGGCTCTCCGCTCGAACG
Organism: uncultured Polyangiaceae bacterium; assembly: GCA_964628155.1. Taxonomy (GTDB): domain Bacteria; phylum Myxococcota_A; class Polyangia; order Polyangiales; family Polyangiaceae; genus Palsa-1150. The sequence goes on along the minus strand of CAZVPE010000062.1, from coordinate 11,857 downwards.
CGCGGGCGCCGTCTTTTCGCTGCCCGTGCGCGACGCGATCGACCACTGCCGCTCCGGAGCCATCCGCGACGCGAAGACCGAGCTCGCCCTGCGTCGCCTCGCGGAGCAGCAGCCGTGACCAACGCTCCGCACGTGTGCGTCGTCGTCAAGCGGTCGTCTTGGCGCAAGTGGGTGGAAGAAGAAAACGACGTCCGAGTCACCGCCCTCCTCGAGGCGGGCGACGAGACGGTGCGCCGGATGGGACCGGGCCACCGCGAGCACAGCGAAACCGTCGAGGAAGTGCGTCAGGCGCTCTCCGACCTCGGGATCGTCGCCACGTGGCACGACCGTGCGCCCGGCTTCCGCGTCGAGGGGCGATGTGACCTGGTGGTCACAGTCGGTGGCGACGGTACGCTGCTGGCCGCGTCGCACGGCATCGGATCGGGAATCCCGCTCCTCGGTGTGAACAGCGCGCCGAACCACTCGGTTGGGTTCTTCTGCGCGGCTCGCAAAGGCGCGGTCCGCGAGGCCCTCGCCGCGGCGCTCGACGGAGAACTCCGTCGGACGGAGCTCACGCGAATGCGGGTCGAGACGGGAGGCCGGATCTTGCATGACCGCGTCCTCAACGAGGCCCTCTTCTGTCACGCATCCCCGGCGGCTACGTCGCGATACATCTTGAGGCTCCTCGACCCCACGGTAGAGGACGGCGTCTTGGAGGAAGAGGAGCAGAAGTCGAGCGGTCTTTGGGTCGGGCCCGCCGCCGGCTCGACCGCCGCCCAGCGGAGCGCCGGGGGCCGGGTCATGCCGCTCTCGTCGCGCAAGCTTCAGTACGTCGTCCGCGAGCCCTACCGGCCGGAGGTCGACGCACTCCGCATGACCACAGGCACGGTCGACGAAGGCCAGGTTCTCGCAATCCGGAGCCAGATGCGTGAGGGCCGCGTCTTCATCGACGGCGATCGCATCATGCACGAGGTGGCGATCGGTGACGTCGTCACGATGCGCCGCTCCGACGAGCCCCTTGTCGTGCTCGGGCTGGCGCGCGATGGCGCCGCGCCTCGGACCATCCGACAGGCGTCGAGGCGGCGCTAGAGCACCGAACGGTTTGGCGGACCGAGGGATTTGCTGCGAGTTTCGAGCAGCGCGAGGCGCGACGACGAGAACTACCGGAGTAATTTGAGGAGGAGCAACGAAGCGATGCGAAGAAAATCGCGGCAAAGCCGACGGGAGTCAAACCGTTCGGTGCTCTAGCCCGCTGGCCGAAAGGACAGTCATCGGCTATCCCGCCACCCGCCCGGCCTGGACCATGAGAACCGATCTTCGTTCGTCGCGATCCGTGCGTAGTAAGCTTCGCACCCCTTCTCGTCTGGGCGGGGCCCCACTCGTGGTCACTCGGAAACAAGGTTAACGTAAGGCGGCGGATGTCCATCATGGACCGAAGGCGGACCCACACGATCCCAGACCGGAGCACAGAGCGAGCGACCGGGACGGGCCGCCACCTTGGAGCGCGAACGACGGCCCTTTCCCACGCGATCACAGTCGACGCGTTGAACGCCAGCGGCTCGGCGACGTCGTGGGTCCGCAACTTCGCGTCGCAAGATTGGCTGATGGTGGGCTACCTGGTCACGTTGCTTGGCGCGCTCATGCTCGGGCGCGGGCCGAACCGCAGCGCTTGTCTCGTGCGCGTCGCGGCGGACCTCGGCGCTTTTCTCTTCGTCATCGCCCTCGTGAGGGGACAGATCTTGCGATGGGGAAGCACCGCGGCGTCTCTCGTGTACCGAACCGCCGTCATCGGCACCTTGCTCAGCTCGTTCTTCCAGCTCCGCGAGATTCTCCCCGCCGTCAGCCCCTGGACCGACGATGCACGGATTTATGCATTCGATCTGAACGTCTTCGGATTCGAGCCGAGCGCCGTGCTCGACCGGTACGTCTCGCCGCGCACGACCGAGTGGTTCGCATTCTTCTACTTTCTCTATTTCTTGATTCTCTCGGTGCACGTTCTCCCGATGGTGTACTGGCAGCGTGACACCCATCTGCTCGCGCGCTTCTCCACTGGAGTGCTCCTCATTTTTTGCACGGCGCACATCCTCTACATGATCGTCCCCGGCTTCGGCCCCTACTGGTATCTCAAGGGCACGTTCCAACACGAGCTCGAAGGGGGCACCTTTTGGCGGCTCGTGCGCGAAGCGGTCGAGGCGGGAGGAGCGCAAAAAGACATCTTTCCGAGCCTCCACACGGCGGTCCCGACATTTTTCGCCATCTTCAGCTTCCGCCACCGAAAGCTCGTCCCATTCAAATTCTGGTGGCCGGTCATTGCGTTCCTCGCCACGCAGATCATCATCGCCACGATGTTTCTGCGCTGGCACTATCTGATCGACGTCATCGCCGGGGTCGCGCTCGCTACGGCCAGTTCGCTCCTTGGCCAGCGCATCGCCGACTGGGAGCGCGCCAAACGGGCGCGGCTCGGTCTCCAGGCGGTCTGGACGCCGCTCGTGTATCCGTGGAGCCGGGCCTCCGACGATTGAGGAATGCATGCTTGGATTCGAGATCATCGGCACTGGCCACTACGTGCCCGGGCGACCAGTGTCGAACGAAGACCTGTCGCGCGTGATGGACACGAGCGACGAATGGATCTTCAAGCGCTCCGGGATAAGGCAGCGCCATTACGCCCCGGAGGGCGTTGGACCCAGCGATCTCGCGGTCGAAGCAAGCCGGCGCGCGATCGAAGCGGCGCGGATCAGTCCCGGGGACATCGACTACGTCGTCTTCGCGACGATGACGGCCGATTACGTCTTTCCAGGCTCGGGCGCGCTGCTGGCGCACAAGCTCGGCCTCCGGGGAGTCCCGGCGCTCGACATTCGGCAGCAGTGCGCGGCGATGCTCTTCGGGCTCCAGATCGTCGATGGCCTGATCAAGACCGGGGCTGCCCGGACGATCCTCTTCGTCGGGGCGGAGGCGCACGCCGGCTTCATGCCCTGGGAGGATTGGGGAGCGCTCGACCCGGCGAACGGGCGCTCCGCGACCCCCGACCAGAAACAGCGGGCCAGCAAACACCGCGCACTGGCCGTCCTTTTCGGAGACGGCGCCGGCGCGCTCCTGTTCCGGGCGACCGACCGCGACGCGGGGCTGCGCGGAATGAAGCTCTACACCGATGGCGGCGCGGCAAAGCTGCTGTACGTCGAGGGCGGCGGCTTCCGAACACGTCCGTATTGGCGGCACAGCGACTACGACGAGCAAACGTACATTCCTACGATGGACGGACGAGAGCTCTTCAAGTTCGCGGTCACCAAGCTCCCCGAAACGGCACGAGCGCTTTGCACGGAGACCAAGACGCGCATCGACGACGTCGACTGGTTTCTCGCCCACCAGGCGAACGCCCGCATCAACGACTACGTCCGCCAGCAGCTCGGCGTCGAGGCGGCGAAGCTTCCGTCGAACATCGACCGCTTCGGCAACACGAGCGCGGGAACGCTCCCCATTCTCATCGACGAGCAGACGCGCGCGGGTCAATTGAAGCCCGGTGACCTGTGCATGCTTCTGGCGCTCGGAGCCGGGGTGCACTGGGGGTGCGCACTGGTTCGATGGTAGCGGCGAGCGCTGGACGCTCGCCGCGCCGGGACCCGGCCGCGTGCTATCGTGATTCGCATGCGTAGGCACGCACTGTCCCTCGTCTTGGCCATGGCCACGATGGCCGGACCGCTCGCGATTTTGGCCTTTCCCGGCGATGCAAGCGCTTCGGTCTCCGTGGCCGTGACATGGGAAGGCCTCTTGCACGAGTCCGCCGCGGCCGCGGTGGCCACGCCGATCGAGTCGCGCGCCGCTTGGGAGAACGGGCGAATCTACACGTATACGCACGTGCGCGTGGATCGCGTCGTCGCCGGTGAAGTCCCCGTGGGAACCGATGTCTGGGTCCGGACGATGGGTGGAGTGGTCGGCAAAATCGGGCAGATCGTCGAAGGGGAAGCCGTGTTCGCGGACGGACTCCAATCGCTGCTCTTCTTGCGGTCGGGCCCGGCCGGCTCGTTCGAAGTGACCGCGCGCGCTCAGGGCCAATTCCCGGTCGTCGCGGCAACGCCGAGCGCTCCGGCCCGTGTCATTCGAAACCGCGCGGCGGGTGCGGTCTTCAGTCCGCCGCCAGCGATTGTTCCGTCCAAGGCGACTCGGCTCGCCGCGGATGTCCTGCATGGCCGGTCCGTCGACGACGCCGCGAGTGAAGTCGTCGCCGACTGGACCCACCTTCATGCCCGCCCGTAGCGCTCCGACGGTACGCCCGTCGGTGTGAGCGGATGCGAAGAGAGCTCGTTTGACGGACTTGCTCGTCGTCGCCGGCGAAGCGTCCGGAGATCGCGCGGCCGCAGCCGTCGTCGCGCGGCTCGAAGGGGCCCGCACGTTCGGCCTGGGAGGCGCCGCTCTTTCCGGCGTCGGCGTCGATTTGGTCGCCGACATCCGCGCTTCGACGGCGCTCGGCTTCGGAGAAGCGGCCGCCCGCACGCTCGACATCATCCGGGCATGGCGAGCCGTACTCACCGGGGTGCGCGCGCGACGGCCGCGCGCCGCCCTGCTCGTCAATTACACGGAGTTCAACGCGCGGCTCGCGCCGCGGCTGCGTGCCGCGGGCGTGCGCGTGCTCTGGTACGGCGCGCCGCAGGTATGGGCCTGGCGCCCGCATCGGATCGAGGCGCTGAAACCGTACATCGACAAGATGGCGCTCATGTTGCCCTTCGAAGAGCCCATCTGGAGGGCCGCCGGGATGGACGCCGAGTACGTCGGCCATCCGGCGTTCGAGACGACTCCGCTCGATCGGCAGACCGCCCGGCGCGCCCTCGGGCTGACACCCTTTGCTGCCGCGATCGCGCTGCTGCCGGGAAGCCGCCCCCATGAAGTTCGCCGGCTCCTCATCCCGATGCTCGATGCCTACGAGCGCGTGCGGTTCGACCGCGCGAGCGTCGACGCGCGCGTGCTCGTGGCCGCGAGCCTGGACGGGCGAACGAGCGCATGGGCGCGCGCGACTGCCGCGGCGAGGCGCGTATCGACGTTCGATGTCGGCCCGTACAGTGGGGCGATCGCCGTGCTGCCCGCCTTCGACGTGGCCCTTTGCGCATCCGGCACGGTGACGCTCGAAGCCGCCCTCGCACGCGCCGTCCCCGTCATCGCCTACCGAGTGGGGATTGCGACCGAGCTGGCTGCAAGGGCGTTCGTCCGCACGGCCAACGTGGCATTGCCGAATATTTTACTCCAGAGGCGGGCGTTTACAGAGCTACTCCAGCGGGACGTGCGAGCCGACCGAATCGCGGAGGCGCTCTCCGATACCCTCGATAGGCGGCCGGAGCTGCTCGCGGACTGCGACCAAGTCGAGGCGATCCTGGGCAGCGCCAGGACCCCTTCGCTGTCTGTCGCTCGGGCGCTCGCCGCTTGGCTGGATCTACGGCTCCGCGCGGCCTGAAATGGACGCGGCCTCCGCCCCCCCTCGGCCCTTCTTTCCTGCCGGAGTTCCTTTCGAGCTCGCGGTCCTCGCCGCGGTTTCGGGGGGCCTGCTGGCCGCCCGGTTGCTCGCGGCGTCGCGTGTCGGATTCGGGGACTCGGAAGCCCTCTACGCGGCGTATGCCCTGCATCCGCAGCCCGCGTACCTCGATCACCCCGGCCTCATCGGAGCTACGGCGCGCGCGATCGGCCTGGGGCTCGCTCCAGCACCCGAACGCGCCCACGTCTTCACGTCCTTGCTCTCGACGCTCGTCCCGTGGGCGATGGCGGCGGCATGCCGGTCATGTGGCGCGACGTGGCGCCGCTCGCTCGTCGCCGGGCTCCTGTTCGCGCTGGCCCCGGAGATGGGGATCGGCCTCTTCGCCATGACGCCGGACCTCTTGCTGGCGCCCCTATGGATCGGGGCCTTGGCCTTCGCCGCAGCGGGGGTCCGCGCGATGCCCGGGAGCGCGCGCGCGGCGTGGTCGTTCGGAGCGGCCGGGCTTCTGGCGGGAGCCGGAGCGGCAGCCAAGGTCAGCGGCGCGCTGCTCGGGGTGGGCCTCGCGGTCGCCTATGCATCCCGCCCACTGCGGGCGCACGGTCGCACCGTGGGCCCGTGGGCTGGGTTGGGGGCCGGCGCGCTCGTGACGCTGCCGATCGTCGGGTTCGAGGCGGGGCGCGGTTGGCCGATGCTCCATCACCGCCTCGTGGATTCTCAGACCGATGCGGGGGTTTCGCTTCGCAACCTCGCCGCGCTGGTTGGCGGGCAGATTGCGTACCTGTCTCCAGTCACGGCGGTGCTCGTTTTTTTCGCCGGTCGCGCGCTTTGGCGAGGACGCAGCGATGCCACTGGATTGCTCCTGTTCGTGTCGGCGGTCCTGCCCCTCTCGGTGCTCGTTCCCCTCTGCTTGTGGAGCCGCGTCGCCGAACCGCATTGGCTTGCCCCGGGCCTTCTCGCGCTCGTCCCGGCCGCGGCGCGGTCCCCTTCCCCCCCCACCCGGCGCCTTGTCGCCTGGGCCTGCGCGGTCGGCGGCGCGATGGTCGCCGCGACATACGCATGGGTTCTCGCCCCGTCGCTCCTTCGGTTCGCACCCGCCTCTTACGATCCACGGGTCGACCTCGCGAACGAGCTCTCCGGATGGCCGGACGTGATTCGCGTCGTGCGCGAAGAAGAGCGGGCGGCACGCGCGATTGCGGGATACCCGCCCGGCAACCTCGCGGCGGTCGGCCCGCACTGGGTCATTTGCGCGCAGCTCGAAGCGGCGCTCGAGGGGGAGCTGCCCGTGGGCTGCGACACACCCATCCGCGACGACTTCGACGACTGGTGGCCGCGCGACCTCTGGCGTCACGCCGACGTGGTGCTTTGGGTGGCCGACGCCCGGTTCCCCGCGGAGCCGGAGCTCCCGAGACACGCGACGTTGCACACGCGCGAAGTTCGCGTCGAGCGAGGAGGTCGCGTCGTGCGCGTCTTCACGGTCCGCGTCTTGGTCCGAGCAATCGGGGTTTGAGAAAGGCTCTGTCGATTCCCTGAAGAAGAGTCACGGGCAACTACAGGTCGGCGCAACGGGATCGCTGCACGTGCAGCCGCTCGAGCACGAACCGCCGCCGCAGCGGGTCGCCGGGCGGCCGGCGAGAACCCCGCTCGTGAGAACGCAAATCGGTCCCCCGCCATCGTCCGCCATGCCGCAGCTCTCTCCGCTCTCGACGAGACAAGCCACGCCCGTCCCGCCATCGCCCGGCAGACATGAAATCGTCGGAGCGCAGGTGCTTCCGGCCTGGCGGACCACGGCGCAGGTCCAAGAGCCCTCGACGCAGGAGCAATCGTAAAACGTGCGCGGCGTCAGCAGATTTGAAACGACCGGGCAATTCGGATACGAGCAAAAAGGACAAGATGGTGCGTCCGACGAGCAACGGCCGCTTGGCTTCGCCGACTCCGGATAACAGAAGTCGCCACCCCATCCGAGGGCCGCGTCCGACCGAATTTGGCATTGCGTGTCCGGCTCGATGGGAAGGGCCGTGCGGCTGCCGCAGCCGGCGACCGCGAGGAGGCATGAGGTCGAGGTAAGCCGCCCAAGCATGCCCGCAGGCTTCTTGGAGAGGCCCATTGCGGCGAAGCCTAGCAGGGGCATCGCCCGAACCGCCGGAAATGAAAGCGCGACCGCAGACGTGCGGTTGCCCGAGACGGAAATGGTGCGCGCGCCTCGGCGAATCGACTAAAACGAAAGTCGATGCGGGCCCGACGAGCGCGCGCTGTCCTCCTCTTCGCGCTCGCCGCATTGCCGGCAAGCACCGCACGCTGCAGCAACGTGGCAGGGGCGCCCGGCACACTCGGAGGCACCGGGCCGTGCGTGACCACGTCGCCCGCCGGCGGAGAGGCCGGCGCCGGAGACGACGGCGGGGGAAGCTCGTGCGCCAGCTCCGACTCCGACGGGATGAACGGCGGCTGCTATGCCTTCGATCTCACGGCCGACGACACCCGGTTTTCGCCGTTCATTCTCAAGTCCCAGAATCTCGCCCAAGTCACGATCACGCTCCACAACGCCGGCACCAAGCCGCACGATTTCGTCGTCGGCTGCGTCCCTCTGAACTTCCCCGGATGCCCGTCGCAGCAGTGCTTCCCCTCGGGGGCCAACATCGCCACGCTCGCGCCCGGACAGAGCGCGAGCACGACCTTCGGAACCCCGAACCTCGAAGGGATCTACACGTTCCGGTCGGACCTGCCCGGCGACTCCCAGCTCGACAACGACGGCGGCGTCTCGGGCCTCTGGGGTCAGTTCGTGGTGCAGTGACGCGTTCCCCTCGTTTCTTGCTCGGGGTCTCGCTCGCCGGAGTCACGGCCGCGGCGCCCGCGCGAGCGCAAGTCGTCGCCGCCGAACCCGGCTCACCGATCGAAGCGAGCTTTCCGGCAGGCGCGCCCGCGGTCGAGGTGCAGGTGGCGACGCAGCTCGTCGTCGATGCGAAAGGCAACGTCGAGTCGGCCGTCGTGACCTCGCGCATGCCGCCGAGCGCGCCTCCGTCGTTCGACGACGAGGCGCTCAAGGCCGTGCGAGCTGCGCTCTTCGTCCCTTCCACCCGCGACGGACGGCCGATCCGGTCGCGGGTCGAATACGTCGTCGTCTTTCGCCCGCCACAGGAGCCGCCCGCCCCGCCGCCGTCGGCGACTGGCCAGTCGCACACGGGGCCGATCGCCGCGCCAGGGCCCATCTCCACGAGCGAGCAAGACGAGGACTACGCGCAGGTGGTTCAGGTCCGCGGCCGAGGATGGTCGTCGCCCCGCGGTCTCGGCGACATCCGCATCAAGCGCGAACTCCTCGATGCGTCGCCGCGCCAACAAACGAGCGAAATGCTCTCGGCCGCGCCCGGCTTTTTCGTCGACCACGAGGACGGCGAAGGCGTCGGCAACGACGTGTACTTGCGCGGCTTCAGCCTGGAACACGGCTCGGGCATCGAGATGCGCCTCGGATCGATTCCCATCAACATTCCGAATCACATCCAGGGCCAGGGCTACGCCGACGCCAACTTCATCATCCCCGAAGTCGTGCGGAGCATCCGCGTGCTCGAGGGCCCTTACGATCCGCGCCAGGGCGACGCCGCCATCGTCGGGAGCGCGCAGTTCGACCTCGGGGTGCCCGAGCGCGGGTACCAATTGAGGTCGGCGTTCGGCTCCTTCGGTCAGGTGCGCGTCGTCGGGATCGCGGCACCGGCCCAGGCGGACGACGAAACCTTCGCCGCCTTCTCGCTGCGCAGCACCAACGGCTTCGGCGAGAACCGCGCGTCGCAGTCTGCGTCGGTCAACGCGCAGTACGCGGTCGACCTCGGTCCGCGCGACCGATTGAAGGTGGTCGCCACGGCGTACGGCGCGCGCGCTCTCCTGCCAGGCGTCGTGCGCCTGGATGACGCCGATGCGGGTCGCGTCGGCTACTACGACTCGTACCCGTCCGGTCCGGGCTTCTTCGCGGGCGGTCAGTCGGTGCAGTCCGCGCGGGTCGTTCTCGGCGCCGACTTCGACCACGTCGCGCCGGGGGGGGCCCGGTTCGAGTTTGCCCCCTGGTTTATGTGGACCGACTATCGAGGTCGACAGAACTACACCGGGGCGCTCGAGAGTTCGCAAATCGATCCTGCGCTTTCCGGCGAGGGCGACCTCTTCGAGCTGACCAATCGCGAAACGGCATTCGGGATGACCGCGCGTTTTCACACGAGTCCCTTGCGCATCGGGACCGAAGGCGAACTGGCGCTGGAGTCGGGCGTCTTTCTGCGCGTGGGCAACACGAGTCAGACCAAGAGCTTGCTCGACCCCAATACCTTGCAGGTCTGGGATCGCCGCATCGACGCAACCCTCGATACACTGGATACGGGCGCTTACCTGGACCTCGACCTGCGTCTCTTCAAGAAGCTCCGCCTGTCGGGAGGTCCGCGCGCCGACCTGCTCCTCGTGTCGGTCGACGATCATCTGTCGAATCTCGTGCCGGCCGGCTCGACCCCGCCGGTGCTGACGGGGGCCGGCGTCCGGGGTCTCGAAGGTATCGCGGTGGGTCCCCGCGTTACGGCGTCGTACGACCTCTGGAGCGAGCTGACGCCGGTGATGTCGTACGGAGAGGGCTTCCGCTCTCTCGACGTGCAGAGCCTGCAGGAAGGCTCCGCGCCATACTCGAAAATCCGATCGGTCGAGGCCGGCTTTCGCGCACAGACACGCGCCGGACGCTTCACGAGCACCCTGGCCGTCTTCGAGACGTGGGTCGGCAACGAGCTGGTCTTCGAGGCCGCGTCGGGCGGGCTTGCGACCGAGAACGCGAGCGTCCGCCGCGGGATCGTCGGCTCCGTGATTGCGCGCCCGTATGAATGGTTGCTCGTTTCCTCGGCGCTCTCGGTGACCGGAGCGACGTTCTCCACGCTGGTGGCAGGCACCGGCCACTATGTTCCCAACGTCCCGCCCATTCTCTTTCGTACGGACGCGACGGCTCGCGGGCGCATCGGAACGATCGCGGGCAGGCCGCTGACGGGCAGCCTTGGGGTCGGGTACACCTTCCTGTCGGGCCGGCACTTGACCGACTCGATCGTCGGACCGGCGAACAACGTGCTCAACGCGAAGGGGGCGCTACGCTACGAGAACGTCGAGGTCGGCGTGGACGCCTACAACCTATTGGCTCTCAAGTATGCGGACGACGCGGAGTACTACGTCTCGAATTGGAGCTTGCAACGCGGTCAGCAGCAGGCGTCCGAGGCGACGCACATCACGGCCGCGCCGCCCCTCACGGTGCTCGGCACGATCGCACTCTACTTCTGAGCGACTTGGTGCGACCGCCCTCCCGAGACGTCTTCGCGAGTCGGGGAACGAGAGTCCGTCACGGCCCGGGCCGGCGGGGTCGTCGAGAGGTGACCTCGTGGCGTTTCAGGCACGGCCAAGTCATCGCTCCGCCACAACTTGAGCCTACCTTCGCCCAAGCGGCACCCAGGTTCACGGGTGCGACCTGCGTGGAGGCGATCGGCCATGGTCATGCGATGTTTTCAATCCGGAGTTGCGGTCTCCGTGCTGATGGGGAGCCTGCCTTGCGCGGCAGAAACGCTCAGCGGAAATCTGCTGGTCAACGGCGACGCCGAGGCGCATCTGTGCACGAGCGACTGGACCGCGCAGTCGCCCGCTCCGGGCTGGCGGGTCGTGCGAGGCGCCGCCAGCGTTCTCTGTTACAGCGCCTTTGCGTCCACCGGAGTCACGCCGAAGCTGCCCGAAAATCTCCCGCCGGGAAACGCGCTGTTCGCTGGTCCGGGGATCGATTCGGCGATGGAGCAAACGGTCGACGTCGGACGGGCTGCCGCAGCGATTGATTCGGGCGCTGCGAGCTACGAGCTTTCCGGCTGGCTCGGCGGCTGGAGCGATCGCGCGCAGTCGGCCATCGTGACGGCGGTGTTCCTGAACGACCGCGGCGAAGCGACGGGCGAGCCCGCCATCCTTGCCAGTTTCGATCGTCCGCCGGGCGCCGCGCCCGCCAGCTTGGTGGCCCGCAGCACCGGGGGCCAGGTCCCCGCCGGAACGCGGACGATTGCCGTCACGCTCGATTTTCCGAGCGGCATGGTCTCGTTTCAGAACGCGCTCGCCGACAACGTTCAGCTGAAGGTCGGGGGCGTCGGCGCGCAGCTTTCTCCAGCGACGCTTCGAGCGCCTCCGGCGCGTGCCGTCCCGCGGCTCGATCACGTGTTCATCGTCATGATGGAGAACACCAACTACGCCGATGTCGTGCATGGCGACCCGGGCTCCTCGCGCATCGACGGGCATATGCCGTTTCTGGCCTCCCTCGCGCGGAGGGGCGTGCTCCTCTCGAACATGTGGGCGACCTACCATCCGAGCGACCAGAACTACGTGGCCATGGTGGCGGGCGACACGTACCGGTACGGCCCGGTCTATTACCCCGATTTCGACCTGCCC
>CAZVPE010000061.1:16178-26424 GCA_964628155.1 uncultured Polyangiaceae bacterium | reverse complement strand
CGGCGGGGCGCCTCACCACCGGCTGGACACTCATTTGCGGGGCCCTGTACTAAGCGAGAGAACGATCGATGGCGGTTCACGTCTCCATCCACGATGTCTCACCCAGCTGCGCCCACGAAGTCGAAGCGGCGATCGAGCTCTGCGCCGCGGTCGGCGCTTTTCCTGCACTGCTCGTCGTGCCGGACTTCCACGGCCGCTCGCCGCTCCTCGGCGATCCCCGCTTCTGCGAGCGGCTCCGCGAGCTGCAGGCCTTGGGTCACGAAGTGTACTTGCACGGCCTTCTTCACCAGAGCGGCGACGCGTATGCGACGAGCGAGGCCGGCTCGGGGCGGGTCGCGTGGCTCTTCGCGCAGCGGATCGTCTCCGCCGGGGAGGCCGAGATGGCGGACGTCTCGCCGGAAGAGGGAACGAGGAGGCTCGAAGAAGGCGAGCGGGTCCTCGGCGCCGCCAATCTTCGCATCGACGGCTTCGTCGCCCCCGCCTGGTCGATGCCATCCTGGCTGCTCCCGGTTCTCGCCGCGCGCGGCTATCGGTTCACCGAGGATCACCTCCGGATCTACGACCCGGCGGGCCAGCGGACGCGCGCGAGCGTCGTGCTCAACTGGGCGAGCCGGTCACCCGCGCGGCTCCTTTCTTCGGTCGCCTGGTGCCGGGCCGCCAAGCACGCCCGCGGGCTCGTGCCGGCGCGCATCGCGATTCACCCGGGGGACATGAAATTTCTACTGCTACGTCGCGAGATCGCGAACCTTCTCGCGTGGGCCAAGGAGGACATCGTCACGCGCTCGGCGGATTTATTCTAGCCGCGGCGCCCAAAGGTTGGACGCCCGGGCCCAGTCCGGACGCGAGGACGATCTCGTTCTGGATTCGGGCCGCGTGCGCCCGGGCATCGAAGTCGCGCTCCACACGGTCACGGGCGGCGCGTCCCTGCAGCGCCCGCCTTTCGGGGTCGCGCAGATACCGGAGAATGACGCCGGCCAGTCGCAGCACGCTCCCGTCCGCGTCGCCCGGGTCGAAGTGCACGAGCCCACCGGTGACGCCGTCGTCGACCATTTCGGCGACCCCACCCACGTCGAAGGCGATGACCGGCTTGCGCATGGCCATCGACTCGATGACGGCGCGCGGGAGCGGGTCGGGATAGACGCTCGGTACGACGGCGACATCGAAGTCCGCCACGAGGGGCCTCACGTCGTCGCGAAACCCGAGCATATGGAACCTCGAGCCAATCCCGAGTTCGGATGCGAGCGCCCGACATTCTTCCACGTGGTCGGGGCGGAAGTCCTCCGGCGTATCGCCGACGACGACGAACGCGACGCGGTCTCTCTCCCTCTCGGTCATTTCGTCGAGCGCCAAGCGCGCGGCTCGCACCATTTCGACGTAGCCCTTTCGCCGAAGCACCCGGCCGTGGCTTCCGAAGACGATCACGTCCGGGGCCAAGCCGAGCTCCGCCCGGAGAGTTCCCCGCACGCGTGCGGGGTCGAAGTCGGCGACGTCGAGCGCGTTGTGGATCACCGCCACCTTCTGGGGACAATGCGGAAAGAGCGCCGCGGCGGCGCGCGACACACAGACGATCCGTCGGACCCCATCTTGAACGCTCAATCTTCGGTGCAAAGCAGCCGCCCCGCGCGGCAGCGACGTGTAGCGCACGTGCCAGAGAGCCGGCACCTTCGTGAGCGCCACGAGCGCACCCCCGGCGAAGTCAGCGCTGCTGCCATTGCAATAGACGAGGTCGAAGCCGCCGGCCCGCACGAGCTGCGAAAGGCGCAAGATGGCGCGCCCCGCTTTTACGGCGTTTCCCCCGAGTCGGGCGACCTTCCAAGCGACGGGCGCGTCGAAGTCGCGCCGCTCCATCGCGCGCGTCCACGGCTCGATGGGGTTCTCGACCAGGTCGGGCACATAGTGCAGTTCGTCGACGACTCCGTCAGTCGAGAGGAGTCGGGCGACCGGACCCTCCCGGGGAAGAACGACGGCCCGGTGGACGACCGCCGGGTCCAGAAACTTGAGGATCGAGTGAAGGCTCCGCCCCGGACCGCCGTTGCGCGCCGTATCGTTGATGAAGAGGACGCGAACCCGGCGGTTCGGTTCGAGGGCGACCGTCGCGGAAGGCTGCCGCGCCCTGGGAGAAGTGGCCAACGTCATAAGCAATTCAAGTCTAGAAGCGGCTTCTACTTGAAGAGATCTTCGAGGTCCGCCTTCGTTAGCTTCTTCGCGCCCCCGAGATCTTCCGCGAGCACGGCGCCGACGAGCTCGCGCTTCTTCTCCGCCAGTTCGAGGATCTTCTCTTCGATGGTGCCCTTCGCGATGAGTCGATACGTCGTCACCACCCTGGTTTGCCCGATTCGGTGGGCACGGTCGGTCGCCTGGTCTTCCACCGCGGGATTCCACCAGGGGTCGAAGTGAATGACCGTGTCGGCAGCGGTCAAATTCAGCCCACTCCCACCCGCCTTCAGCGAGATGAGAAACACCGGCGGGCCGTCGTCCTGCTGGAAGTGGTCGACACGGTCGGAACGATCTTTGGTCGACCCGTCCAGGTACTCGTAGGCGACGTGGTCCTCTTCCATCGCTCGCCGGACGAGCTGCAGCATGCTGACGAACTGGCTGAAGACGAGAACCTTGTGCCCGCCCTCGATCGAAGTCTGCACGAGCTCCCGCAGCGCGACGAGCTTGCCCGAGTCCTCGTCGCCGAACTGACGAGGCAGCCCGAGAAGCCGAGGGTCGCACGCGGCCTGACGCAGCCTCGTCAAACCAGCCAGGATCTGGATGTGACTGCGCGCCATTCCCTGGCGCTCGACTTCGCCCATGACCTGAGCGCGGACTTCTTTCAAGACGGCGGCGTAGAGCGCCGCTTGCTCGCCCGTGAGCTCGCAGAACTGGTCGGTCTCGATCTTCTCGGGCAGGTCGCGCGCCACTTCCGACTTGGTGCGGCGCAGGATGAACGGGTGAATGGTCGCGCGGAGACGCTCTGCGGCGCCCTTGTCGCCTCCGTCGATCGGCCGCGAGTAGCGCTCTTCGAATTTGTCGAGTGGGCCTAGGAGTCCCGGCGACACGAAATCGAAAATGGACCAGATCTCGCTGAGCCGGTTCTCGATCGGCGTGCCGGACAGCGCGAGCCGCCGATCGGACCGAAGGCGTTTCGCCGCACGCGCGGTCGCACTCAGCGGGTTCTTGATCTGCTGCGCCTCGTCGAGAATGACGTAGCGCCAGTCGATTTCCTTCAAGAGCTCTTCGTCCCGTCGCAAAAGGGCGTAGCTCGTGACCACGACGTCCGCGTCTTCCAGTTCGTCTTGCCTTTCCTTGCGCTCGGCCCCGTGCCAAAGGGCGTGCCGCAGCGATGGCGCGAACTTGTCCATCTCGCGGAGCCAGTTCGTCACGACGCTCGTCGGCGCCACGATGAGCGCCTTGAACTGCTTGCGCTTACCCTCGATTTTGGCGTCCTCGCTCTTGACCGCAAGCAGCAGCGCAATCGCCTGGACCGTCTTCCCGAGCCCCATGTCGTCGGCGAGCACGCCGCCGCTGCCAATCTCGTGCAAGAACCAGAGCCAGTGGAAGCCCTGCTCCTGGTACGGACGGAGTTGGGCCCGCAGGTTGCGGGGCTTTCGCGTCCCTTTGATCTCGTCGATGTCGCGCAGCTTGTGGAAGAGCTCCTTCGCGTCGACGGAGACGTTCGATCGCCCGACCTGCGCCAGGAGGTCCTCCACGCGTCCGACTTGCGACAGGGGGAGGCGCCCGCCGTTGCCGCCGCCCGTGGCCAGAATCTCGGCCTGTCGCTGCAACACTTCGCGGACCTTCTGCGGATCGAGACGGGCGAACGTCCCGTCGGCGAGGCGCACGTAGCGACGGCCCTCCGAGAGACAGCGCGCGAGCTCCTCCTGGGTGACCGCAACGCCTTCGCTCTCGAAGTTGAGCCGGAGCGAAAGCCAGTCGACTCCGCTCGATACCCGGGCATTCGCCGTCAACGGCTCGGGACGAAGCTGCACGTCGACGAGGTCGTCGGGCACGAAGAGGTCCCATTCGTCGGGGAGCGTGCCGATGCCTTCGGTCCAGAACCGAATGGCGTCGTCGCCGAGGGCGACGAACTTGTTGCCGTCCTCGGCAGGAATGAGCCCGAGGTCGCGGAGCCGGGTGGCGGCATCCTGCTGCGCGGCGATGTCGCAGCGGATGCACTTCGCCCGCTTGTTGCTTCCGGGCTCGGGGGCCTTGACGATCACGGGAACGGTCATCCCATCGGCGCGCACGTCGACTTCGACGTCCTCGTACGCGGCTCGGAGGCTGACTTGCGCTTCGATGAGCGTGCCGCCCGCGGCGACGCGGAACGTCGGCACCAGATCGACGACATCGGCCACCTGCGAGAGCTCGGGCAGCTCGGCGCCCAATTCGAGCGCGACTTTCGGCAGTCCTTGCGTGATGAGGGCGGCGAGGTTCTCGACTGGTTCGGCAATCACCGGCAGCCGGAGGAGCCGGCGCAACGCCGCCGGCGAGGCGCGCCGGTCGACCGGGCGCGCCCAGCCCTCCTGCGCGTCGACGTACCAGCCAGGACTTCCCTCGAACCATGCCCCGCTCGTCAGCGTGAACTTGCGCGGGTCGCCCGGCCGCTGAAAAGACGTGCGGACGAGGATTTGCGTCCCGTCCTGGGAGAGCTCGAGATCGAAGCGCGGGCGCAACGCCTCGTCGCCGAAGCGAAGCTCCATCATCTGCGGCTCGACGATGACACGCCGGCCCTTGAGCAGGGGGAGCAGATCGCTCGCGTCATCCCCGCGCACGTCGATACCGACACGGCGTGGCCCCTGATTTTCGAATCGCGCGAGCAGACGGATGGCTTCGCGATCCGGCGTTGGTCGCTGGTCTTGTCCGACGAGCAACGTGCTCGGCAAGAGCGGCACGCGCGCGTCGGGATCGAGCAGCGTGATGGTCAGCGAGCCACCGATGCTGCCCGAGCCATGGCCCACCGACTTGACCTGGAGTCGGTATTCGATGTGTTTGGGCGCGGGCGGCATCGGCTCGGGCAGCCACGCATCCACGCCGGAACCGCTGGGAACGAAGCCGCGCGCCGTTAGGCCCGTACTCTGCGAGGCTTTCATCGCACGGGCGCGAGCGCGCTTGCTTCGCCTGCCCTCCCCCTCGACTCCAGCGACGTGCACCGTCCCGCCGTGTACGGTGTAGTGCACCCCGTTCGACGACGGCTGCGCAGCCCGCTGCTGAGCCCCGCGCGCTTGATCGCGTAGCGCGATGAGTAGCGCCGCGACGTGTTTGCAGTGACCGCCGTTGCTCGACGCGAAGGCCGGACACGTACAGCTCGACGTGAAGCCCGAAGGAGTAAGCTGCAGCGTCACCCGGTAAGGGTCCGCGTCGTTACCCCGTACGTGCCCCCGCGCCCCGGCATCCTCGACCACGATGCCCTCGACGGCGCGGCGCCGCACGTAGTCGTAGCCACGGAGGTAGGCGCGCGCTCCCAGCAGACGCCGGAGAGCGCGGTCATTAAGCGTGGAGAGTGCTTCGTTGAAAGGTGACGCCAATGATGTGACGCACGCGCGAGGCGTGCCCTTTCCATGGATTCGGTGCTTGGGTCTGTGAGTTGGCCGTTGGCCCTAAGTGGACATGGATGTCGAGAAGCCTGGCCGCGATGGCCTGCGCGGTAGGGGCCGACATCCGCCTCGGACCCGTCCGCGACTCGAGGCTCGGGCACGGCGCGGTGTGGAACACCGACGCCGCGATCGCGCGACCTCTCCTTTGGTCCGTAGCACCCCCCATCTCGTTTCGCAACCGTTTCGCGAACATTGAGCTTAGGTCTCGCTGGCCGCCGAGCCTCGTGGCGTGCGCGCCCGGCCGTGGCGTCCTTGCTTTGGCCCCGACAGCGGGCGCCTCAGCGTCGAATGATGCACATGGCACGCCCAAGAACCGTGAGCGCGCAAAGGCCGGGGCTCGACGTGGAGCGGCTGGCCGACAGCGCGAACGTGATCTAGCCCTCGCGCGGACTCGAGTCCATTGCCGATGTGTCGATTGTCCGCGAATCGCCGAGGCCTACCCGCCCCTACGTGCGAAGGCTCGGTACCACGGCAATCATCGTGTCCTTGAGCCCCCGGCCGTTCGGCGATACGACCAGCGGCGCCCATGCAAAGACGAGCGCCACTCGCGCCCGCGCTGCTGCTCCTGCTTCTTACAGCGGCATGTTCCGTCTCCATAGCCGGGGGGCTGGACGACGCAGAGTCGAACCGGGTTGTGGTCGCTCTCGAACGCGCAAGCATCGAGGCGACGAAAGCGCCCGATCCCACAGCCGACGGAAAGTGGCGAGTCGACGTGGCGAGCGACGACGTTCCGCACGCTCTCGCGGCGCTCCGCGACGAGGAACTTCCGCGTAGCCCTCACGAGGGCGTTCTCGACGCAGTGGGAAAGGGCTCCCTCGTGCCGAGCGAAGCCGCGGAACATGCCCAGCTCGTCGCGGGAATGGCCGGTGATCTGGAGCGATCGCTGGAGGGGGTCGACGGCGTCCTCAGCGCACGCGTTCACTTGAACGTGCCCACCCCGAGCCCGCTCCGCGATATTGCGCCGCCCCACGGCAGCGCCAGCGTTCTCCTCGAGCACCGGGGGTCGACCCCGCCCCTCAGCGCCGACTCGGTACAGCGGCTCGTCGCGGGAGGTGTCGCCGGCCTTCTGCCGCCCGATGTCGCCGTCGTGATGGTTTCGCGCTCTTCACCGGCTGCGTTCGCCGGCAGTCAGTTCGGCCACGTCGGCCCGATTTCCGTGGCGCGCGCGTCCATGCGAAAGCTCCAGGCCGCGCTGGTCGCGCTCGTCGCGATCGTCGCGCTCCTCGCGAGCGCGACGCTCGTTCTCTATGGGCGACTGACCCGGCTTCGCGCGGAGGCGCTTGCCCAGTCGAAGCCCGGGGGACGACCGCAATGACCCGTTCTGCCGGCTCGCCGCGCCGCCTTCGCGACGTCGCGGTGGCGCTCTGGTCTCTGGCCGCCGCAGGCGAAGCCTGCAAGGAGGGCCCCAAGACAAACAGCTTTCCCGAGGGCAGCGCGCCGCCGGTCGCCTCTTCGGCCACGCCCGCCGTCGAACTGCCCAGCGCGACCGGCGAACCGCCCGCGGCGACTGCGGCGAAGCCCTCCGCGCCGCGTGCTTCCCCCGGCTCGACGCTGAAGCTGCTCGACGCGGGGCAAGCGCCGAGAAGAAAGCTTCGATACGCGTGGCGGCTCGATCAGAAGGAGCGCCTCACCATGGACCTTCGCACCACAGCGTCCACGGGCGCAGCAGGAACGACCGAAGTTCCCCTTCCGTCGGTCCACATTGCGATGGACATCGACCCCAAGAGCGTCACCACCGACGGCGACCTGCAGTACACGTGGCGCGTAGCATCCGCGACGACAGACGCCCGGGACGAGACCCCGTCGGACGTCAAGGAAGGAATGCGCGTCGAGGTCGCCGGCATCGCTCGCCTTTCGGGCGGAGCGGTGGTCACGTCCCGCGGCCTCTCGAAAGATGTGACCCTGGATCCGGGCTCCGGTGTGGACGCGGTGGCGGGCAGCCAGATGGCCGAGCAGGTCATTCAAACGCTCCGTGACGTTGCCGCGCCGCTGCCCGACGAAGAGATCGGCGTGGGGGCGCGCTGGCGGAAGCTATCGCAGCTCGACGAGCGCGACGCGCGCGTGACGCAAACGGAAACCTTCCGCCTCGCCGATCTGCAGGGAGACAAGGGGACGCTCTCCGACACTCTGGCGCAGACCGCGCCGCCGCAGGCGCTTCGCGCCCCAGCCGCGTCGCCGGGAGCGCGCGCGCGCATGGAATCGATGCTGGCTTCCGGCGAAGCCAAGGTGCGATTCGATGTGTCGCGTCTGGTGCCGCAGACGACCTTCGACGGGACGACCACCATGGTGCTCTCCGGTCCATCGACCGGCGACGCGGCGCGCGCCACGAAGATGGTCATGCGCGTCTTCATCGCCATCGCCGGTTCGAGGCAGTGAAGGCCGGAGATCTGGAGCTCTTGCAAGTCGTCGCCTCGTGGGCGGTAACGCTGCCGGCGGTGACCGGGGTCATCGTCATCGACGAGCGGCGACTGCCGGCCGAAAAGCTCGCGCGCGCCTGGCCTCCTTCATCGCGCGACGCGGCCGTCTTCGGCCTGTGGAACCTCGGGGTCCACCCGCTGTGCGTGTTCATCCATTTCGTGCGGACGCGCCGCGGTTTTGCAGGAGTCGACCTCGGCCTCCTTTGGCTCGCGGCGGTTGCGGCGCTCGACATTGGCGCCCAGCTGGGCACGGTCGCCGCGGTCGATTGGTTGGGGTGGTAGATTGGCGACTTTTGGGCAGCCAGCGCCTCATGATATGAGGCGGCCCATGAAGGCTTCATTTTCCATCCTCGCAGCCGCGGTCGCGATCAGCGCTTGCTCGAAGGCCCAATCCGAGCCCGCGTCCGGCTCGTCGGCCGAGTCCACGTCCGCCGCCGCCGCCGCCCCGAAGCCCTCTCAGCTGGCTTCGATCGCCCATCCGGACCTGCTCGACCCGTCGAAGGCCACGGCAAAGGCGCCGGAGACGTTCAAGGCGAAGTTCACGACGGCAAAGGGGGACTTCGTGATTCAAGTCCACCGGGACTGGTCGCCGAACGGTGCGGATCGATTCTACAACCTCGTGAGAATGGGGTTCTTCGACGATACCCGCTTCTTCCGCGCGATCGACGGCTTCATGGTTCAATTCGGGATCAGCGGGGACCCGGCGGTCGCGAAGAAGTGGCAGGAGCAGAACATCGCCGACGATCCGGTAAAGCAGTCGAACAAGCGCGGCTACGTCACCTTCGCCCAGCGCGGCACTCCCAACACGCGCGGCACGCAAGTCTTCATCAATTACGGAGACAACGCGAGGCTCGACGCGAACTTCGCGCCCTTCGGCCAGGTCGTCCATGGTATGGAGGTCGTCGACTCGCTTTACAAGGGGTACGGCGAGGGGGCCCCGATGGGGGCCGGACCGGATCAGGGGCTCATCCAGGCCCAGGGGAACGCCTACCTCGACGCAAGGTTCCCAAAGCTCGACGGGATCAAGCACGCCGAGGTGATCCCATGACGAGACAGGCATGCCGACGGATCCCGTAACGGGAGGCGTCGCCCGGCATGCGGACCCCGTCCTCACCCTCGTCCCTCCGCGGGCGTGAGCGGGGAACCCATCGGGCGCGACCGCTCGTCTGGCTCGTGGCGGGGCTCGTTCGGGAAGTCGGCGCGGCGTAGCCGGCGCACTCCCGCGCTCGCGCCCGCCATCGCCAGCACGCCAGCCACGAGCCAAGTGCCGAACCAGGACCAGCCCAACCCCGCGACGTAGTTGAGCGCGGTACGCCCGGTCGCGTACGAGTCTCCACGACTGGGGTCGGCGCGCGGTGCGGTCCCCGCGCTCTCGGGGGCACCCTCGTCGGGGGCACCCCTGGCGGCTTCCAGAGCGACGCCCGTCTCGATCGCAGTGTTCGTGGCGGCCACCAGCGTCGCCCGCAAGATGAAGATCTGGAAGCCGAGCGCTACGACCAACGCCAACGCCCAGGAAAGAAAACCGTGGACTACTCCGAGTCCTGGGCGCGTGCTGCCCGGCAGGTAGCCGGCCAGCCAGCCGCCCGCGAACGCCCCGAGAATCGTGGCCGCCATGCCGCACACCCAGAGGGCGATCACACTCCCCTTGAGTGAGGCGAGCGTGGGGTGCGATACGATCGAGACGATCCCCAGCGCCAGCGCCAAGATCATCGCCGACACGGCGAGAAGCGTCACCGTTCCTGCCAGCACCGATCCCCAGCTCACCCGCAGCCCGGACAGCGGCTCCGCGTACGTGCCCAACGCCGGCCGACGATAGTCCTTCACGATATCTTGCATGGGTTTCCTCCGGGACAGCGTCCGATCTTTCCAAGGGTGCTCTGCGCGTTTCGTGCCGAGACGGACTCGTCGGCCAACGGTCCGTGACCGGACTCACGCGAAACGGCCGCCTCGCCCGGCAGCGCGTGGCTCGCCGCCTCGCTGCCACGCGGCGCACGCGTCTGGATTAGGCGAAAGGAAAGGCCAGGGAAGCTCGAGCCGATGCTCGCGACGAGCGGCACGCCGCTTGCGCCTTTCTCGAAGACGCGCCCTCGAAGGGAGGAGCTCGATGCCGAGCCACGATCAGCCGCAGGCCCAGGTCAACGGCGTCCACCGTGCGCGGGTCGCCACGGGACGCCCTCTCTGCGAGAAGACCACCGAATCGTTTCCCCCCAACACCGCGGGGCCGCCCGCACCTCCCACCGCCGCCGCCGC
>CAZVPE010000061.1:0-16078 GCA_964628155.1 uncultured Polyangiaceae bacterium | reverse complement strand
CCGCCGCCGCCGCAGCCGCGGCCGCGGCTGCGGCGCCCCGCGATCCGCCTCCTGATGCGCCGCGGCGGGCGGTGCGAGTCGTGCCCTCGAGCGCGGACGCCAGCGCCCAGCGCGGCGCGTGGGTTTACGTCAAACACGCGCTGATGCACCCGTGGCACGTGGTGGTCCTCGCCGGCGCGACGGTCTTCGGTGTGGCGAATTGGAGCCTGCTCGTGCTGCTTCTGGTCTTTGGCGCCGCAGAGCTTCTCCTCTTGGGCATCGTGCTCCGGTTGCAGGTCTTCCGGCGGTATGTCGACGAGCGTCTCGATCAGATCGAGCGCGCGAAGGCCGCAGAGCAACGGACGACGCTATTTCTCCAGATGGGGGAGGATCACCGCCGCGAGCTCTTGCGCCTCGAAGCGGTGGTCGACAAGATCCGGGACGCGACCAGACCTCACGGCACTGCGGCGCAGCTCGCCGGCGACGAGTGCCTGCGCCTGCTGGCGAGCTATGTGCGCCTCGCCATCGCGTACAACGTGAGCCGGGAGTGCCTTTCCTCGGTCGACCGGCGCACTTTGGACGAGGAAATCCGCACGCTCGAGGCGGCGCGCTTCTCTCCGAACCAGCATGCGCGCGCCCTTGCGCAACGCCGCTCCGCGATCGCGCGAAAACGCGCGGAGCGTTGGGACCGCTCGCGCGCCGCACTCGAAGCCATCGCCCATCAGCTCGCGATGATCGGCGAGCTGGTCCAGCTCACCCACGAGCAGGTGGCCGCACCGGTGGACCCATCGGGCGCTACCGACGAGATCGATCGCATGGTCGAAGAGCTCGACGAGAGCCAGGCGACCATCGAAGAGCTGACCGAGTTTCTCGGAGTCGACGACGCGATCGAACCGCGGGTGCTCGAGCTGGGACGAACGGCGCGGTGCTGACCCTGTGGGGCATAGGCGGCCGGGCGCAGCCGGATTGACAAGAGCGGCCGTGCGCGGCCATCGTTGGGACCCGATGCATCTTCGACGACTCCGCCGGGCAAGTCGGGCCGCTTTGGCCGCGGCGTTCACGCTCGCATGGACCGCGGGCGCTCGCGCGCAGACGACCGACGACCACGCGGCGGCGACGGCGATCGTGCAAACGTTCGAGCAAGATGCCGCCCATGCGTCGATCGCGTCGACCCCCATTGCCAACGCAAAGGACGCGCTCGAGAGGGCCACTCGGCTGCGCGCGGTGGGAGACGAAGCGCATGCGAAGGCCGCCGACGGGCTGGCGCGCGAGTGGGCCGACATGGTTCGTGACCTCGCTCGAGCGGTGGACGCCGAAGGCGCGGCCTCGGACGCGAGGCGCAAGGCAGAGGACGCCAAGGCGCGGGTGGAACGGTCGCGTGCCCTCGTCGAAGAAGGCATCGCGCGGATTGGGCGGATGAGAGCCGAGCTCGAGGACGCGAGCGGGACGGCCCCCGAACGCAAGGCGGCCGATGGGCACAGCGGCGACCGGGCGACCGGAAAGAAGGCGGGCGGAAAGGAAAGGCCGGCCAAACCCACGGCCACGGGGGCCACTCCGTGAGGTGGCTCTCACGAATGATCCTCGCCACCGCGCTGGCCGCAGGCGGATGCGGCGCTACTCCGATCCGCGTCGCAGCGATCGAGGACATGGAACGTGCGCGCGGCACGGCGATCGGCACGGAAGAAATCAGAATCGCCCCCGAAGCCTATGCGCACGCCGAACAGGAGCGCCAGTTCGCCCTCGCGGCGCATGCGTCGTCCGACGACGTGGGGGCGAAGCTCCACGCGGAGCGCGCGCTCGCGGCGTACGCGCACGCGCGAATCGTGGTGCGCCTTGCCCGCGCGGCGACCGAGCTGAGCGACGCTCGCAAAGGCCTCGAGGACGCGAAGGCCGAGGAACAATCGCTCGAGGCTTCGCGCGACGCTCTCGACCGCGAGGCCGAGGAGCTCGAGAACCGCATTCGAATCGCACGCGAGCGCGTTTTGCCGATGCCGAGCGCCCCGACCACCCCGGAGCGCGAGGCAGCTCGGAGCGTGGCGGCCCGATCGCTGACCATGCAGGCCCGACTGCTCTGCGCGGCGGCGCGCATGGTCGCTCGAGACGCGCCGGGCCTGGTCGACGCCGATGGCGCATTGACCACACTCGAGGATCGTCTCGCCAAGAGCCCGCGCCCCGCGCCCATCGACGAAGCATCCCGCTCCCGCGCGCGTTGTCTCGACGCGCTCACCCGGGCGCGACGCGGCGCGGATCGCGGCGCCGACGCGGCCGACGGACTGCTGGCCGAGCTCTCCGCCGCGGGCGGCTGGGACCCGTCGCGCGACGAGCGCGGCGTGACGGTGACCCTGCGCGACTCGTTTCAAGGCCCATCGCTGACGACTACGGCGACCGAAAAGCTGAAGAATCTTGGGCGGGTCGCGGCCGCCCACAAACTCTTTGGAGTCCAGGTCGTCGTCCACGACGCGAACACCCCCGCACCGAGTGATGCGACGGACGCGAAGCGCGCCGACGCCGCAGTTCACGCGCTTGTAGACGGTGGGGCCGCCGCGACGGCCGTTCGATCGGAGCTCGCCGGAGCGCTCGCGCCGGTGGTCGATCCTGCCGACGCCAAAGCGCGAGCCCGCAACGATCGGCTCGAGGTCGTCTTCATCCTCTAGCTCTCGCCCCAACGCGATCCGGAAAGAACCAGGACGCAGGGGGGCGCCCGGGGCAGATCGGATTTACGCGAGTTTGTAGCCGAACCCGTACACCGTGAGAATGTGCTGGGGCTTCTCCGGGCTCTTTTCGATCTTTCGTCGCAGCTTGACGATGAAGTTGTCCACCGTTCGATTCGTCGCCGACCCCTCGAGACCCCAGACCTTCGCCAAAATCTCGTCGCGGCTGACGGGCTGCCCCGCGCGCTCGGCCAGCATGCGCAAGAGCTCGACTTCGTAGAACGACAGCATGTGCTCGCCCCCACGCGCCGCGGTCACCGTCTGCGCCGTGAAGTTGACCGTGACCTCCCCTATTGCCAACGTCTCCGGCGCGCTAGCCGCCCCGCGCGCAGCCCGCCGGAAGATCGCCCGCATGCGCGCGATGAGCTCGTTCACCCCGAACGGCTTGGTCACGTAGTCGTCGGCTCCCGCGTCCAGCCCTCGGACTTTGTCGGCCTCCTGCGAGCGCGCCGTGAGCATCACGATGGGCACGATCGCGTTCACCCTTCGAAGCTCGTCGCAGACGGCGTACCCGTTCACGTCAGGCAACATCAGGTCGAGAATGATCGCGTCGGGGCTTTCGGCGCGCGCGAGAGCAATCGCGTCTTTGCCTTTGTCCGCCGTGATGACTCGGAACCCCTCGAACTCGAGGGCATCCCGCAGCCCGAGCACGATGTGCGGCTCATCGTCGACGACGAGAATGGTCTTTTTCGCCGACCCCATTCCGGGTGGATATACCCCAAAAAAGAGCCGGCGCGGCCCTCCTCGAAGGGCCCCGAGCGCCTTACGCGGCCGACCCCGTCACGGTCATTTGGTCGCCGCCTGTTCGAGGCACTGGAGCGTCACCGTGGCGCCCTGCGGGGGTTCGCTCGCCGTAAACAGAACCTGCTGCGAGCAAGTCCCGGCGGCAGCCCCTTCGACGTAGCACCAACCGAGCTTCGTCGATGCCGAGCAGTCCCCGTTCTGGAAGCTTTGCGGATTCTGCTGCTGCGTCAGCTCGTTCAGCTGGCATGTCGTCAGGGTCGAAGGATCGGTCGCCACGCAGGAGGTCTTGCCGCCACACGCGGTCTTGTAGGCATCGTGCTGCGCCTGCTGGAATCGCGCGAGAACGTCCGCGGGCGGATCGCTCAACCCGGGGCCCGTGCAGCCGGTCCCGCCTTTTCCAGGCGCCAACGTCACGAGGATGAGGCAAGGCACCGAGCCCGTGGTCGGGTCCACCGTCAGCTTCTGCGGCAAGCACTGCACGCTCAGCGCGTTCTTCAGGCGGTCGATGATCGCGTTGACCGCGGGGCGATAGCCGAAGACCGGATCGGAGGCGCCGGTGGCCGTCGTGTGGATGGGGCAGAGGCTCGAAGCGATGCCCTGGATTCCCGACGCTTGATCGGCCATCGCGTGCGCGATCTCCATCTCGCGAACCGACGGGTAGGCTTTGCCGTAGATCTGGGTGGCCGTATAGGCTCCGCCGGCCATCTGGCAGAGCGGCTTGTTGTTCGGGTTGATCGCGCCCGCGCCGCCGCAGTCGCACGCCCCGGCGTACTGCGGCTGCGTGCAGTCCTTCGGCGCCGCCAGCTTGAAGATGCACGAGAACTGCAAGTCCGCTTTGGCCGTCGCCCACTCGCGACCGTTGATCGGGTCGCAGGTGTCCATCGAATTGGGCGCGCAGAGCGATGCCGTTCGCGGGTCCTCCGACTCGAGCATGTGAAAATCGGCCCCGGAGAAGTCGTAATTCTCCGGATCTTTGCCCGTAATCTTGAGCCAGTCGTCCTCGGTGAGCTGGCTCTTTTGCGGGCAGTCGGCCTGATTCACGCCCGCGCCGCAGTCCGCGCTCCCAGGCGCCGCTTGCAGGAGCTCGTGGGGCACGCCCGCAATCGCTGCGTAGTAGACGAGATCCGGCGTTCGGGGCCCGCGGGTCAAGCTGCAGAGGTTTGCCGGGTTGGTCGCGTCAGTCGGCAAGTTGGTCGCAAAGATCGGGTTGATGCAGTTGGCGTACATGTCCTGATCGCCGACATAGGTGCCGCTGCCCGGCTGGACCTCGTGCGCGCGGTCCGGCACCGTCGACGCGGTCAGACCACGAACGTACCGGCTGATCGGATAGCCGGAGAAGACGCCGAACCGCTGCTTCTGATGGAAGTAACGGACGTTGATCTCGTCGTTGGTCGCGTCGAGGTATCCGCCGGTCCCCATCGGTGGGTCGGCAGGGCATTCGGTCGCGAAGTTCGCGGCATTGACGACGTTCGAGAACGCGCACGAGGTGCAGTTGGGATCGAGCGGCTTGGTTTTGCACTCCTGCGTCCCCTCGGGCGCGGCGTTGGTCGGGGAGTTCGGCCAGCCGGTTCCTTCGTACAAGTAGCCTTCCCCGCCGACGGAGAGGGGATTGGCCACTTCTTCGTTTTCGTCGGTCACGACGATGATCGCGAGGAGCGAGTCCGGCCTGAGGAACGCCTTCCGCTGCTGGAGGATGACGGTGTCGTAGCCCTGCTCGCTCGCCGTGTTCGTCTTGGGGTCGATCTGGATCGACGCGAAAGGGTCGGGCTGAACGAGGAAGCGATACCAGGCTTCGTTCTGCGCCTCGAAGCCGCAGCCGTGCTCCTGCACGCCCGAGATCATTGCCGTGAAGTCGCCGATGAGGGTCCCCGCCGTCATCGGGTTGCCGACCATCGTCTCCGCGACCACGGGATTGGGCGGAGGGGGGTTATTGCCCGACATGTTTTGAGGCACGTTCGGGTACCACGCGAGAAAATTGAGGGGCGAGCCGGCATTCGCGACGGCGGTCTCCATGCCGCCCACCAACTGACGATTGATGAGGTGGCCTTGGTCGTCGTTGTGGGCGTTGATGGCCATGTTCGCCGGGTTGGTCGCCGTCGGGTCGCAGGTCATGCTTCCGCCCCGCCCGCCGAGCGACGACGTGAGGATGCCGAGATGCATGTCGTGGACGGGCGGAAACTCGAGCTTGCCGTTCGCGCACTGTCCCCCGTTGGACGGCCCGAGCGGGTTGCCCATTGCGTCGATGCAGTTCGGCGTCACCAGGCGGTTGATCATGTCGGGGACCGCCTGCGCGAGGAGCGCCTGCTTGTCTCCCATCGACGCGGAGTTGTCGATCATGAAGAGGAGGTCGAGCTTGTCGACCGCTTGGCTGTGGATGACGCTCGTGAACGTCGTCTTCAGCCCGGGTTGCCAGGTCTCCACGGGACGGGTGAGACACGCCGCGCCGATGACGGAGAACACGGCGGCGGCTCTCAAGAGCGCGGCCTGCCCGTTCGAGATTCGATTCATGATTCGCTACTCCTCATGTGCAGATCTGCGCGATTGCGACTTACCACGATAAGAGGACGTTTCGCGACGAAGAAGAGAAGTGGCGCGCACCGGAGAGCGCACCTTCGGGCAATACCGACGGCCTCAGTCGCCTTGCCGCGGGTCCCCTCGCGTCGAAAGTCCTAGAGCAGATCTCGTACCAGCGCTGGTCCCAGTCAATTCCGCACAAAAGGATGCAGTTGGACGGGTCAGTATGTCAACCGCGTTGGCGTTTTGGCTCCGCAGTTGGCGCCGTATCATCGGCAACGGGCTTCTGCGCCGCCGGACCGGAAGCGCGGAGCGCTCGGACGTGACGCAGTGTGACGCCGGGGACCGCCAGCAGCGTCGCATCGTCGGCCGCTCGAATGGTCGCCAGATTCCCCACATGACGGAGAAGCGCCTTCTTCGCTTTGGGCCCGAGGCCTTTCACGTCGTCGATCGGCGAGTGCATTCGTCGCTTCTTGCCCAAGCGCATGCGCGCCCGATTCGAAAAGCGATGCGCTTCGTCGCGAAGACGCGCGAGTAGGAACAAAGAGGTCGTGCTGCTTTTGAGTGGGATTGGATTCTTCTGACCGGGGAGGTACACGCGGTCGGTCAGCGCCTCACCGAGGATCGTCTCACGCTCTTTGGCCAAGGCGACGATGGCGAGGTCGTGTAGGCCGAGGTCGTGCGCGGCTGCCAGCGCGACCGCGAGCTGGCCGCGGCCGCCGTCGACGACGAAGAGGTCCGGGGCATCGTCGTCGCCCGCGCCTCGACTCCCTTCCGGCGCCTCGGCCGAGCCGCCGGCGGCGGGTTCGGTCGGCTCGGCCAGCGTTTCCGGTAGCTCGGCCGCCTTGATTGCCCTTCGAAAACGCCGCGCGAGCACTTCGTACATCGCGCCGTAGTCGTCGTTCAATTGCCCCGAGCCCGCCGCAGGCATGGCTTCGCCGCGCACCGTGAACGTGCGATAGCGCTTCTTGTCGAGCTCCCCGTCGAACATCGCCACGACGGCACCGACCGTGTCTTTCCCGCCCAAATGGGAGATGTCGCAGCACTCGATCCGGCGCGGCAGCGTTGCAAGCCGCAGGCGCGATTGCAGGTCGCGCAACCGCTCGCGCACGTCGTCGCTCTGACGCTGCTTTTCGATGAACGAGTGGCGGGCGTTGTCGTTGGCCATCGCCAAGAGGTCGACCCGGTGGCCACGCTTGGGCGCGAGCAGAGCGACCTTGTGCCCCGCCCGGTCCGCCAACCACTCCGCGATGCCCTCGATGCCTTCCGGTTCGCAGGGCAGAATGATTTCGTCGGGCACGAGCGCCTGGAGCCCCGCGCTCGCCCCCTCGTCGGTCACCGAGCGAGCGGCCTCCGCCGTTCTCGGCGGGGAGTCCTGCGAGCCGGCGAACGCGGCGCCGTGGTGCTGCGCGAGAAAGGCCGCGATGATTTCGTCGTCGGGAATCTCGGCCTGTCGAATCGAGTACGTTCCGACGTCGGCGAGCTTTCCGGCGCGCACGTGGAGCAGCGCGATCTCGACGAGGTCTCCTTCGCGATAGAGCCCGACGACGTCGCGGTCGATGTCGTCCAGCGTCACGACGCGCTGCTCTTCGCGGACCTTCTCGATCGCCCGCAGCTGATCGCGGTAGACCGCGGCGAGTTCGAAACGCATCTCCCGCGCGGCGCTGCGCATTCTGTCCTCGAGCTCGCGCGACAGCTCGTCGTGACGTCCCTCGAGGAACTTGGCGACGGCATCGACCTGCTCCGCGTACCAGGCGGGGTCGACCGGGAGCACGCAAGGGGCAGGACAGCGCTTGATCTGGTGCTGCAAGCACGGACGCTTTCGCCCCGCAAACTCGACGTCGCTGCACGTGCGGAGTTGGAAGTGCTTGTTGACCAAGTGAAGCGTGCGGCGGGCCGCGGTGGCGGAGTGATACGGGCCGAAGTGCCTCGCGCCGTCGGGCGTCGGCCGGCGCACCACCTCCAGCCGCGGCCACTCCGCCTCGACGCCGCCGCGACTTCCGAGCCGCAGCGTAATGAAATCCTTGTCGTCGCGGAGCTTGACGTTGAAGCGCGGCCGGTGCTCTTTGACGAGATTGTTCTCGAGAATCGTGGCTTCTTTCTCGTTGGCCGTGACGATCGTCTCGAGGTCGCCGATCGTCCGCTGCAAAATCGGGATGAATGCCCGGGCGTCGCCGCTCGAATCTTGGAAATAAGAACGGACTCGCGAGCGCAGCGACTTGGCCTTCCCGACGTAGACGACCGTCCCCTTCTTGTCTTTGAAGAGGTAGACGCCCGATTGAACCGGCAGGGCGTCGAGCTTTTGAACGACGGCGTCGGGGAGCATGGGCCCCCTTCTAGTACCGCCCGCCAGAAGTCACGCCAGCGTTCTAAGCCGGCTAGCCTTCGACCCAGTACGGCTCGTCGAGCGTCCCGAGCTCATCCTCGATGTCCGCTCGAAGCTCGATGTCGACGACGCGCGGAAGCGCCGACCGCAGGAGGGCTCGACCTTTGGACGACCGCATCCAGCGAGCGATTCCGATGAGGGCCCGGGTGACGGCCACGTCCGACGACTCGAGCAGTCCCTTGAGGTGAGCGGCAACGTGCCCGAAGGGCGCCCCCTGGATGCACATCGCGTGAATGAGCTCGGCCCGCTCAATCGCCGGTGCCGCCGCCAAGACGGCGGTCAGCCGGCGATCGCGCGGGCTCAACGGAGGGTCGGCCCAGAGCAGCGCGATGGCCGCCTCCGCGCGGGACGCCCCGCGGCATGGCGCGACGAGCGCCGCCTCCAGCGCACCCCGCACAAGCCCGCTCTTGCGCCACACGCGCGCGGCCACGGTGAAGATGGGAGAATCGGCGCGGGCCAGCGCCGCCAGTGCCCAGTCGTCGTCGAGCGCCCTCGAAGCACGCAGGCGGTAGGCGCACTCCACGGCCGCGTCGACGGCCGCCTCGTCGTCCTCGGCAATCTCGAGCACCCGCTGGGCGATGATGCGGGCAGCCGGCGATCCGCGCCCGAGCGCGACCGAAGCCGCGCACTGCACGCGGGCCCAGTCGCGCTCGGCCAGGGCCAGAGCCATCTCGGAGGCGAGGCGAGCATCGACGGCTCGATCGGGCCACGCGACGACGAGGTCGCGCACCGCGGTCGAGGCGAGGTCTACGTCGAGGGCCAGGCCCAACGCGCGATCGAGCAGCTCGGCCGGCGCCCCGACCAGGCCGAGCAAACGGAGCGAGTCGTCGATGACCCCCGCGTCGTCGGAAGCGACGTGCCGAGCGGCCATCGCGCGGAGGGGGGCGGCGTGCTCCCTAGGAATGGTCCCTCGTTCGACCAAGTCGCCGAGGCGGCGCGTCCACCCGAAGCTCTCCGGCTCGGGGAAGCGCTCGGCCAGCGCGCAGAGGCCGGCGACCGCGAGCGCGCCGAACTTGTCGATCAGCACCTGGGCCCACTCCTGGTTGCCCCCATCCCCGGCCTGCACGGGGATCGCCCCGGGCTCCCCCGGCCCGCCGGCCGACGCGAACTGCCCGCCCTTCGGGCCGGCGTGAAGCGCCAACGGCTCGTTCGAAACGGTGTCGTCGCCCGCGAGCTGTAGCAGGAGAACGAGTGCTCCCGGATCGGGTGCTTCGGCCAGCAGGGCGCGCGCCATGGCGAGCCGTGCCTCCGGCACCCGGCCTTGCATCACGAGGAGGCGGGAAAGGAAGCGGTCGTCGGGGCGAGCCTGCAGGAGCCCGGCGCCGACCAGCGACGCCATGTCGGTCGCGCTCACGGACCCGAACCGTTGAAGCCACTGTTCGCGCGCCGATTCACGCACCGCCGGCGCCGGATCGCTCGCG
Organism: uncultured Polyangiaceae bacterium; assembly: GCA_964628155.1. GTDB lineage: Bacteria > Myxococcota_A > Polyangia > Polyangiales > Polyangiaceae > Palsa-1150. Next base: position 6,323 of record CAZVPE010000061.1, on the reverse strand, counting down.
GCCAACTGGAGACGCGGGCGGGCGAGTTCGTCGGGCAACCGCCCGAGTGCCGCGAGCGCCTTGGTCCGATCGTTCACCCGCGCGCACTTGAGCCAATGATCGACCATGGCCGCCGCCGTGTCGGGGAACGCGACGGCGAGCGCCTCGGTCGCCCACCCGGCGTCGAGCCAGAGGGCGTCGTGCTCGGCGTCGATCCAGTCGAGCAGCGACTCGGCCGCCTCGTCAGGCCTCACGTGCTCGAGCGCGGCGAGCACGCCTTCCGAAAAGATGCGCTCGTTGTCCTCGTGGTCGTCGTCGGAGAGCGCGTCCGGGACCGCATGCGCGACGAGATCGCGCAGCACGCGAACGAGGTCCGCCGGCTCGACGGCGGGCCGCTCTGCCGTGGCCAGCGCGTGGAGGGCGCGCGCACGCACCGCAAAGCTCGGCAGCGCCAGCGCGCCGCGGAGTGCCGCGACCGCCGCGGTCCGGTCCTCGAGCCGCGCGATGAGTTCGATGGCAACGACCCGGCACGCGTGGGTGGCTCCCTCGTCGACGATGTCGGCCAACCGCGCGCAAAGGGCAGCCGCGTCTTCGACTTCGGGTGCCCACTCGTCGTCGGAGAGAAGCGCCTCGGCCATGACGCGGTCGCCGGCGCGTGCCAATTCGACCAGGAGTTCGGTGGCTTCCGGGTGATCCAGCGGGACAAGCGTGGCCACGCTCGCCGCTCGCTCGCGCTGCCGGCGTGTCATCTTCGTGCCGAACCGGACGAGCAAGCGCAAGAGGCGGACGGCTTCGGCCGGCCAGTCGCGCATCTCCAAAAGCTCTACGCCGAGTCGATCGGCCCGTCCCAGGAGCCGCCGGGTCGCCCGCAGACACGCCTGCTCGTCCGTGGACGCCCATGTTTGCGCGATGGCGACCGCCAGCGCGCGGCACCCCGCTTGGGCTTTGCCGCGTTCGGGCGCGCGCGTTTTTCGGCGAACAGGACTCGGCGCGGATGGGTCGCGCAGCGCGCCGGGTTCCAGCGCCTCGGCTGGAGCCCCGGCGACAAACGGATCGTCGAGGCCGGACGATCGTTCGCTCGCGGCAGCCTCCAACGCGCGCAGCCGTTCGAGGATGAGCGACGAATCACCGGGCGGTACGAAGGTCCACGCGAAGTGCTTCGCGAGGTTCGCGTCGATTTCGTCACGGCGAGTCATGGGGGTATCCGCACCGTTAGATTACCACGCCTACGGATTCACCCACGGGATGGCGGATGGATCGCCCAACACTTCGACGTCGTGGAAGAGCGAGTAGTCGATCGTTCGGGTTCCATCGTCCTCGATCGTGAGCACGTCGACGTGCCTTGCATTCCACACGATGTCGTCCAATCGGTACATGTGCCGCGCGTGAATCGGCTGCCCGATGGTTTCGTCGAGACCCATGAACGCGAGATAGATTTCGGCCCGCTGTTCGCGCAGTCGTTCGACGGCGGTCTCTCCGCCCCAGAACGGACTCTGCTTGTCGATTCGATGCATCGGCACCCACGTGAGCGCGAAAAGCGCCGTGCGGTCCCGGACGAGCGGCAGCTCACGCGGCACGCGAATGGTGTCGCCCTCCGCCGTTTTCTCCAGGGTGAGCAAAATGACACGCAGTTGTCCCTCGACCACCATGTTGCCGCGCCAGTTGGCGAGACGGAACACCAAGTGGGGCTCGCCGTTGCGAAGGTGGGCGACGATCTTCTCTCCGAAGAGAACGCGCGCGGTCGGACGTGCGAACTTTGCGAACGTGACGCCCACGATGAGCGCGACTCCGAGCGTACCGACCAGCGCTTCGACGACGACCACCACGTGGCCGTATCGCGTCGCCGGCGACATGGCGCCGTAGCCGATGGTCGCGAGCGTTTGAACGCTGAAGTAGAAGGCGTCCTCGAAACCCGGGGCGTTCGACACGGAGTCCGGCTCGACCGCGTAGAGGGCCGCGAAAAGGACGTTCGTCCCGATCCAACCGGCGGTGACGTATGCGAAAAACAGCCACCAAGGCATGCCGAGAACCTTGTGGTAAAGGTCGTCGAGGGCGCTGACGTACTGGCCGCGGCTGCGGATCGCCGGAGCGCCGCGCCCACTTGGGACGAAGCGGATCCTCTTGTTGTGGCTATTGCGGGTCAAACCGTCCTTCGGCACGTCGCGGATCCCAAAATTCGATCGTTTCGGCTCTATAGTCGCCCCCGCAGGGCGGCAGTGTAGGAGACGGATCCCCTACACACAACGATGCGGACGAAGCGCAATGATCTCGACTCCGGCCGCATCCCGCGTCACCGGCCGGCACCGAATGCCCACTCGTAGACGTCGAGACACGGCCTGGCGCGTTCGAGGCGCACCGGGCGGCACAGCTTGGCGAATGGGTGCAGAGTCCCGCGTGAATCGTCTACCCCGGCCACCTCGCCGGTGACCCACACCCTCGCCGGCAGCTCGTTGGCGCGCGTCAGCTCCATCCGCGCTTCGCCGAGCGATCCGACCGCCAGGGCCCTCGATGCGAGCTCCGTCGTCTCGAAATAGCGGACGCTCGCGACCCCGAAGACGGTCAAGCGCTCGGGCGAGGGCTGCGCGCGCGCGAGGTCGACGAGCTGCTGGCCGGGGGGAGGGATTGTTCGGCGCTCGTGCGCATCGAGGGCGGTGCGAAGCGAAACCATTCCCGCGAGTGCGCCCACGACGGCAAACGCTCTGCGCGACCCGGCCGCCGGAAGAGCGAGCCCCGCGGCGAGGAGCGCGACCAGGGGGAGGGCATGTCGCGGCTGATCGCGCAGGTTCTGACCCAGACCAATCCAAATCAAGTAAGGAACGGCGAGGCCCAGGCACCCGCGCAAGCCGCGCCAGTAGGCGGCGCGCCACGCGACGAGCGCCTGGCCCATCACGACCGCGAAGACGGCGGCCGTCGCGAGCCCGAGCGCGCCCGTTTCGAGGCCGAAGCCGTCGACGAAGATGTCGCGCGCCAGCCAAAGCGCGCGAACGGGGCCCGGTTCGGTCAGGGCCGTTCCGCCCCAGTGCAACGCGTGCCCGCCGAAATGCTCGGCGAAAAGCGACGCGAGTTTCCCAGGACCGACCCACGCCACCAGCGGCACGGCCCAGGCGCCGCACGCCGCGGCGGCCGCGGGCCAGGCCCGCCCGCGATTGGCGCGCGAAGCCATCGCGAGCGCAGCGGCGTAGAGCGGGGCCCACGAGAGCCGAACCCCGAGCCCCAGGCCGGCTCCCAGCCCCAGCGCGATCGCGGGCCCGATGCGGCGTGGGCCCCGCGCAGCCGCCACGAGTCCCCAGGCGCACGCCGCGGCGCACGCGAGCGCCGGCGCCTCGCTTCCGACGCCATTGGACGCTCGCCACACACCCGGCGCGACGGCAAATAGGATCGCCACGCCCCAGGCTGCACGTTCGCCGGCGCATCGTCGGGCTGCGTCCCACGCGAGCAGAACGGCGACGACCCCGCTGGCCACGGCCACACGCACGCAAGCGCGGAGCGGAGTGCCGCCAAGCAGCGCGGCGAGACGGAGGAGAGCGACGTAGACGGGGTAGCCCGGAGGATGAGGGCGGAAGCGCCCCATATCGAAGTCGCGCACGGATTCGACGAACCCGACGCCGTCCCAGCCGTCGGGCCAGGGGGGAGCGGTCGCGAGCAAGAGCGCCGCGTAGCCCCCAAGGGGCAGCCAACGCCAGGCCCTCACGAGGTCACGATCTGCGTGCGGAAGGTCAGCGTGGCGTCGCTCGCCGCGATCTGCCGGACGAAGAGCTGGACGAAACTTCCGAAGAGCGCATCGCTCGGCCCGATGCCGGTGCTCCCGGTCGGTCGCGACATCCATCGTCGCATCTGATCGACGATCTCTTGAGAAACCGGGTTTACGTCCACGACCACCCCGAGAAAGTACGCCTGTCCAGGGTCGAGCAACCCGCGGCGGACGATCGGCAGGTCGCGCGCCTCCGTGCAGAGACGGAAAACGCCGTCGACGACCGCCGCTTGGTCGCGCTCGCGCTCGGGTTCGCTCACGTGGACTCGGTACACTTCGTCCCAGAGGTCATAGACGACGCGGCAAAAGCGCGGTGCCAGCGCGACCGGCGCGTCGTCGCCTTTCCGGTAGAGGTAGGCCCGCATCGCGATGACCGTGGGAAGGCCGCTCGACAGCTTCTTCACGAGTGCGGGGTCCTGAAGAACGTCTCGATACGAGAAGCTCGCGCGGAGCAAGTCTCGGTCCCAGGCATAGTTCGCTTGCCTCGGCGGCAGCGCCGCGGGCTTGGCCGGCTGCGCCGGCAGACTGGCTTGCTGCGCCCCCGCCATCGAGGGGAGCGCCGCGACCAGGACCAACCGCGCAAACCGAAGCGACCAGCCCAGCCTACGTCTCCATGCTCGAGTTCTCACCGCGGGGCCGCACCTTGCTTGAGCGCGAGCCCGACGAGATTGGAAACGCCAAAGACGAACCCTCCCGCCTGCGTGTCGATCCGCACGCCCGCGTTGAACGTCAGGTCGATCGGGATCGCGCTGAATCCCGTGTAACGGGGCGCCGAAAATGTCGCGTCGTCGGCGAGGCCGTAAACCCCGAAGCCGCCGAAGAGGTCGACGCCGTAGATGGATCGCGTGCCTCGATAAAGGGGGACGCGATACTCCGCGTCCACCTTGGCCGCGTAGTTGCCGTAGCGGACCTGCACGATCGACGTGCCGAGAAAGTCGAGCGCGGGCCGACGGTCGAAGTTCAGGTCGAGGACGCGGTCCGGGAGCAGGTCGCTGAGGTCCCCGACGTAGAAGCAATCGAAGATCGGTGCGGTTCCGAGGATGGCCCCGGCGAACCCCTCGACGTGGAGAACGTGGCCCCACGGCAGCGGAAACCACTTCGATGCGTGGACGACGAGTTTGCCGTACGGGTAGTCGCTGCCGAACGGGGCGAGAGAGGCTTCGGCGCTCGCCTCGATGTGATGACCGCGCGTCGGAAGGAATGGTTCGTCGCGCGTGTCGTGAATGTAGGTTGCCGCGACCGTAGAAAGGACGCTCGAGCCGAGCGGCGCGTCGATCTTTTCGAGACGGTAGCCGATGACGATTTGAGCGGAGATACCGAGGTCGTGGCCGGCTGCCAGGAGACCGCCGAAGCGCTTGTACGGAGCGATCGGCGTCGCGAACGCGGGGTCGCCCTGGTCGACGAGCCCGCGGTGACTGCCGAATACATCGACCGCGGCGTTGTAGAGGAGTTGCGTCTCCGCGTCCCAGCTGCTCCGGAGAAACTGCGGGGCGGCGAGCCGCGCCCGGAGCGCGAGCTGGCTGTCGGCAACGGCAAAGGCGCCGCCCAAGGCGATGCCCGTGCCCGCAAGGTTCGTCTCGGTGACCCTCGCGCCGCCGTAAGCGGTGAGAGGGCGCGCGTAGCCGCTCGGCGCGACGTCGGCCGATACGCCGAGCCACAAGCCGTCGACGACGATCGTGTTGCGCTCCGAGACGGAGACGACGAGGACCACGTATCCGCGCCGCGTGCCTCGCCGCAGCGAGAGCTGCACGTCGCGGAAGAAGCCCGTGCTGAGCAATCGGAACCGGGTCAGCTCGAGTTCCCGATCGTCGACGTCGAGGACGTCGCCTGGGCGAAACGGCACGTAGCGAAGCACGACGCGCGCAAGCGTGGAGGTGTTCCCGCGCACCTCGATTCCTTCGAGCGTGTACTTCGACCCGAGCACGACCGGAACGACGGACTCGACTTCGGCGGACGCAAGCGCGGAACGCGGCGTCAAAACGATCGATCCCCCGACGGGCGTTCCGATCGTGGACGGCGGAGGCGGGGGCGGCAGAGCGGGCTTGCCCGGCGGCGGAGGCGGGGATTCGGCCGGCGCCGTCCCCGGCCCTTCGCCCCAGGTGCGGACCGCCTCCTCCGCCTGCGCCGCCGAGGTCAAGAGAATCAACGGCGCGCATAGCGCGAGCAGTTCGCGGCGCATGCGTCCGGCCCATCGTATGCCGAGACCGGCAACGCGGCGATGCGCGAGCGAACGGACGTCAACGCGGCGCGGTGCGACCCGCATTACCCAATTGGAGCGAAGCCTCGTTCGCGCGAGGAGACGGCCGCTTCTGGACAATCGAGCCCCATCCGCGTCGAGGCGGCAAAGGTACGTGGCTTGCTCGCATGCGCGTCATGCCCATCGCCACGACGCCGACGAAGAAGACGGAACTCCCCGATGACGCGACGCCCGCAACCGTGGCGACGCAGCAAGAGGCCGCCCACGGCATCGGCGGAAAGCCACGCGAGCCGCAGCCGGCAGAGGGGGCCGACGATCGCTACGACAACGTGGCCTGCACGGACTAGAGCACCGAACGGTTTGACTCCCGTCGGCTTTGCCGCGATTTTCTTCGCA
>CAZVPE010000060.1:0-27137 GCA_964628155.1 uncultured Polyangiaceae bacterium | reverse complement strand
CACCTTGTAGGTCGCGATCCGCATTGAATTGGGATTTGGAGCCACCTTCCAATTGCCAGGCACCTTCCAAGTGATCGCGGCCGCGTCGTCGGACGGAGACGCCGCCGGTGCATGCGGCGCCATCGTGTCTCCGACCGGCGGGTGGTTCGGTGGAAGGGCGCCTTGGAGAGGCGCGCCTTGTCCATCGGCCACGGGGAGCTCCACGTGCGGCTGCGCCTTGGCGTCGAGCGGGCCACCGTTACGGCCGAGGGCAAAACCGATGGCGCCGCACAGAGCACCCACAATGACGATCGTCCAGACCTGGTTCGACATGGTAGAGCCCCCCTTTGGGATGGTTCTGCGATGCCGTCGAGGTTCCCTCCTCCAGAGCAGAACGTCCACTGGTTTGCCTCCGTCACTCCCTCGAAGGCCCCGGCGGTCGGGATGGGATGCATCAGACGGCCGTCGGCCCGGTCGGCGTGGCCGAGCGACTGGGTTACGGACTGGCGCGCGTGCCGGACGTCGAGCGCAGCGACGGCATGCGCTACGCTCCGCCCCCCCGGTGCCGTCAACCGCTCCCTCCGATTCTCTCGTGCGCGCGCTCGACAGCGCAATCGCCGGCCGGCGCGATGCGCTCTTCGATCTTCTCGCGCGCGGTTCCCATCTGCCCGGTACGCGGATGAACGCGACGTTGGCCGAAGCCTTCGCCCTTGCCTGCCGGGCTCGCGGTGCGCAGGCGGACCCGGTCGCCCTCGCACTCACGCGCCTGTCGGCCAACGAAGCGCCCGGAGCCACGGCGCTCGAGTTTCTCCCCGTTTGCGGTTTGTACGCCCTAGGCGCTCGGGCATCGACCGACGAGACCGTGCGCACGCGCTTCGTCGCGGAGCTCCACGCCCACGCCGACGACTTGCGCTTTCGTTCTCGCGAGGCAGTCGTCCTCTCCCTGTCTCGGATTGGTCACGCCGCAGGCGAGTCATTGGTGACCGACGTGGCCTCGTGGATGGACGGCTACTTTCACGCCGCCGCGGTCGTGCTCGCGCTCGCGCTCGACCCTTGGCTCGGAAGCCTCCACGATTCGACGCCGGTCGTGGCGCGCTTCGACGAGGCGTTCGCGCTTCTCGAGGCTGCGCCGCGCTCCGCGGCCCGATGGCCCGGCCACAAGGAGCTCCTTCTCGCGCTCGAGCGCGCCACTCCGTGCATCGCGCTCCGCTTCGGCGTTCCCGTCTTCGACATGCTCGCGCGCTGGAGCGCCTCGTCGGACCCCACGTTGCGCGAGTCGATCGCGACGATGATCTTCTCGGAGAAGCTCGCCGGCCGCCATGCGTCCGAGCTCGACCGAGTGCGCCGCGCGCTGGACGCAACCCGCCCGGCTCCCCGCAATCCCGACCACGACGTCGGTCCGACGCGCGACCGCAGTCGAAACCGCCGCCGCGGCGGACGCTAGCGCACCCTTGTCCGCTCGCGGACCGTGGCGCCGGGGAAATGAGGAGTCCCCGCCTCGTCCACAATCTTCGTCGCCGCCGCGGCCCGAGCGCTCTTCTGGCGGAGGGTCGCGTGATCGACGAGCGCGTAGCCTTCGAGCAGGTCGAGCCACTCGAGGTCGAGCGATCCGCCGCTCGGCAGAATGAAGACTCCGAAAAGATGTCCTTGCCGGCGAACCTCTTGCACGAGCGGCCGCGGCACGTGCAGCGCCGCGTGCGTGATGAGATGGATCACCGGCTCGCGCTTGTCGCGCGCGCGAACGAGCGCCATTTCCGTGGCCAGTTGAGCGAAAACCCGGGCCGGGTTGCGTCCGCGCTCTCCTTTGAAGCCGAGCAGCCACGCGGCAGGGAGCTGCGCCCTGTCGCGCGCGCGCTGCACTTCGTACAGGCGAGAATCGAAGAAGCGCATCCACACTTCCTCGCCGGCGAGCTGAAGTTTCTTCGCGAGCGCGATCGCGAGCCCGCGCGCGAATACCTCCCGATCTCCGCGCATCGACGCCGACGCGTCGATCACCAAATGGTGCACGCGCCGTGCTTCTTCCGGGGATTGTTCGCGCGTGTAGTAGAGGAGCTCGCCGTCGACCATCCGGCGGAGCAACTCCTCTTCGTCCCACGCGAGCTCCGCGAGGACCATCGAGTCGATGGAACCCTTGCGCCCGACTCCCGCGTAACCGTGCACGGCGTGTGTTCCGGCCGCCTTCGCGCGGTTGGTCTCGAACACTTTGGGCAGGAGCTCCAGCGAGAAGTCCACGATGTCACTGGTGGCCGGGCTCGAGAGCGCCGAAAGAAGGTCGACGTGAGCGAGGGCGCCTGACGCGGTCGACTCCGCGCCGAGCATCCGCAGAAGCCTCAGGGTGTCGATGTCCAGCGCGTCGCCCTGGGTCAAGATGGGAAGGCGCGCACGAACGATCGCGTGGAGCGTCGCGACATCGAGGGAGCGAGACGCGGCCTCGAACAGCCGCGGGAGCTGCGGGTCGAGGTCTCGGACGACTTCCGGGTCGAGCGACACCGCGGGCCCTTCCGCAGCTCGATTCGCTCTCCGCTCGTCGGGCATCACCGAGCCGAGCACGCGGGCGAGCACGACGACGACGAGGTCGTCGCCGACCTTCATCGCTCGGGCGCGTGTGGCCGCGTCGCTCTGCGCGACTTCGGCGACGATCGCCCGGTATGCGGCGACGACCGCAGGGAGACCCGAGATCCGCGCGATGACCGCGTCGGCGGAGGGTCGCGGCGAGAGCTCGATTTGGTCCTGGGCGGCGCCGTAGAGCAGGCCGAAATCGTGGACGACGAAGAGCGGCAGGCGCACGCCCAGCCGAGCCAGATCGCGCCACCAGCGCACGGCTCGAACGACGAGCATCGGCGCGCTCGCGCGCACCGAGCCGAGAAGCAGGCCGCCGAGCGGACCCGCGATCGCGGGGTCGCGTTCGCTCGCGGCCGGGACGGGCACTGCGCCTATCCCCGACGGGTGCGGGGGTCACGCGCGCCGCGCACTATTGCCACTTATCGCCCTTCGCTGCGGGATCGACCGGGTTCTCGCCGTTGATGGAATCGAGTTTGGGGGTCATCCCTACTTGTTTGACGCAGTGCCAGTCGCCGACCTGGTTGGAGTCGTCGAGCGCGTACTTGCCGTCGAGCTCCGGGATGGGCTTGATGCTGGTCTCTTCCTTCGCCTTGGGCACCAGGTACACGAACATGCCGGCGCCGTGCGTATCGCCGCTCGGCCCGAACGCACCGTATCGGTGCTCGGTCCACGTGAAGTGAAAGACGTTGCCGTCGACCGTCCCGCTCAGCTCACCCCAGTGGCTCGAGTCGACACGCTTCCATCGGCCTACGATGTTGTCCCCCTGAGGGACCAGGTGCAGATACCCGTATACGGGGTTGAAGTAGACGCCGTCCCAGGTCTCGCCAGAAGGCAGCGCGGTCCCTTTGATTTGCGGAAACTTCGGCGGCGCGCCGCCGCACCCGACGAGGGCCCCACTGATCGCAGCCACCGCGAGCATCAACCCCAGACTACAAACCCATCGCCGAAGACTCATGGCGCGCGATGGTACCAAATAGACGCGCGGTGGGCGCGACCAGAAAAAAAGAGTGAGGTCGAAACGCGCCCAGCTCGACTACGCGGTGGCGTCTTCGCCGCTGTCGTCTTCGAGCGCCGCGCCGTGGCATTTCTTGAACTTCTGGCCGCTGCCGCAGGGGCAAGGGTCGTTGCGACCGATCTTCGGCCCGTCGCGGCGTACGGGCTGAACGGTCACCCGGGGCTGGGCGCGCCCGCCGGAGCGCTGCATCGGCGGCTCGTCTTCGGCTGCCGGCTCCGAGCCGTGGCGCATCTGCATCCCGCTCTGCTGCGCGGCATGACGCTCGGCGTCTTCGCGCTCGATCCGCTCGATCTCGGTTTCGCGGCGTACCTGAACCTTGAAGAGCTTCGTGCAGATGTTGCTGCTGGTCGCCGCCATCATCGTGACGAAGACGTCGTAGCCTTCCTTCTTGTACTCCTGCTTCGGATCGCGCTGGCCGTAACCGCGCAGGCCGATGCCATCACGCAAGTGTTCCATGTTCGTGAGATGGTCCACCCACTGGCGGTCGATCTCTTCGAGATAGAAATGACGGAAGACACGGAGAAAAAGCTCCGTGCCCATCTCGGTTTCTTTCTCCTGGAACTGCTTTTCCGCGGCGTCGAAGAGCGCCTTCGCGACCTGTTCGGGGCCATGCAGATGCTCGACGTCCGGCGGTTTGCTCGCGAAATGTTCCATGAAGCCGCTCTTGACGCCCTTCCAGTCCCAGTCCTCCGGCGGCTTGTTCGGAGGGCAACACTCTTCGACGATGGCTCCGACGATGCTGTCGAGCAGGTCGAGCACCTGGTCGCGCTGCTCGGTCAAGCTGCGCGGAATCTCGTCGAGGAGGCGTTCGTAGACTTCCTTCGGGTGCTTTCCGTCGCTCTCCTTGTAATCGAGCCGGTACCCCCAGAACTGGTAGATGTCCTGCTGGAGCGAGGCCATCGAGTAAATCTCTTCGACCTCCTCGACTTTCTTCGGAGGGGGACGCTTCTCGGCCTGCGGGTCGACGGCGATCGGGGTGCCGTGGTGGAGCACCATGTCGGTCACGGCCTGCTTCACCTCCTCGGCGATGCGCGCGTCGGTGCTTATCGAGCGCAGCTTGCCGGTGGGCTTGCCGTCTTCGTCGACCCGCTCGGGTTTGTAGATGCCGAGCAGCAGCTGCTGGCGCAGCTTGTAGACGGTCTTGCGCTGCTCGTTCATGACGTCGTCGTATTCGAGCAAGTGCTTGCGAATGTCGAAGTTTCGCTCTTCGACCTTGCGCTGCGCGTCCTGGATGCTCTTGGTCACCCACGGATGCACGATGGGTTCGTTGTCGGGCATCCCCATACGGTCCATGAGTGACTTCACCCGGTCGCCGGCGAAGATGCGCATCAGATCGTCTTCGAGCGACAAGTAGAAGCGGCTCGACCCGGGGTCGCCCTGACGCCCCGCGCGGCCGCGAAGCTGGTTGTCGATGCGGCGCGACTCGTGTCGTTCGGTGCCGAGGATGTGGAGTCCCCCGAGTTTCTTGACTTCGTCGCCCTCCGCTTTGCACGCCTTGTCGTGCTTTTCGACGACCTCGAGGAACGCCTCGGGTTCCTTGTCGGGATCGCGACCCGCTTCGCGAAACTCGAGCTTCGCGATCATCTCCGGGTTGCCACCGAGCACGATGTCGGTGCCGCGGCCGGCCATGTTCGTGCTGACGGTGATCGCGCCTTTGCGGCCCGCCTGGGCGACGACGTAGGCCTCGCGCTCGTGGTGCTTGGCGTTGAGCACCGCGTGCGGAATCTTCCTTTTTTTGAGGAGTGTCGCGATCGCGTTGCTTTTCTCGACGCTCGTCGTGCCGACGAGGACCGGTTGCCCCTTCTCGTGGCACTCGAGGATCTCTGCGATGACGGCGGTGAACTTCTCGCGTTCCGTCTTGTAAACGACGTCTTCGTGGTCCTCGCGGATCATCGGCTTGTTGGTCGGGGTCTGGATGACCGAGAGCTTGTAGGTCTCGTGGAACTCGGTCGCCTCCGTGTCCGCCGTACCGGTCATGCCGGAGAGCTTGTTGTACAAGCGAAAGAGGTTCTGAAACGTGATCGTGGCCATCGTGCGCGTCTCTTCCTGGATGCGCACGTTTTCTTTGGCTTCGACGGCCTGGTGCAGCCCGTCCGACCAGCGGCGCCCGGGCAGCACGCGGCCGGTGAACTCGTCGATGATGAGAACCTTTCCGTCGTCGGTGACGAGGTAGCTGACGTCGCGCTTGTAGAGCGAGTGCGCGCGCAGGCACTGATTGAGGATGTGCAGGCTCTCGAGGTTGATGGGGTCGTATAGGTTGCCGATCCCCATGAGCTTCTGCGCAAGCTCGACGCCGTCGTCGGTGAGCGTCACCGAGTGGGCCTTCTCGTCGACGACGTAGTGCTCGTCTTTCCGGAGCCGTGGGATGCACTCGTTGATTTGCCGGTACTTGTGGCTCGACGGCTCGCCCTGGCCGCTGATGATGAGCGGGGTACGCGCCTCGTCGACGAGGATGGAGTCCACTTCGTCGACGATGGCGTAGTTCAAGCTCCGCTGCGCGTAGTCGAGCGCGCTGAACTTCATGTTGTCGCGGAGGTAGTCGAAGCCAAACTCGTTATTTTGGCCGTAGGTGATGTCCGACCGGTAGGCGATCTTCTTTTCGTGCTCGCCCTGCGAGTGGACGACCGTGCCCACCGACAGGCCGAGAAAGCTGTAGAGCTTTCCCATCCACTCGGCGTCGCGACGGGCCAGGTAGTCGTTGACGGTGACGACGTGGACGCCCTTGCCTTCGAGGGCGTTCAGGTAGCAGGGAAGTGTCGCGACGAGCGTCTTGCCCTCGCCCGTCCGCATCTCGGCGATGGAACCGCGATGAAGGACGATTCCGCCGATGAGCTGCACGTCGTAGTGGCGCATCCGGAGGGCGCGCTTGCCGGCTTCCCGGCAGACGGCAAACGATTCGTGGAGGATGTCGTCGAGCGTGGCCCCCTGGTCGAGCTTTTCTTTGAACTCGGCCGTCTTCGCCCTCAGCTCCGCGTCAGACAGCTTGGCGATGGCCGGCTCGAGCAGGTTGATGGCCTCGACGTGCGGTCTTATCCGCCGGATCTCACGGTCGTGGGAAGTACCGAAGACTTTCTTGAGCGCCCAAGCGAGCATGGAGAATCGCGAACCTTTCCGCCGCGCAGAGTCGAGGCAAATTAGTTCGCCCTGGCCGGGAGCGCCAGTGGGAGACGGAGCGATAGTCTCATCCGCATGCGCGATCCGACGTCTAGAGCTTCAGCACCGACCCCTTCACGGCGATCCCCATATGGGCTACCAGCGTGTAAGTGAGCGTGATCGGTCGGGTCGGGATGCTGCCGGTGAGGTAGAAGTGGAGGACGACTTTCCCTTCCGACAGATAGCTGAGCACGTCGGCGTCGGTCATCGAGAGGGTGAGCTCGACCTCGGAGGCGTTCGCGGGCACGTCGACCTCGGTGGCCACTTGCGCGGGCATCTTCCCATCGGCCGTCTCGATCGTCGCTTTGATGTGGTGCACGACCGACAGGTCGGGGCCGGAAATCGTGTTCTTTGCGATCTCGGCGCTCAACGTCCCGAGGTCGCTGAGCGGCGCTAGCTCGCTCTGGACGTTCAGGGTCACCTTCGCGTCCGTCGTCATCGATTCGGCCGAGAGCGGCGACCCGGCCGCCAGCGGTACCCCGGGAAACGTCGCCGAGTCGGTCGCCGTCACGTCAACTTCGCCCTGCCCGTTGGTGCAGGCGGCGAGCGCGATTCCGAAAAGGACGAAATACGGTTTCATTGCATCTCCTCAAAAATAGGCCGAGAACCCGAGCTTCCCCGAAGGCGCCAGCCAGCCGCTGTACGAGGGGTTCGCGATGCCCGATCCGATGCTGGGGCCTTGCGACGGTGCCGTGCTGACGTCGAGCCAGCTCACCCCGCCGCGCAAGAAGAAGCGAAACGTCGCGCGGTTGCCGACTTCGAGTCCCAGGTGAAAGTTTGCGTAGTTGTACGCGATCGCAGGCGAGTCGCTGATCATCGGCAGCTTGCCGCCCCAGTAGTGTCCGCCCTCGACCGTCAATGTGGGGCCTATGGGGGCCGCCAACGGATCGAGCGTCACGCCGAATCTCGCGCCCGGGGCCATCCCATTGTGCGTGACCGCACCACCGATGCGCAGCCAGTCGAACGCGGGCCGTACCACCAGCCCGAGCGCCACGCCGTCGGGGACCCCGAGGTCCATGAACATGCCGAACGTGCGGTGGCCGGGCGCCACTCCGCTCGCCGTGTGGTCCTTGTCGGAAGGCGGTGCAGCGACGACGACATTCGCGGCCGCGCCCGCGCCCGGCGCCGAAAGCAACGACGCGAGGATCGACGCGCAAGAGGCGATGAACGCTGGCCTTCGCGCCGCGCCGCCTCCGAGAGCACCGCGCCGAGACCGCGATGACGACTCTTGCCGCGTCGTGTCCATACCCACCAGAACGGCACGACGCGTCGTCGCTCAACGGGTGATCGACCGTGCCCGCTCAATTAGATGGTCGTACGTGGGCGCGCGCGCGCACCACCCGTCGATGGACACATGGTGAGAACGGAGGGCGCTGCGCCGCGCAGGACTCACTCGCCCCGCTCGAGCCACACGCGAACCTCGCCGGGCGCGTCGCCCGGCTCCACGTGCACGACCCGAGGCCGGCAGCACACAGCGCAGTCCTCGGTGTACACCTGCTCGTCGCCTCCCCCGAGATCCACGTAGACCTCCTCGGTCTCGCCGCAAAACGGGCACGATACGACGTTGGAAGCGCGCGACATCGAGGGTCCAACGGATTCTAGCGAAACGACGAGGATCGCATGTCATTCTCGATGCGATTCACCGCGCGCCCGCGTTATTCCAAGCCGTCGGGGCCTCATTGACCAGGGTCGCCGCCGCAGGCGCGAGCACGGCCTGCGGACGAGTCGAAGTGGCGCGTTGGCAGGAGTTCGCGATTCGCGGGGCGGCCCGCGTGGACCCTAAAGCCAGCCGTTCTCTCGATACCACTTTACCGCGAGTCCCACCCCCTGGGACCATGGGACCTTCGGCGTCCAGCCGAGATCGCGGCGGGTTTCTTCGGACGAGCAGACCCAGTGCTGGAGGAGCATGTTCGCCTTCTCACGAGTCAGCATCACCGGCCTGTTGGACAGGCGCCCGAACGCTTCCATCCCGCGCGCGACGGTCATGAACACGGGCACCGGAAGACTCCTCCGGAAGAACGCGCGCTTTCCCAACGCCTGCTCGGCGTCTGACAGCATCTGGCGCTGGTCGATGGGCCCGCAGCCGTCGTCGACGAAATAGATGTTGCCGCTCGGCACGTCGGCGTCGATTGCGCAGACGCAGACCTCCGCGCAATCGGTCGCGTAGATCCACATTCCTTTGGCCTCGCCCCCGGCGACGATCGGAAGCACGCCGTGTTGGATGGCCCGGAACGCCTCGAGGATTTCACCGTCGCGCGGGCCGTAGATCGCTCCCGGACGGAGGATGACGACCGGCATGTCGTCTTTGGCGGACAGAACCACTTTCTCCGCGGCAAGCTTGCTCCGCCCGTACGCGGTGACGGGATTCTCTTGATCCGCGGACACGGGCTGCCCATCGGCCGATGGTCCGCACGCTTCGAGGCTCGAGACGAACACGAACTTCTTCAGTTTCTGTTTGCGCGCCGCCTCGACGAGGTTCGCCGTGCCGCCGACGTTCACCGCAAAAAAGTCATCGGTGCTTCGCGCTTTGATCAGCCCCGCCGCGTGCACGACTGCGTCGACCCCCTCGACCGCCTCGCGCACGCGCTCGGACTCCTCGACGCTCCCCTCGAAGAGTTCCACGTGGGCGAGGCTCTGCAGGTGCTTGCGGTTGGACGTGACGCGGACGAGCGCACGAACTTGATCGCCCCGCTTCGAAAGAAGCTCGGCGACGTGACCGCCGAGAAAGCCGCTCGCGCCGGTGACCAAGACTTTCATCGATTAGTTTCCCGCAGGCGCTTGGAGCGATTTCTCGTACACGCGATATTTCTTGTAGAGCTTCGCGCCCATCAGTTGGATGCCCGCGCTCACGGCGCCGTTGTCTTCCAGCGTCCAGCCGAGCTCTCCTTCGCGTATCCCGAGCTTCTTTCCACCGTCGTTCATCTGCGCGTACATGAACGCGCTGAGGGGCGCGTATTTGCGAACGTGGCGCCATTTCTTGCGGATTCCGAGCAAGATGAGGCGGGCGCTCTTCGGGCCGCGGACCTTGAGGCGCCAGAGCAACTTGAGAAAGCCGAACGGAAGGAGCTTGCCGTGCATGTCGCCCACGATCTCGTTGAGGTTGGGCAGGGCGAGAGCGACGGCCGCAGGCTCGCCGTCGATGGAAACGATGCAGGTGATTTCGGGCATGATGAAGAGCTTGAAATCGGACGCCATCTTGCGGACTTCGTTGCGCGTGAAGGGCACGTACCCCCAGTTGTCGCTCCAGGCGTCGTTGTAAATGTCGACCAGGAGCTCGACGTCTCGGGCGAGGTCTTTGATCGACGCGGTCCGATACGAAATCTCAGGCATCGCCTTTACCTGCTCCTGGGCCTTCCGAACGCGTACGTTCGGCTCGCCGACGGTGTACTTCCACGCGAAAAAGTCTTTGACCTTCGCGTAACCGGCTTTCTCGATGAGACCCCCTTGGTAGCTCTTGTGGTGAGGCATCATGAAGTAGGGCGGCGTCTCGAAACCTTCGACGAGACACCCGGTCTCCTCGTTGATGCTGAGCGAAAACGGGCCGCGCGCGTTCTTCATGCCCTTGGCGGCGAGCCACCGCTCGGCGCGCCCCAGGAGATCCCGCGCGACCTCTTCGTCGTCGATCGTGTCGAGGAAGCCGAAGAACCCTGTCGCGTCCTTGTACCGATCGAGGTGCTCTCTATCGAGCTGCGCGGTCGCGCGGCCGACGCATCGGCCGGCTCGATACGCGCAGAACATCGTCCCCTCGCCGTGCTCGAAGAAAGGATTCTTGCGTGGGTTGAGCTGATCTTTCAGCATCATGTCGAGCGGGCGGACGTACACGGGATCGCCCCGATAGATCTCGTCGACGACGTTCAAGAAGTCGTTTACGGGGCCGCCTAAGGGAATCTGCCGGACCTCGACCATGAGCGAGACCGTTACCCGATCTCCGGGCCGACCGCGTTATTTTTTCAGCGCGGCGTACCGATACGACTCGCCCCGCTTCACCCGAAGAAGCAGCCAGCCCGCGCGGGCCAGGTCTGCCACCTGAGCGGAGGTCGGGTCGGCCGTGCCGTTCGCCTCGACGATGGCGTCGCCGACACGCAGCCCCTCCCGATCGGCCGCCGACCCGGGGGTCACTTGCGTGACGACGGGGATAGGCTTGGAGGCCAGCCCCATTTGGGCCGCCTGCTGCGGCGCGAGATCTCTCACGACCAGCCCGAGTCCCTGGTGCGGCAGCGACTGCTGCTGGGAGGGCGCGGGCTTGATGGGGGCTTCGGGGCGCTCGGACAGAAGGACGCTGGCTCCGTAATGCTGACCGCCGCGCACGATTTCGAGCTGCACGGGCTGGCCGACGTCGTGAGAAATCGCCTCGCGCACGAGGTCCGTACCGTCGCGCACGGTGTGGCCGCCGAGCGAAGCGATGACGTCGCCGGGGCGTATGTTCGCCCGAAACGCCGGCCCGTCGGCGGCGACGTTGTTGACGAGGGCGCCCGCTCCCGGCGAAAGGTGCATCGCCTGCGCGATCTCAGGGCTGATGTCTTGAACGCTGAGCCCCAGCCACGAGCGGGATACGCGACCGGTCTTGAGAATTTGGTTTGCCACGCGCTGGGCCATGTTGCTCGGAACGGAGAAGCCGATTCCCTGGCCGCGCCCGACGATCATCGTGTTGATGCCGAGGACCTCGCCCTGCAGATTGCAGAGTGGGCCCCCGGAGTTGCCGGGGTTGATGCTCGCGTCGGTTTGCAGATAATCCTCGATGTCGTTCATTCCAAGGCCGCCGCGGCCCTTGGCCGAAAGCACGCCGGCCGTCACCGTGTACCCAAGCCCGAACGGCGAGCCTATCGCGACGACCCACTCGCCGACGCGGGCGGCGTCGGAGTCCGCGAACTTGGCGGCGGTCAGGCCGGTGGCGTCGATCTTCACGACCGCGAGATCGGTCGCGGGGTCGCGTCCGACCAAATGGGCAGGCAGGTACCGCCCGTCGCGGAGCCGAACGTTGATCGTGAGGGCGTCTTCGACGACATGGTTGTTGGTGAGAATGGCGCCGTCCGGCGTGAACACGACGCCCGATCCCATTCCCCGTGCAATCGGTTCGTCGACGTTCGAGTGCCCGAAGAACCGCGACAGCACGTCGGCCTTTTCGTCGCGGGCGGTGACGTCGATCTGCACGACGCTCGGGCTCGCCCGCTCCGCGACCGCGACGAAGCCCTCCGACAGGCGGCGTGCCTCCGCCGTCGAAGCCTGGACTTGGGCAGGCGTCGGAACGGGCACGGCGGGGGCGGCCACTTGGGCGTCGACGCGCGGCGCGACAGCGCTGATGGCAAGAGCGAACGACACGGCGGCGAGCCGGACCGGTGACGTCATGGTCGACAAGGGTAGTCGCATGCTTGCTCGGGGCAAGCAATCCTGCGTTACCCGATCTTGAGCACGACGCGAGACCAGGCTTGCGCGCCGGTGGCGAGGGCTGCGTCGTACAGCGCGGTTCCGGGTCCGGAGAGGTCCGTGACTTCGACGTGCATCGCCCCGTTCGTTCGGCCGAGCTGGCAGGCGAGCGCAACGAGAGGCGCGACGAGAGGCAGCGGCGGGCTCGCGACGTCGAGCGCAAATCGACCGACCAAGGCACGGCGCATCGGAACGAACGGAGGCTCGAGCGAGTGGACGGTGAAGCTGGCTGCACCGCGGACTCTCCCGGCCTGGTCGACGACAACGATCGTCGCCGGTTCGCGCAGCGACGAATGGTTTTCGGCGGCGAGGTGGGCGCCGATGGCGGCGACGAACGTCGCGTCGAGTGTGCGGGGCCGGTCGAAACGGGCGTCGCCGCACGCCTGTCGCCGTGCGGCCAGCATCGATTCGAGGCGGGCGAGCGCCAGCGCGTCGCGCGGCACGGCCAACCGGGCCATGAACCCCTTCGAGAGACCGCCGATGGCCGCCCCCGCCTCGGCCTCGATGCGGGTGCTCCACGCGACCGGGGAGTAGCCGACCCGCGCATAGAACGCGTGGGCCGGATTGCGCTCCAGCACCTCGGCCGCGAGCACACACGGAGCACCTCCCGCGAGCTTGCCCGCGGCTCTGGCGAGGGCGTCGAGCAAGGCTCGCCCCGCGCCGAGCCGGCGCGCGCGCTCCGCGACCACGAGGGACCGCACTTCGCAGGTCAGCGGCGTGGCCGTGTCCATCCCGTGCTGCTCGAGCCAGCCCTCGACCTGCGCGCAGGCAACGCCGCCGAGATCGCAGACCAGATGGATGTGCCGGCCGAGGATGGGATGACCAGCGCGGGCGCGCGCGTCGTCGTCGAGCCTCCGCGCGAGGCTCGCGTAGACGCGAGGGTCGCGGGCTCCCGGATAGCCGCCCCAGGCTTCGTGCGCTTCCCACAACTCCCGCCAGAGGGCGGCAATGGCCGTCCCTTCGCCGACTCCCGCGGCGCGCACGGACCCCCGGGTAGGGCGGGTCAGGGCGGCCATGGCTCGCCGGTACCTTCCGGCAGGTCTACGTAGACATGCTCGAGCACCAGGCCGTGGGCCGGTGCGGTCGTTCCCGCGGTCCGGCGGTCGAGTGCGAGAAGCGCGCGCGCGACGGCACCAGCCGGGAGACGCCCGCGGCCGACGTCGACGATCGTGCCGGCCAGGATGCGCACCATCCGGTACAAGAAGGCGTCGCCTTCGACGACGATCGCGACGATGCGCGGATCGTTCTCCCGCTCGATGTCGACTCGGGTGAGCGTGCGCACCGTCGTCGCTCGCTCGTCGCCCATCGCGCGGAAGCTCGCAAAATCGTGCTTGCCTCGCGCCGCCTCCGCCTCGCGGGCCACCGCCGCAAGGTCGAGCTGCGGAACACGCCAGGCTCGGGCGCGCCAATGGGGGTCTCGGACGGGGTCGACGAGCACCCGATAACGATAGCGCTTGCCGCGAGAGGCGAACCGTGGGGCGAAACCGACTGGAACCGAACGGGCGGCCCGCACGGCCACGTCTTCGGGCAGGTGTTGGTTGAGTCCGAGCGCCCAGCCTCGCGCAGGGATCTCGAGCTCGGCGTCGAACGCCGCGAGCTGTCCTTCGGCATGGACCCCCGCGTCGGTGCGGCTCGTGCCCCGGATCGGCCCGGCACGCGGGTCGACCGCGAGCACGGCGCCGGAGAGGGTCTCTTCGACGGTCCGAGCCCCCTCTTGGCGTGCCCAACCGTGAAATGCCGAGCCGTCGTAGGAGACTTGCAGGAGAACTCCGCGAAGCTTTCGTCCCGCGTCAGTCTCCACTGCCGTCGTCCGTGGAACCGTCGGTGGCGGAGCCAGCCGCCGCATCGGCGGTCTGGTCCGCGTCGTCGCCGAGCGTTTCGTCGGAAGCAGCCGAGTCCGCGTCGGCTGCCGTGGATGCTTCGATCGAGATGTCCGCGCCCATGTCGGTGCCCTGTGCAACGTCCGCGACGAGGGCAGCGTCGATGGTCGGCGGCAGGGCCGCGCAAAGGAGCTGGGAGCAGACTCCGGAAAGGCAGTCGTCGTTCTTGAGACAGTCCTCGCCGAACGAGCGGCGCGTTTCGACGCAGCCGCCGGACAGCGCGACGCTCCCCCAGCAGGCGAGGAGGATCGCGGCGGGCGTCAGGAGGCCGACCGCGGACCCCGTCGGCGCCGCCACGTCATTGCCCCTGCGGCACGAACGACATTGGCACGACAGCCTCGACGCAGCCGCCCTTCGGCGCGGGGTAGCTGCCGCCCATGAGAATATGGGCCGCACAGTTCGCGACGTTCGGGGTGCGCATGTCGTTCGCGGTCACGTTGGCCGAGCAGACGTTGCCCGCCGTTCCGATGCGCAATGCGATTTGGACGTGGCCGCGGAGCGACGGGTCTTGGCTCAGCGCCTGGTTGTAACAGCGACGCGCTTGCATGCCGCGCACCTGAAGGGCCTGGGTGAGCTCGGGAGGCGCGGCCCCCACACACTTGGCGTCGCAACCTCCGGCCTGCACGTAGACCACGCGAGGCCCCCCCGGACCTGCTTCCGGCCTTTCTTCGACCGGTGGCGGCGGAGGGATCTCTTCGAGCTTGGGGTTCGTCGGCTCCGCGGACGCGACCACGGGCGCAGCCGTGGGGGCGGGTGCCGCGGGGCTTTCGCGGGCGACTCGGCGCCACATGAATAGGGCACCGATGGCGAGGACGAACACGGCAGCGACGGCGGCGTACTTTGCGTTGCCGCCCGACGCAGGGACGCCGGCGGGCGGACGGCTGGAAGGGGAGCTCATTCGGAAGCGGTCCTCGCTGGGGGAGCGCGAGACGGGTCGAGTATAGCGGGTTTGTAGATGGCGAGGGCCGTGTCGCCATAGCGTCGTTCCTCTTCGAGAACGACGCCCCCCATCGCCGGCGCCGCCGTCCGCGAGGAGTGTTCGAGGACGAGCAGCGCTCCCGGGGAGAGGACTCCCGCGCCGACCAGATTCGCGACGGCCCCTGGCGCATCGCCCGATTCCACCAGCGCCCAAGGCGGGTCGGCGAGAACGAGATCGAAGGGGGCGCGGCGCGCGAGCCGTCCCACCGCCCGCTCGACGACGGCGGCAACGACGAGCGTCCGGCCTTCGAGACCCAGAGCCGTCACGTTCGCACGGAGGGCCGACAGGGCTTCGCGCGACGATTCGACGAACGTCGCGTGCGCCGCGCCTCGCGAAAGCGCCTCGAGCCCGAGCGCCCCCGTCCCCGCGTAGAGGTCGAGAACGCGCGCCCCAGCGACCGCGTTTCTTGCGGAGAGCGTACCGAAGAGCGCCTCGCGCACGCGGTCGGACGTGGGGCGGGTCGCCGTGCCCGCCGGCGCCCGGAGAGAGCGCGAGCGATAAATTCCTGCGGTGATGCGCATGATGTGGGTCTTCAGGGCACGAACGGCAGGTCTCTTTTGCCGAGTGCCCCGTGGGGGCGCTAGGCTTTTCTCGCATGCCCAGGTCGATCGCGCTGACCCTCGGAGTTTTCGTGTCGTTTGCCTGGTGTCTCGCCGCCCGCACGGCGCAAGCGGATCCCCCAACCGCCAAGACCGTGCCGGTGTACGTGCTGGCCATCTGGACGGAAGACGCCGACGACCAGGCCGAAGCCCTGACCCGAGCGCTGCGATGGCGCGTACAGCAAGCTCCGGGGTGGTCGCTGCTCGAAACGAGTCAGTCGTTCGAGACGCTCGCGATTGCGCTCAAGTGCCCGGCCACGCCGGACGCGGCCTGCCTGCAGCGGATCGCCGACCAGCTCAAAGCCGACCACTACATCTGGGGGACGATGGAGCGACGCCGCAGCGTCCCGGGACAGGTGGAGACCGAGGTCCACCTCTGGTCGCGAGGCCAGCCCAGCGTCAGCGCGCACGAAACGTTCGCCGATTCGCTGAGAGACGCGAGTGACGGTTCGACGCGAGGCATCGCGACGCGTCTCTTCGGCGCGCTGACCGGGGCCGAGCCATCGGTTGCGCCCCCCCCGAGCCCAATAGCGGCCCCGGAGCCTGCGGAATCGCGGCGCGCACCGGAGCCGCCCAGCGCTCCCTCCGGTGGGGGGTCATTTCCCGGGCGGTCCGCGCTCGCGTACACCGCTCTCGCTTTGGGGGCGGGGTTTCTCGCGGTGGGGGGCGCCGAGGCGGCGGATTGGCTCGGCGACAGCACCGGCAGCACGAACGATCGGCAGCAGATACCGAGGAGCGTCACCGACGTCTGCGCGGATATGACGCGCCCTCAATCGCTCGACGCGTGCACCAAAGGCAAGGACGCCGTGACTGCCTCGACCCTTGCATGGATTTTCTCCGGCGTCGGCGCCGTGCTCGCGGGTACGGGGGTTGTGCTGCTCGCCACCGACCACCACTCGACCGAAGCGGAAAGCCGGGAAGGCCCGCGCACGGCGACGAAGGCCCGATTCGAGCTGCTGCCGGCGATCGAGCCGCGATCCGGCTCGCTCGACGTGCGAGTCAGGTTCTGACCCGCAGCACGTCGTCGAGGGCGTAGGGACCGGGCGGACGCCCGGCGATCCACCGAGCGGCGCGGAGCGCACCGTGGGCGAACACGTTGCGGCTCGTGGCCCGGTGCGCGAGCTCGATCCGCTCGGAGCCGCCCACCAGGTGGACGACGTGGTCGCCGATGACGTCGCCCCCGCGGAGCGCGTGCATCCCGATCTCGTCGGATCCTCGTGGACCCGGCTTGCCTTGCCGCCCGTGCACCATGCGCGCGGCTGGCCGGACGCCCTGCACCGCCTCGAACAAGCGCAGCGCGGTCCCGCTCGGCGCGTCCAGCTTGGCGCGGTGATGGGTCTCGACGATCTCGACGTCCCAGTCCGGGAGTGCGGCGACGGCCTGCGCCACGAGTCGTTGGAGCACATGGACGCCGGCGCTCATGTTCGGCTCCCAGAGGACGGCCACCCGCTTCGACGCGCGATCGAGTGCGCTGCGCGCATCCTCGCCGAGGCCGGTCGTGCCGCTCACGATGGCAGTGCCCGCCGCCGGCGCGATGGCCGCCAGCGCAAGCGTGGCGCTCGGGGCGGAAAAATCGATGACCACGTCGGCTCGCGCGTGTTCGACTGCTTCGAGCCCGTCGACGACGCACGTTCCGATTGGACCGATTCCCGCGAGCTCCCCCGCGTCGCGCCCCACATCGGTGGTGCCGATCGCGCACACGATTTCCATCCCGCTGGCGGTCGCCAGCGCCACGACGGCCCTCCCCATGCGTCCGCTCGCACCCACGACCGCCAGGCGCATCAGCTTTGCCCCCGCGCGTAGGTCTCCAAGGCCCCCGCGACCGCCTTGCGCGTCGCTTCGGTGCAAGGGGCGAGCGGTGGACGCACGACGTCCGCCGAGAGCCGGCGCATCGCCAGCGCGGCTTTGATTGGCGCGGGACTCGCCTCGATGAACATCGCCTCGTGCACGGGCAAGAGCGCGAGGTGCGCGCGCCGCGCCTCCTCCGCGCCCCCGTCGAGGGCAAGTCTCGTCGCGCGGACCGTCTCGGCCGGAAGAAGATTGGAGGTGACGCTGATGACGCCCTTGGCGCCCACCGCGATCATCGGCAGCGTCAGCGCGTCGTCGCCGCTGAGTACGGTCACCCGCGAACCCATGGTTTGCACGATCTTCTGCGCGCGAAGAACGTTCCCCGTCGCCTCCTTGATCGCGACGACGTTCGGGGCGGTCTCCGCGATTCGCGCGAACGTCTCGGGAGCGAGGTCTTGGCCGGTGCGGGCCGGGATATTGTAGATGACGAGGGGCACCCGCACACTCTTGGCGACTTCGACGAAGTGACGATAGAGCCCTTCTTGCGTGGGCCTGTTGTAGTAGGGCACGACGACCATCACAGCGTCGGCGCCCGCGCGCGCCGCGTGCTGGGAAAGCGCGATTGCCTCGCGTGTGGAGTTCGATCCGGTACCCGCGATGACCTGAACGCGGCCCTTGACGCGCGAGACCGTTCGCTCGACGACCTGCGCGTGCTCTTCGTGGCTGAGCGTGGGGCTTTCGCCCGTCGTCCCGCAGGGTACGACCCCGCTCACGCCGCCGGCAATCTGCGCTTCGAGCAGTCCATCGAAGGCGTCCCAGTCGATCGGTTGTTCGGCCTCATCGCGAAACGGGGTGACGAGCGCTGTGTACGTACCTTGGATTCGGAGCACCACGGCAGCGACACTAGCATCCTTGAGGGTCAGGCATCGAAGGGCGAGCGGAGCTCGTCCCCGGTGAGCGGCGTCAGAAAGTTGTCGCGACTGCGGACGTCGTCGAGCCAGGCCGAGTCGGCTCCCTCGATGATCCCGGTTTCGACCAGATGGCCGAGATGCCGCAGGCGGTGCACGTGGGCTCGGATGCGGGCCTCCGCGTAGCGCGCGACCGTCCCCATCTTCAGGATGAACGCCCAGTCGCTCGACTGGAGGAGCAGGAGCTCGCGGATCAGCTGATCGAGCGCCTCGCCCCGGCGCCCTGCGGCATTCCTGAATTTGTTCACCAGCCAATGGGCATATCGCGTGGCGTGGTGCACGTGGCGCCAAGTCCACGCCGCCTCTGGGCCGACCCACACTTCGCCGTAGCCCCCTGCTCCCCACGAGCTCGCGCTGGGCGTCGCCTGAACCGAGACGGGATGTCTATCGAGGTACCCCCGCAGCGTGATGGCTTCGAGCTCGCCCGCCGTGTTGGGCAGTCTGCGAAAGACCGCTTCGAGGAACATCGGGCCTTCGAACCACCAGTGACCGTAAAGCTCCGCGTCGTACGGCGCGACGATGATGGGCGGAACCGGCATCGCGCCGGCGCGTGCCTTGGCCTGCTCGATTCGCTCGGCGACGAAGTCGGCCGCGTGCTCGCGCGCTTTCTCCGCGGCCACGCCGGGCTGGTATGGTTGCTTCTCGGCGTCCTTGCCCGTGATTCGGTAATATTTCAGCCCCGTCATCAGGCGCGAGCCGTCCGACGCGATCTCGCCCATGAGCTCCGTTTCCGGTAGGTCGAAACCGATGTCGCGGTAGAATTCTCGATAATACGCGTCGCCCGGATAGCCCTCGTCGCGCGACCAGACCTGGCGGCTCGACTCGACGTCGCGGCCGAAGAAGGCGACGCCGCTCGGGCTGGCGACGGGGGCGTGGACGCCGAACGGGGGGCGCGGGCGGGCGTTGGTGATCCCGTGCGTATCGACGATGGTGAAGCGAATGCCGGCCTTCGCGATTTCGTCGTCGAAGCTCGGATGGTAGGCGCACTCGGCAAGCCACGCGCCTGCCGGCGTGCGCCCGACGATCCGTTCGAAGCCGCGGACTCCGAGCACCAGCTGCGCGCGGATTCCTTCCCGGGCCGGGAGCATTCCCGGGAGGTAACAGTGCGTGGCGGAACACGTAAGGAGCTCGAGGCGCCCGGCGTCCCAGTGCCGCACGAGGCCACCAAGGACGTCGCCGCCGTGACGGTCCCAGACCGCGCGCATCCTCGCGAAGTGGTCGCGGTAGAAGGTCGCGATGGGAGCGAAGCGCTCGTCGCCCCAAAGGCGCTTCATCTCGCGCTCGGCGAGGGTCTCAATCCGGGCAAGGTGCTCGTGAAAGCGCTGCCGGAGCAGATCGTCCCGCATCATCGCCGCGAGCGGGGGCGTGACGCTCATCGTGAGCGCGAAGGGGATCCCCTCGGCGGCCATCCGGTCGAACGAGTCGAGGATGGGGAGATAACATTCGACGAGCGCCTCGTAGAACCAGCGCTCTTCGAGGTGGCGCGCGTGCTCAGGATGGCGGACAAAAGGCAAGTGCGCGTGAAGAACGAGGGCCAGATAGTTCGCCATGCGGCTCCGGTGGGGCCGACTAGCACGAAGCTGGGGGCCAAGGTGGCGCGGGTGGGCGCCGCTGCGCCAAGCCCGCGACTTTACAAAGAGGCCGAGGGCCTTTATAGACTTCGGCCCCGATTAACCCCGCCGCCATCCCTTCGGGATGCGGCCCCAAGAGGGACCCATGTACGCCGTGTTCAAGACTGGAAGCAAACAGTACCGAGTGGAGAAGGGCGACAAGCTCCGCGTCGAGAAGCTCGCGGGCGCCATCGGCGACCCGGTGACGTTCGACGACGTGCTGCTCGTGAACGGCGAGGCGCTGCAGCTCGGCAAGCCGACTGTCACCGGCGCCAAGGTCGAAGCCAAGATCGTCAGCCAAGACCTCGGCCCGAAGATCATCATCTTCAAGTTTCGCCGCCGCAAGAACTACCGCCGCAAGCGCGGCCATCGCCAGCCGTTCACTGCCCTCGAGATCACCAACATCGTCGCCTGACGGCGACACCGAGAAAAGCATCATGGCTCACAAAAAAGGTGCAGGCAGCACGCGCAACGGCCGCGACTCGAACTCCCAAAAGCGCGGGGTCAAGGTCTATGGCGGCGAACAAGTCACGGCGGGGAGCATCCTCGTCCGGCAGGTTGGCTCGTCCATCCACGCCGGCCGCAACGTCGGGCTGGGCAAGGACTTCACGCTCTTCGCGCTCGTCGACGGAACCGTGAAATACGAGTGGCGCTCGCGGACGGAGCGCAAAGTCTCCGTATACCCCGCGACGGCTTGATTCGGCCGAGGCTCCTCGCGGTCGACCTCGACGGCACGCTCCTCGACGTGAACGGGCGGCCGCACGCGCACGACGTACGCGCGCTGAAGGCTGCGCTCGCCCGCGGGATTTCCGTCAGCATCATCACGGGGAGGCTTTACTCCGGCACTCGGGGGGTCGCCGAGCTCGTTGGCATTCGCGGCGCCGTTGGGTGTGCCGACGGCAGTCACATCGTCGACGCCGGGGCCCACGCCACGCTTCTTCACATGGGGGTCCGCGGCGCCGAGGCGGGGCTCTTGCGCGACATCTTCGCTCGGGCGGAGGTGACGACGTTCGTCTTTGCCGACGATGCCATCGGCCACGACCCGGCGGGCGCTCCCTTCGTCGAATACGTCAGGACGTGGTCGAAGGACCTGCGACCCGCGACCGACGTCTTCGAGCACGCGCTCTGGGGCAGCGCCGACGGTGTCACAGGGGTCATCGGTCTCGGGCCGCTCGATCGAATCGAAGGGGCCGTCGCGAAGATCGCGAGTCACCTGTCGTCGGTGGCGGTGGTCGCACGCTTCCCGATACGACGAGCGGCGCACGCGGGCGTCTGGGCCGTCATCGTCCGCGCCGCGGGCGGGACCAAGGGGACGGCGCTGCGCTGGATCGCCGAGCGCGAGCGAGTCCGGCTCGAAGACACCGTATGCGTCGGCGACTGGATCAACGACATTTCCATGTTCGAGCTCGCGGGGCGTTCGTTTGCGATGGGTCAGGCGCCCGACGAAGTGAAGGCCAAGGCGACCGACGTGCTGGCCGAGACGGTCGGCGACGGCGGCGGGGTGGCCTGGGCCGTCAAGCAAGCCTTCGGTATCTCGGCCGATTCGCCGTAGCGTCGGGAAACGTGGGCGTCTCGAAGTACCCTTCGCCACCCCGCGTTCCGCCGGCCGTGCAGATGGGGCTTCGGGTGCAAATCGTCCTGGCGCTCGCCGGACTGATGCTGCTCGCGTTCGTTCCGCTGTTCTTCGCGGTGGCCAGCTTGACCCGCGCGACGATGCTCGGCGCGCGCGAGCATGCGGCGCTCGCCCTCGGCCACGCCATCGCCGTCCAAGTCGCCGATGCACGAGCTCGAGGCGGACCGAGCGAGGTGGAGCGTGAGCTCGACGTCTGCGCGCGGTCGGGCGACATCGACGCAGCCTGCGCGTTCGGCGCGGACGGTTCCCGCATCGCGTGCGCCGGGTCGCCCGCAGCGGCCCGCGCGCTGCTCGCCCCACAGGGCCTCGGGGAGTCTGCGGAGATCGCCCGCGGAACGGCCGGGCGGGCCGTCGAAATCGCGACGCACGTGGGAGACCTCTCCGTCGTTACCCGGCTTCGGGCCGAGGGAGCGTCGGACGACGGATCGCGCCTCGTGCGACTCGTCGCGTTCTACATGGCCACCTTTGCCCTCGCGCTGCTCGTCTTCGCGTACTTCGTCCTCACGCGGCTCATCGTCCGCCCAGTCGAGCAGCTCGTGGACGCCGCCGACCGGGTCGCGAACGGAGCCCGGACGCTCCGCGTGCCGAGAATCGGTGCCCGCGAGCTCATCGACCTCGGCGCGAGCGTCCAGGCGATGGCCGAGCGGTTGATTCGCGAGGAAGCGGCCCTCATCCTCAAAGTGGAAGAGCTGACGCAGACGACGACCCGACTCACCCTCGCGCAGGGACAGCTCGTCCGCAGCGAGCGGATGGCGAGCGTGGGCCGCCTCGCAGCTGGGCTCGCGCACGAGATTGGCAACCCAATCGCAGCGCTCATGGGAATGCAAGATCTGCTGCTCGACGGTCAGCTCTCGGCGGAAACGCAGCGAGACTTCCTCCAGCGCATGCGCCGCGAGACCGAACGCATCCACGCCGTCGTTCGGGGGCTGCTCGACTTCGCGAGGCCGGAGGGGGGACCTTCCGAGCGCGACGGACCTGGCACGGCAAGCGTCCTCGGCGTGGTCGAGGACGTGGTCGGTCTCGTGACCCCCCACAAACCGTTTCGCGCGGTGCAGATCGAGACGGACATCGACGCATCGCTCGAGGTCGGGTTCCCGGCCGCACGACTGACGCAGGTGCTGCTCAACATCGTGCTCAACGCGGGCGCGGCGATCGCGGGGGCGGGACGGGGCGGCGGCGGGCGCATCGTCATTCGCGCCAGCGCAGCCGACGGTCAGGTGCGCATCGAAGTCGAGGACGACGGACCCGGAATTGCGGCCGAGGTGCGCGATCGCCTCTTCGAGCCATTTGTCACGACCAAGGGAGTCGGGGAAGGCACGGGGCTGGGCCTCGCCGTGTGCCGCGGACTGGTCGAGTCAGCCGGCGGGGAGATCGGCGCCGACTCGTCGCGAAGCGCCGGAGCGCTCTTTTACGTCGTCCTTCCCTCCCCTGCCGCTGACCGTTCTTGACACTCCGCGCTCCCCGTCCGCACAATCGCACAAACCCGCTCGCTTGCCGGCGGGGCGGAGAAGCCACACGTGCCCAAGACCCTGCTCGCCATCGACGACAGCACCACGATGCGCAAGGTGCTCGAGATCACCTTCGCCGGCGAAGACTTCCGCGTGGTCGCCGCCGAGAGCTCGCAGAAAGCGCTGGCTTGCCTGAGCGAAGGGCCGGTGGCCGCCGTCATCGACGCTGCCCTCGAAGGAGTCGACGGCTACGCTCTCGCCAAGGAGCTCCGGGAGCGCGACCCACGGCTCGCGATCGTCTTGCTGGCCAGCCGGTATAACCCATACGATGCGCAACGCGGGCGGGAAGCGGGCGCGGACGACTACGCCGACAAGCCGTTCGACACCCATACGCTGATCGACAAGGTCAAGAAGGCGATCGTCACGCGCGAGAACACGAGGCAAGCTCCGGTGGCGGCGCCTCCTGCGCCGGCCCCGCAGGTCGTTTCCCCGATCGGCGCCTTCGACCGAAGCGCGGCTTCGTCTTTCACGGACACGACCCGTGGGCCCGCCGCGCCACCCGTCCCCGCACCGCGCGCGCCGCTGTCCCCGCAGCGCCCGCCCGCGTCGAACCAGCGCACCAGCACCTTGTCGTTCGAAGGGGGGCCCCCGCTCGGGTCGCCCATCGCGCGGACCGCGCCTTCGGGGGCACCGATCGTGCCGCCCCAGCAGGCGCGGGCCGCATCGGCGCCCAACGCGCCGGCGCCGAGTAGCCCCGCCATCGAGCACACGGCGCGAACCGCCGTGCCGCCCCGGCCGCCCGAAGGCGCTCCGGCCGTCAGCTCGTCCGTCAACGGACACCTGGCGAACAAGCTCGGAGAGCTCGGGCTCACGGCTCAGCAGGTCGACGCGGTGCTTGCGCTCTCGCGCGAGGTCATCGAGCGCGTCGTCTGGGAGGTCGTCCCGCAGCTGGCCGAGACCTTGATCAAGGAAGAGATTACGCGCCTGACGAAAGACCCCTGAGATCGGAGACGGGCGGTCCGGCATGGCGCCGGCACGATAGGTGACACGGAGGTGCGTCGACCATGTCGGGCAGCGACGACCCGCTCAAGGCTCTTGCGCGCGCAATCGAGCGCATCGAGGAACTCCTCGAGCGGCTGCCTCTCGACGTCGCCAAAGACGTGCGCTCGCGTATCGCGACATTGCGCACGCTCCTGCTCGACAAGCGCCCGCCCGCACTCGTACTGGTGGGCCGCCGCGGAGCCGGCAAGTCGTCCGTCGTCAACGCGCTCTTCGGCGCGAAGGTGGCCGAGCTCGGACACGTCACGGCCCAGACTGGGCGCGGCCGGTGGTACGATTACACGCGTGAAGGAGGGTCGATGTCGATCCTCGACACGCGCGGACTGCAAGAGGGCGCGCCCCCGGCAGAGCACGACCCGGCCAGGAGTGCGCTCGAGTCCATCGCCGTCGAGCTCCGCATCAAGGCCCCCGATCTCATCGTCTTCATCGCGAAGGCAGCGGACGTCGACGCGGCCATCGACGCGGACCTCGACGCCCTCGAGCATGTCCTCGACGAAGTGCGTCGCGCCCATCGCGTGCAGCCGCCGCTCATCGTGGTCGTCACCCACTGCGACCTGCTCGAGCCGAAGTCGGTCGCGCTTCCCACGGCTTCCGGCCCGGCCTCGACGCAACCGAAAGAGGACATCGACGAAAAGATGCGCAACGTGACGTTGGCCGAACAGGCCATCGCGCGCAGAGTCGACGCCCGGGCCTCGCTCCGAGACCGGCGCGTCACGACCATCGGCGTCTCCGCGTACATGTCCTGGCGGCCGAACGGCTCACTCCGCGCCGACGAACGCTGGCGGATCGACGATCTGGCGGTCGCGCTCTTCCGGCAACTGCCCGACGCGGGACGCGCCGAGCTCGCGCGGGCGACTCGGACGCGGGCTGTACAAGAGGAACTGGCCTCCACCCTGACCAAAGCGACCGCCGCAATCTGCGCGGCGATCGCCGCGGCGCCGATCCCGGTTGCGGACATCGTCCCGCTGACGGCGCTGCAGGCCGGGCTCGTCGCGGGGATCGCCTGGATAGGCGGCCGGTCGATCGACACGCGGGGAACGGCCGAGTTTTTGGGGAGCGTCGGGGCAAACGTGGGAATGGCGTTCGCCCTGCGCGAGGCGGTGCGCGCCCTCCTGAAGATCGTCGCACCCGGCGGCGGCCCGGTCGTTTCGGCGGCGATCGCGTTCAGCGGCACGATGGCGATCGGCGCCGCGGCGCGCGCGTACTACATCCGCGGGCTGTCGATCGAAGACGCCCGCAGGGCCTTCCGCAGGAAGAAGACGGGGGGCTCGGCCGAAAAGGAGTCGCCAATCGATCGGGACGATCCGAAAGGTTGAGGGGCGACCATGCCCCTTCCTTCCGATCGTCCCAATCCTTTTGTTCATTCTTGCCCCCTCCACCGCGACGCCACGAAAAATGCGGGCTAGTCAACACCCGATGACGGACCTGTCCTCCACGCCCGCTCCGGCACTCGATCAGCCGTACGACCCTTCCCTCGTCGAAGCGCGCTGGTACGCATTCTGGGAAGAGCGCGGCGTCTTTGCTGCGAGCGACGACCCCGCCGACGCGCGCACCCCCTTCTTTCTGCCGATGCCGCCTCCCAACGTGACCGGCAGCCTGCACATGGGGCACGCGCAGCGGTGCACGCTCGAGGACGCGCTCGTTCGCTGGCGAAGGATGCGCGGATACAACGTCCTCTGGCAGCCCGGGATCGACCACGCGGGCATCGGCACACAGCTCGTCGTCTCCCGCCAGCTCGAACGCGAGGGCACCTCCCGGCTGGAGCTCGGGCGTGAAGCCTTCATCGAGCGCGTCTGGAAGTGGAAGGGCGAAAGCGGCGGCCGCATCGCAATGCAGCAGCGCGTACTCGGCGCCTCGCCGGACTGGGCTCGCTCGAAGTTCACGATGGATCCGATGATGAGCCGGGCCGTCGTCGAGGCGTTCGTCCGCCTGCACGAGGAAGGCCTGATGTTCCGTGCGACGCGGCTCATCAACTGGTGCCCCGAGTGCATGACCTCGTTGAGCGACCTGGAAGTCGACAACGAAGAAGGTGCCAACGGGGAGCTCTTCGAGTTTGCGTACGAGGTGGAAGGTGGCGGCGAGATCGTGGTCGCCACGACGCGCCCCGAGACCATGCTCGGCGACACCGCAGTCGCCGTTCATCCGGAGGACCCGCGCTACACCGGCCTCCACGGCAAACGCCTTCGACACCCCTTGGTCCCGCGCACAATCCCGATCATCACGGACGCGATCCTCGTCGACCCGAAGTTCGGAACCGGCGCCGTGAAAGTGACCCCGGCCCACGATTTCAACGATTTCGCAACGGGCAAGCGGCATGACCTCGACGAGATCAACATCCTCAACCCCGACGGAACGCTCAACGCGAACGCCGGGCCATTCGAGTCGATGGATCGGAAAGACGCCCGCCGCGCCGTCAAACGCGAGCTCGAGAAGAAAGGACTCGCGCGAGGCAGCAAGCCGCACGTGCTCACGCTGCCGCGCTGCCAGCGATCCGGCGGCGTCGTCGAGCCGATGATCTCGACGCAGTGGTTTCTTCGGATGCGGCCCTTGGCCGACAAAGCGCTCGAGGCGGTGCACACGGGCAAGACCGTCATCGTGCCGGGCGAGTGGACCAAGACGTACGACCATTTCCTCGAAGACATCCAAGACTGGTGCGTCTCGCGACAGCTCTGGTGGGGCCATCGAATCCCAGCTTGGCACGGCCCGAACGGCGAAGTGCGCGTCGCTCGCGAGCGGCCGGAAAACTGCGGCGAGGGCTGGACGCAGGACCAAGACGTGCTCGACACCTGGTTCTCGAGCGGCCTCTGGCCTTTCGCGACGCTGGGCTGGCCCGAGAAAACGCACGCGCTCGAAAGGTTCTACGGTGCGCACGACAGCGATCTCGAGACGGGATACGACATTCTCTTCTTCTGGGTCGCCCGCATGATGATGCTGGGCCTTCACTTCATGGGACGCGTCCCTTTCCGGCGCGTGCTCCTCTCCGGGCTCATCGTCGACGAGACGGGCGAGAAGATGAGCAAAGTCAAAGGCAACGTCATCG
>CAZVPE010000059.1:0-27310 GCA_964628155.1 uncultured Polyangiaceae bacterium | reverse complement strand
TGGCATCGCGATGGTGATCTGCGACGTCAACATGCCGAGGATGACGGGCATCGAGTTCCTCGAAAAATTGGGCAATTCGGTCCCTGTCGTCATGCTCACCACCGAGGGACAGAACGATCTGAAAAAGCGGGCGAAGTCCCTCGGGGCTCGCGGCTGGATCATCAAGCCGTTCGTGCCCGACCTTCTCGTCGCCGCGGTCAAGCAGATTACGGGGGGCTGACGTGTCGCAAGGAGACGACCTCCGCGCGGCCGTCGCCGCCGAGCTCGGCGCGTGCGAAGAGCGGGTTCGCGCCCTCATTCAGTC
Organism: uncultured Polyangiaceae bacterium; assembly: GCA_964628155.1. GTDB lineage: Bacteria > Myxococcota_A > Polyangia > Polyangiales > Polyangiaceae > Palsa-1150. The sequence goes on along the minus strand of CAZVPE010000059.1, from coordinate 27,006 downwards.
GGCTACCACGCTGAGCGAGCGGGAAGTCGTAGCCATCGGAACGCGGATTTCGGAGATGAACCGCGAGGCGATGGGCAATCTCGACGCGCTCGAAGGTCTCTCCGGCGAGTTTCAGACGGGGGAGGTCGGCGGGCGCGCTTCGCTGGAGGCCGCGGTGCGAGGCCAGGCGAGCGCGCTCGACACGTTCCTGTCCGGGTTGAACGACGGGCTCTCGCGCCAGCGGGACGCGACCGCGGGAATCGTCGATGTAGCGCGAAAGATTCGCGAATTCGTGGCTGGAATCGAGGTCGTCGCGCTCGACCTTCGAATGCTCACGCTCAATGTGAAGCTCGAAGCCGCGCGTTGGGGAGCTCGAGGCGCCGCGTTCGCGACGGTCGCCGGGGGCATGCGTGAGCTCACGACCGAGGTGCAGCGCGTAAACGAACAGATCGGGGCGCTTGCCGCGACCCTTTCGTCGCTCGTGACGCGAATCGTTGCCAACGAACGGACCATGCAGGAGCTCGGTCAACAATTGACCGACCAGGTCTCTCAGCGCATGGCCGAGCTGCGCAGCGCCTACGAAATCACCCGGCGCTCGACCGCCCACGCGGTGGCGACCGGCACGGAACGGGCAAACAATCTCGTGGCGCTTTCGAATGGCATACTCACCCATTTGCAATTCCAAGATCGCATGGCCCAAACACTCCACGAGGTGGAGGCCGTCGTATCGCGAACCCGAGCGATCACCGGCGAGCTCTTGGCAATTTCGCCCGATATCGAAGTCAGCGCGGTGCTGGAGCGGGCGCGGGAACGGGCCGGCACCGCCGTCGTGCGAATCAGCTCCGAGAGTGAGCTGAACTCGTCGGATATGAAAATGAACTCCGGTGTCGTGGAGATGTTTTGAGCCGCGCCAGCCCGCTTTTGGCGGCGATCGGGCTGGCGGGTACGCTCTCCGCCTGCGCGGCCGCGGGCCCACTCGCCGGCGGTCGCGCCGACGCGGCCCGAAGTATCGTCGAGTCGTCGTGGAGCTGGACGGACGATCAAGGCATTTCGTCGACGTTCGCCCGCTGGCGCGGCTCGACGATCGTTACCACGGGATTCTTCGGCGCTTGCACGCTGCGCTGCCCCATGACGATCGACAAGCTACGCGAGATGGACGACATCCTGCGTTCGCACGGGCGCTTCGCGGAGTTCGTACTGGTGACGATCGACCCCGACCACGACACCGTCGAGCGCTTGCGCCGGCTGAAGGAAAGCCGGCATCTCCCCTCCAGATGGCACCTTCTCCGCGGAAGTCGCGAGGACACCAGGGCATTCGGGAGTGTTCTGGGGCTGAACGTCGCGCGCGACTCCAACCATATCGATCACGACGTGAAGGTGGCAGTCCTCGACGCCGCGGGAACCCTCGTTCGCACCTTCAGCGGGTGGAACTTCGGCGAAGACGACATCCTCGCGGCGACGGATTAAGTTTGCATGTGGCGGGCCCGTAGACCGTTTCATGAGGTGCGCTGCGCGTTCACTGTGTCTCGGGAGCGCTTCACTGCTCCTCGGGATTCTGCTCCAAACCAGGCAGGGCCTCGCTGCCGAGCCGGCCTCCCCGCCTGGAGCGCCGGCTTCGGCAACCCCGCAGTCGACTCCGGTTTCGCCGCCAGTGGCGTCTCCCGCCTCCACCGAACCAGCGGCTCCGTCTTCGCTTCCCCCCGCGCCATCAGTCGCGCCCGCGACTGCGCTACCCGCCGGTAGCGCTTCTGCGCCCCCGCCGACGTTCGCCGCGTCGTTTGCGAGTGACCCGATTGGGAGCATCGCGAGCGCGACCGACCTCTCCCTGAAGATGTACGGCGACACCGGGGTTGCCATTCGTAACAATGCCGACCAATCGTGGCCCACGGCCACGTCGAACGCGAACGTCTACGCGCCCGGTGTCGGGTTTTCGTTTTTTGCGCCCCGCCTCGACATCTTCGGCTCGGCCGACGTGGGCAATCTCAGCTTTCTGACCGAAGTCATGTTCGAGGCAAATCCGAACAATTTCACCACGGACATCGAGCGCCTCCAAATCAATTACCTTTTTGCGAACTGGCTTCGAGTGACGGCGGGTCGCTCGCACATGGCCTGGGGCTATTACAACGACTCTTATCATCACGGGAACATCTTCGAGCTCACCACGAGCCGTCCGTACAGCGTCAACTTCGAAGACTCCGCCGGGATTATTCTCTCTCACAACGTCGGTCTTGGGATCGACGGAACGTTCGACTTCGGGTCAGGGGGGTCGTTTCGGTACGACGCTGAAGTCGGCAACGGACGCCCGGCCGACATCACCGGGGTCGCGATGGAATACGCCGAGGCGGTCCCGAGGACTTTCAACGTTCGCCTGCGATGGATGCCGATCGACGGTTTGATTCTCGGCGTCAACGCGATGCGCGGTGTGATCCCGTCACTCGCAGGACAAGGGGCCGCGGGCGCTCAGGCGGCCGTGCCGACACGACCCCAGACCGAGGAACTCGTCGCCGGGGCTCACGTCGTCTACACGGAGCACCACTTCCTCATCGACGTCGAGGGCTTTGCTTTGCGCCACAACCCCGATGGTCTCAGCTCGACCAGCATCTACGGCGGCTTCGCGGAGCTGGGCTACACGATCGGAGCGTTCACGCCGTACCTGCGGCCCGAGTACATGCGTTTTCCGGCAGCGGGCGACATCATCTACCAGTACGCGGGGGGAGATGCCCAGGGTTTGCTGATTGGATTTCCTTCGATTTACTACGGAATCCAAGACTTCTTCGACGTTCGTGCCGGAGTGAAGTGGCTCCCCATGGCGCAGCTTGCAATCAAGCTGGAGGTCGAACGAATTTCGCGGGACTCTCAAAACCAGGAGATCGCGACCGCCAAGGCCGCGTTCGGATTTTGATGAAAACGCGCGTTTTCTTCATCGGGGCCGTTCTCGCTCTGGCGAACGGCGTGACGGCGCCCGCCGGCGCCGGCGGGTTCGTGGTCGTGGTCAATCGCGACAACGCCCAGCCCACCCTTACGCGCTCCCAGTTGAAACGCGCGGTCACCGGCGGGCTCAAGCAGTGGCCCAACGGCGCCGTCGTCCAGTTGGGGATTATCCCCGGCGACGCGCCGGATACCCAGTACCTGGGGTCGCTACTCGACCTGTCGACGAGGGAGCTCCTTTCGCGAATTCAGGAGGCCGTCTTCAAAGGCGAGCTGCGGCGGCCCACCGTGCTTCATTCGTCCGCGGAGTGCGTCGCCTTTGCCCGGGGCAATGCCGGGGCCATTTGCGTCACCTCCGACAGCGAGCCATTGCCGCCCGAAGTCCACACGGTAGCGATTCAGTGAGAGCCCGAGCGCACTCAGTTGCAAGTCTGAGGCGCCCCCCGTCCCGAGCCCGGGACCGAACGTGTCCGATAGGCAGGTACCGGGATTACCCGGGATGCAGGCCCAGGAGACACCGCCCGTAGCCGTTGCCCAGGATGGCGTTCACACCGCCCCGACGGCAGGACCAAGGCCATCGCCGATGTTTCTTCCGTAGTCAAGGCGTTCGAGGTGTCGCCGACGTCGCCGCGACCTCGGTCGCCAAGCGCATCCTTCGCTGTCACACTGCCAGCAGTATGGTGGCGCTGCGCGGTCTCCCAGTAGCTCTTTTGCTCGTCGCCTGCGGCGGCCCGGCAAAGTCTGTGGGCCCTGCGGCGGTCGCTCCCCGTCCGGTCGCCGCCCATCGCGTGCTGACTGTCGCCGATATCGCCGCATCCGCAACCCCCGCGATCGTGACGATCCGTACGACCCAGTCGCTCGGGACGGGCTTCATCGTGCGGTCGGACGGCTGGATAGCCACCAACCTGCACGTTCTCTTGGGCGGCGCGCGCGTCAGGGTCACGCTTCGCGACCAGCGCGTCCTCGACGTCGTCGAGATCCTGGCGGCCAGTCCCGACTACGACCTCGCGCTCGTCCGGGTCGACGCGCGCGGTTTGCCGGCGCTGGCGATTGGAGACAGCGATGCGATGCGGCCCGGCGACCCCGTGGTGGCCATCGGCAATCCGCTCGGCCTGGAGGACACGGTCTCGAACGGGCTCGTGAGCGCTCGACGCAAGATTGGTGCTTTCGAAGTCCTGCAGGTCTCGGCGCCCATTGCGCCGGGGTCGTCAGGTGGGCCGCTGTTCAACGAACGCGGCGAGGTGGTGGGAGTCGCCACGGCCCTCCTCCAGGGAGGGCAGAACCTCAATTTCGGGGTTCCCATTCGCTATCTGACTCCGATGATGAGGCAGCCGGCGCCAATCCCCTTGTCGGAGTTCGCCGCGCTGATGGCCCAGTTTCACCCCGAGGCGGGCAACCAGGATCGCCACGTTCCGCGTCATCCGCTCTCGATCCTCGACGGGTGCTCGACCCACACGCAGCGGCTCATCGTGCATACGCTCGGCGAAGCCATCGAGGCGGGCGCTCCCCTCTACAATCGCGGTAGCCCCGTGGCCTGCTATCACCTCTACGACGGCGCGGCGGCGGACCTCGCCCGGAGGCTCCCGGCCGCATGCAGGGGGCCCGCCAAGGCGCTCGCCGACGCACAGAAGCGCGCGGCCGCTCTCGGCGATGCCGGTGCCCAGGCGTGGTCTCTTCGAGACGGCTTCGACGGTCTTCTCGACGTGATCGCCCGGAAACAAGGCGGAGATTAGGAGCGGAGGGAAGCCCGATTCGTTTAAGATGCCGGGCCGTCATGCGCACCTTCTTCACCGCGAGCCTCGCCCTCATCCTCTTTGGTTGCCGAGCCCAGCCCGTGCAAGCCAAGCGATCGAGCACGGAGGAGCCGCTCGGATCGGCACCTCCGGCCGCCGCCTCCCTCGCCCTCGGGCCGGGCGCGAGAACGGAGGACGAGCGCAACACGATTGCCGTCTTCCGAGCGCTCGCGCCGAGCACGGTCTTCGTGACCCAGACGCGGCTCGTCGTGGACTTTCTCGGCGATGCGCAGGAGGTCCCAGCCGGAAGCGGCTCGGGATTCGTTTGGGACGATGAGGGCCACGTCGTCACCAATTTCCACGTGGTCGAGGGCGCCCGCTCGGTGACGGTCACTCTTCAGAACCAGAAGACGTTCGACGCGAGCGTTGTCGGCATCGAGCCCCGCAAGGACATCGCGGTGCTCAAAGTGAACGTTCCGCGCGACTTGCTCAAGCCCGTGTCGGTCCCGCAGCACGCCTCGCTCGAGGTCGGACAGAAGGCGATCGCGATCGGCAACCCCTTCGGCCTCGATCACACCTTGACGACGGGAGTGGTCAGCGCGTTGGGACGGCAAGTGCAAGGCGCCGGCGGCGTCACAATCCGAGACATGGTTCAGACCGACGCCGCCATCAATCCAGGAAACAGTGGGGGCCCGCTGCTCGATTCGTCGGGGCAGCTCATCGGGATGAACACGATGATCTACAGCAAGAGCGGCGCGTACGCGGGCATCGGGTTTGCGGTGCCGTCGACGACGATCGCCCGAGTCGTGCCTCAGATCATCGCGAAAGGGCACGCGGAGCAGCTCGGCTTTCAGATCAAGATCGATCCGCTCGGGAGGCTCGAACGCCGCTTTGGTATCCGGGGGGTGGTGGTCCTTTCGGTGCCGCGTGGCGGCGAGGCAGAACGGGTCGGGATGCGAGGCATAACCCAAACCGCGGAGGGCCTCGCTCTCGGCGACGTGATTGTCGGCATCGACGACGACAAGGTCCAAGATTTCGATGATCTGTACCACCTCCTCGACCAGCACCGCGCGGGCGACAAAGTGAACGTGAAGATACGGAGAGCGGGTGAGCTCAAGGCCCTTCCGATGGAGGTCGTCGTGGTGCAATGAAACGAGTCACCCTCGACGTCGCGAGAGCGCGCGCCGACCAGATGATGCCGAGCCCCATCAAACAGGCGGCCAAGATATAGCGACCATCGCCGGCGAGCGCGGGAGCGGTGACCGGCGGCGGACCGGTGCTGCTCGGGGTGAAGCTGAAGTTGTGAATGACGACTTCTGCTCCCTCGCCGTTGGTCGGTGGGCTGCCGTGGTAGAGCCATAGGTTCATGTGCACCGGCATCGGTGACTGACAAATGGTCGTGCTCGGGTCGGCGGGCCGATAGGTCCAGGAGTGGATCGCGCTCGCGTTCGACCCGGCCGGCTGGAATCCGGCCATCGTCTCGAAGGCGACGTTCGTCGAAGCCCATGCAAAACGTGCGGTGGTCGTGGGGTCGACCCCGAGGACAAGCGGATAGTGGGACTGACCGAGCAGCGGCGGCGTGACTTGCACGTTCGGAAAGACCGTCCACCAGCCGTTGTCGCCGGTCGTCGAACCGAAGCGCGAGTATTCGATGTCGAACTCGTGGGTACCGTCCGGTCCCAGCGCCGTGGGCCCATAGACGAATAGGCCTAGTACGACGTTTGGGTCGAGTTGATCGACGGCGCTCTGCACTTGCCACTGGAACGTTCCGAAGCCGAAAGTTAGGGTGCTCGAGATTTCGGCGCAGTACCAGACTCCGCCGACGTTGGCGATCGTGAGATGAAGATCTCCGTCGGCGTCGACGAACGTGTTGGCGGCGCTCCACACGTTGGGCCCGGGACCTTCGCCCGTTCCCGATTTGACGTTCCACTCCATCCCGCTCCACACGATCGTGGTAGGCGACGAATTCCCCGAATCCGCCGCTTGGGCCCGGGCGCCGTGACATGGATAGGTGCTCCAAGCGATTGCCGCGAGGAGGACGCCGGCAGTCGTTCCAATGTGGTTTCGAGTCTGGTCCATCGCTCCGTGCCTGTCCGCGAACCTGTACTCACCTCGTGGCTCTCGCGCCGTGCGAAGGAGTGCCGCGGCGCGAAGCCGGCGCAACCTAACAGGAGGAGCGTCGCGTCCCGCCACGAAACGAAGCCTGCCTCGAAAAAAGATAGAGTTCCCGCTCCCTTTCGTTTGAAAATCGGAATGGAAGCGACGCTTGACGCTCGGCTGAAGTGTCGGTCTAGCGACGGGCGAACGCCGGCAACGTTTCTTCGAGGCTCGTCAGTTGACCTCGCAGAACCCGAGATTGCAGTGTGGCGCCGTGGCAGGGCAATCGGCTTGCGCGCTGCACGATTTGCAAGTTGTGCTTCCGATCGCCACGCTGTCGAAGTAGCAGCCGCAGCTCGGGTGCGGGGTATAAGGCACGAGTGCCCCCATCTCCGAGGTGCGTGTCACGGACATCGCGCACGGCGGAACAAGGCGATCGTTGATCACGAACTGCAAGAAGCTCCCGGTCGGAGTCGGGGCATCTCCCGTGAAGTAGAGGACGACGTGTCCGGCGTTGTCGTTGAGCGGCACATTCTGGCTATTGACTTTGGTCAACATGTGCGTGAAGCCCCACAACGGATAGCGGCCGCTGCGCAAGTTTGCCTTGTCCGCGCTCGTCGCCGTCAAGTTCGGGTAGTAGGCGCAGCTTTGACCATAGTCCTGATATGCGAGCTCTCTGATCGTCGAGGCCCGCGTGATGCTCTCGACGAGGTCCGTGCTCATGGAACCCAGAGTCTTCTCGGGAGCGGTCGACGTGTCGACCGCTGTGACCATCTGATTCGAGCCGGACTCCAGCTTGCCCCACCACATGGTGGCGGGGACTCCGATCGCAATCCCGATGTCGAGCTGCGCGGTCGAGGTCGGATTCTGAAATACGAAATTGGGGTCCGTCCAAGGCGCGACCGCGTGGGACCCCAAGCCGACGGTGTAGTAGAGGGCCTCGGCACTGATGGCCGTCTGCGACGAGCCGACCGGGACCACCATCGCTTCGGGCACGACAGGACCGAGGAAGTCTCCGATGCCCGGGGTACCTTGAGGCAAGGGCAAGCATACCTCGGGGAAGAGCCCGGTCAGGCCGATGTCCGCGTAGTTGCCTCCGGGGTCGAGTTGGCACGTATGGGGTGTCCCACTGATGTCCCAGTAAGTCCCGGTCGTGGCTCCGAAAGCGAGTGTGTTTTCGTTGAGAACAATCGCGTTCGCGCCGTCGCAAGAGTGACCGCTCACGAACACGACGGTGATGGGGACCATCGAGGTGAGCGAGCCAAGTTGCGCGGCAATCGACGAGAGTCCGTTCGACCCAATGATGAACACCGGCTGGGGAAGGCTCGAGCACGCCGGCGTCCCGGCCGTGCCGCCGCCTGCTTGAAGTCCGCCGTCGCCGCCGCCTTCGAGTCCTGCGTCCGCGCCACCGCCACCTCCGCCGCCACCCCCGCCGCCACCTCCCCCGCCGTGTCTTCCTCCGCCTCCTCCGCCTTCCCCTCCGCCGTCTCCCCCGCCTTCCCCTCCGCCGGCGTCCGTTACTCCCGTCTCATCTGCCCCGCCCTCGTCTCCTCCGGAGTCGTCACCCGTACTCTCGTCTCCGCTCCCGTCATCTGCGCTTCCGTCGTCCCCACCGCCGTCTCCGGCAGGCGCCGCGCCGGCTTCGGGCAGCGGGGGGAGCGATCCGTCGGCCAAAAGGCCTGGAATCCGATGGTTATCGAAGGAGAATGTGCACTTGCCGCTCGGACAGCCCGCCGACCCTACCGTGCACGCGTCGCTCTCGATCGCGGCTCCAACCCGGAAGTCGTCCGTCTTGGCAATCAGATTGCACCCAAGACCCCAAGCTGAACTCAGAGCAAGGGCCAGGCGCGCGAGTCGTGCAGGCCAGGGGTCGATGCGTCGCAAGCGATCTTGCATGTCTTTCGGACTCCGAACGGTGTCGAAAAAGTGGAGATATCGGGTCGTCAGAACGACCCCTCTATCCCAGCCGAACCGACGGCGATTCGCGGGTGTATCGTCGTATTGGACGTGGCATTGTGCGCGGTCGACGCTCGGTCGGTGCCGTGCCCTCGGAGTGCGAGGTAAAGGCCGGCCAGGAGTGCCGCCGCGCCAACTCCGAACGAAATGTTCGAAGTCCACGCAGTCGTCTTTGCAAGGTCGATATCAGCCCGGGCGCTCGCGGGACACGTGGACGGCGAGGGGCACATCTTGTCGAGGGACGAGGTCTTCGAAAGCGTGAAGAGCCCAAATCCAGCGCCCGTGACGACGGCCGCGGCACCGATGCCGAACACGACGTACGCCGGAGTGCGGCTCGTAGGCGCTTGCAGCGAAACGGCTGCCGACGAGGAGGCAGTGGCTGGGCCGCCTTCCGGGGCGTCCGGGGCCACGTCCTCGGGCAGGCGCTCGAGCTGGATACTCAAGGCTCGGGTCTCGCCCTCCGCCAACGTGAGTTCTCCACTCGCTTGCTTGTATCCGCTTGCTGTCGCGTCCACCCGGTGGTGGCCGGGATCGACGGGACGGTCGAGCCCCAGCGACGCGATCGGGATGGATTCGCCGTCCACGCGGACGGTCAGTGCAGTATTGGGAGCCGCTCCGACCACCACCACCCGCATCTTCGGAAGTCGCGGGCGGGCCTCGTCGAGGCGGACGCGAGCGCGGTCTTGAGCGGCGCGGAAGGAAACGGGCGACTGCTCGTCGAGATTCTCGCGGACGACGCGCGTCAGTTCCTCCACTCCCTCGACCAGTTTGCCAAGGGCGACGTGGCACTCGCCCAGGATCGCCAGGGTCGTGGGGGCGTGGTGCATTGACTCCGAGCGAGAAAGAGGATCGATGGCCGCCGCGCAGTCCCCGGCCGCCGCGAGCTCGAGGCCCTGGTTGCCGAGCTGACGGGCCATCGTGACGTCGGCGGCACTGTGTTCGTTGGTGACGGGTTGCGCTCGGGCGTCCGCGCTCAAGAGCATTCCGGCAGCGAGCAGTCCGCGGGTCATCCACGCTTCGAGTGTCCACGACGAGTGCAATCGATGGCTCCTGGCTGTCTTCATTTAGTAACCCACGTCGGTGATCGAACCGTTCGCGCTCTTGGCGGGCTGCGGGGCGGCGGTAGCAGGAGTCGGGTCGGGGCGCTTCGGCGCGACGGGGCGCATCACCGGCCGCGACGTTTGCGCGAATGGAAACGCCGGCCGGGCAGCGGCGGGCCGGGCGGCCCCCGAAGCGCCGCCCGAGGGCAGTCCATCGATCGGCGCGGGGTTCGCAACGACTGGCGGAGATGATGCCGTCGCGGAGGCCGCAGTCGCTCCGGCCTGCTCGGCGGTGACCGCATGCACCGCAGCGGGGGGCGGCTCCGCCGTGTTCCGCTGCTCGTGGTTGTGCCGCACGATCCAAGAGATGGCGCCTCCCAGGACAAAGACGAGGAGAGCCACCTTTTGCCAAGGGGCGAAGCGCCGGACAGGAGGAAAGTGAATCTCCACCGGCGATATTCGATCGGCTGGAATGACGGATGCGCGCGGTTCGCGGGGAACGTCTCGCACCCGAACCGACCCGGAGTTGTAATTGCGGAGGCCCGACGACGACAAAGAGTCGGGCAGGAGCAGCTTCGACAGGGAGTCCGGGGACAACAGTTTCGACGAACTCATTCCTGCTGCAACTAGAAGCGTCTCGACGCACTCGATGATCGAGTTGAATCGGACTTCGCGATCGCGCGCGCAGGTGCGCTGAAACCACGTTTCGACTTCGGGAGGAAGTTCAGGCAACGAGTCGCGGAGTTTTGGCAGGTCTCCGCTGCAGATCTTCAGCAGAAGCGCAGGAATGGAGCTGGACTCGAACAGGGGACGGCCCGTCAGCATCCGATACGCAAGCACGCCGAGAGAGTAGATGTCTGTCCGGTGATCGACGTCCGGTTGGCCTCTGGCCTGCTCCGGGCTCATGAACTGGGGAGTGCCCACGAATGTCCCCTCGACCGTCTCGGAGCCGTGCGCGGCGTCCAAGAGCTTCACGACGCCGAAGTCGAACACTTTCGCGACGAGACCGTCGTCCTGCGATTGGGCCAAAAAGATATTGTCCGGTTTGATGTCGCGATGAATGATTCCGGCCTCGTGGGCGCATTTCAGGCCGCGTGCGACCTGCGTGAGAATCTCGACCGTCTCCGGGAGAGGCAACCGGGAGACTTGGCGTAGATGCTCGCGGAGCGTCTCGCCCTGGAGATACTCCATCACGATATAGGGCGTCCCGTACGGTAGTTCGCCGCTGTCGAATACCTGTACACTGAACCTGGATTTCAGCCTGGCCGTCGCGCGCGCCTCGCGAGCAAAGCGGGAGCGTACTTCCTCGGACAGGGAGGTCGGAGACGAGATGACCTTGACCGCCATCCGGTCGCCCAAAACGAGGTGGGTGCAGGACCAGACCGTTCCCATCCCACCGCTGCCCAGGCGCGCATCGAGCCGATACTTGCCGGCGATGACAGTGCCGACGCCAACCTCGTCGGCCACCGGGCCAGGACGGTCCGTTGATCGTTCAGATCTCTCTGCCGAGCCCATCCGCTTCGTCCCCTCGCAACAAGCCTCGCAAGGTCACCACCTTGGGTAGACGACCGCGCACTCCAGGAACTTAAGGTGGAGAGCCATCTTCAGCGCCAGGGTCCGGCGAACCCATGGGACTGCACGGGGTGAGTGCCACGTGGGGCGCCTCGTTCAATTGACAATTGACGATCGATCCCAACGCGCCTAGCGTCCGCCCGCAGTCGGGTGCCAGCAGGCGAAGGCCCCCAAATCGCGTTGCAAGGCCATTATCGTCGGCCCCAATCGAGGAAAATATACATAAGTACGACCATTGACTTTGTGAAGAGCTACAGCCAAAGTTAACTATTCAGTTGATAGCGCAATTACGGCGCGAGGGGATACACACAATGGTTGGTTCATCAAAGGCTCTTGCCACGCTCTTCGTTATCCTACCTTTGTCCTGGCTCGACCACGGGCACGACGATGACTCGCACGACCCGTCGAGACATGTCGACTGCGACCGCGGGGAAACCATTCAAGGAGTACTCAAGACGGTTAGACCCGGAGACACACTTCACATCAAAGGCACCTGCAGCGAAAACGTAACGTTCGCAAGTACCACCGGCCAGTTCGACGGCGTCACACTCGATGGCAACGGCACGGCCACCATCGCCGGCCCGAGCGCGACCACGAACACGCTCGAACTGGACGGCGTGTCGAATTTCACGGTTCGCGGGCTCCGCCTCACCGGGGGGTTCGACGCCCTGTCCGTCAACACGGGAAGCCAAATTGCCGTGGATGGCGTCGTCGTCGAAAACGCCGGCCGGCACGGGATCCACTTCCAACGCGGCACGACGATGGCCTACGTCGTAAACTCGACGATTCAGAACAACCCGCAGAACGGGATCATCGTCAACGAGAACTCGTATGCGCGCATCGGGTTCACGGCGGGGGTAGGTGCGTCAGAAGACGATACGGGGCCATGCATCATTCAAGGGAACGGCGGCCACGGCATCCGAATCCAGCGTTCTTCTTCGGCACGCATCTATACGAATACGATCAGCAACAACGTTCAAAACGGTGTGAACATCGAGAGCGCATCGTATGCCGAGGTGGCGACAAACACCATCAATGGCAACCTGAAGAACGGAGTCTCGGTTACCGAAAATTCTACCTTACACCTCGGTAATGCGACGGGAACGAAGAACGAGGACAACCCAAACACGACGACGGTCGCCAATGGCCAGTTTGGTCTCCAGGCACAGTGGGGTTCCTTCGTGTCAGGCCGATTGGGCACGTTGACCGGAACGAGTGGGGCATCGACCTTCACCCATAACGCAAATAACGATCTCACGCCTTGAGGGTCGTGCAGCCACTCACGATCGAGCGTACACCGAGAGCGCAGGACGCTCGGCAGGGCGCTCGTTCCATGGGCCGCAACGCCGAACCTAGGAGTAAATTAATTTAAGTCGCCTGCCGGGCCGGCCGCTTCTGTGTTCATCCCGTTGGTGCGCGCGAGAGCGCAGAGGCGAGCCGGCCGACGGATGTAAGAAAGAGCATCCATGTGACGCGCTGCGACGAATGCAGGAGAATGCTCCTTGGAGCAGGGCTCGCCGGGGCGGGCGCGCTCTTGCTTCCGCGCTGCGGCGGCGCGACGCCAGCCGATCGAGGAGAGCCGGGCGTCGGCGAGTCTGGAGTGGACGGTGGCCAAGGGGAAGCCGAAGTCGGTGGTACCTGCAAGCCAAGTTGCGTCGGCGCGAATACGGTGACATTTCCGTTTTCCAAATACCCGCAGCTCCAGAACGTGGGCGGCAGCGCGTCCGGCAGCGCCCCCGGCTACGCAGATCCTTCGTGCCGGCTCGACCTCATCATCGTCGCCCAACCCGCAGCCGGGACCTATGTGGCCTTCTCCGCCGCATGTCCACACCAGTGTTGTCCCGTCTCGTTCAGCGAGACACGCACCGAGTTCGTCTGTCCTTGCCACGGCTCCACTTTCGACATGAACGGTGCGGTCACCGGGGGGCTCGCACCCAACGGGCTACAGAAGCTCTCGGTGTGCGTGGACGAGTGCGGTGTCAACGTCTCGTTTCGTTGAGGTCGGCGGGCCGCCGCACCTGTGTAGATCGCGTTCCCCGTTGGTCCAGAAGTACCTACGGGGCGTTGGCGGCGTGCGAGGAATCAAGGCAGGCATGATACCACAAAACGACGGCATTCGGGCCGTCCATTCCGGTATCTCTCGGATGAAGGGCACGTTCGACGCGCGAGAGCTGGAAGGTCGCGAGGAGGGGACGACCCAAAGGACGATCTTCACGATTCCAATTGCGACACAGAAAGCTTCCGAACTCCTGGAGGAGTTGGGGGGGTTCCCCCACTCGGATGGCGTTGGTCGCGTCGGTCCACCGGCTGGCGAGGAACTGGTGCATGGCAGGCGGCAGCGGGCCCGCTGGCTCGTCCCCATGCAACACGTCGACTTTGGTGCCGTCGGCGAGCTTTCCGTCCGCCACCAGCTCGACATCGGCCAGGCATGGATTGGGGGCAAACATCGCCCACCATTGCCAGAGCTCGACTGTTCTTACTACCGTCGCGAGGCGGTCCGGAATCGCAAGGCGTGTCGGTAGCGGCGTCGAAGACCACACGCATGCGGCAAACAAAGCGACCAGCGCCACTTGTCTGGCCCACCGGGCCCCGCGGACGACTTGGGCGGCAAGGAGCAGGTAGCCACGGTTGGCGGGGCCGGTTTCTGCCGCGCGAATCGCCGGCACGTTGGGCGGGTCGAGGGCGGGAAGGGGAAGGCTCATCCGGAACAGCGGACCAATCGGGACGTTCACCCCTGCGCATGCTCGCGAGATGCGCGCCAACGTCCAATCAACCCACGAAGGCTCGAACAGGAGCGGGTACGTTGCAATCATCAGCCATGAGAACTCGCCGACGCACATCGTAACCCAGATTCCGACGTGCATCGCGGCGCCGGAGAGGAGCGCGATCGCTTTTGCTTGCGGCTGCCAGAATGGCAAGAAGACCAGAGGCAAGAACGCTGCTTCGATGACCAACGTCGAGTACGTCGCGGCAGTCGTCAGCCAAGGCATCGATCGTACGAGGTGCCCGAGCGTCCGAGTGTAATCGTGATCGTTGCCGAGTGCGAAGTGGACCGCCGTTCCGTCGCGCCAGGTTTCGCCGGGAATCTTCCACAAGAAGGTGCATAAGTAGATCCAGCCAAGCTGAAGGCCTATCAAGCGCAATTCCAGCCCGCTCCCCTTCTGGGGGAGAGGCCTGCCGGCGGCACGCGCCAGCGCCGCATCGATCGAATACCAGTTTCCGACTGGCAGAAATAGACTCCAGAAAAGGAGCACTCGGATCACCTGATCCGAGTAATCGCATATGAACGGGTTGCGCTCCATCATGCCGGTCGCAAGAACGAACGTGGCGAGGGTCGCCAGGCGGCTGTGCCATCCGAGGACGAAGCAAGCGCAGGCCACCAGGGTCAGCATCCAGTATCCGTAGGCCACCCAGGGTGGGCCGCTCACATCCATGAGCGAAAACCGCCCGACGTCCCCAGCGAGCGCGGTCGAACGAGGCCAGAAGCCTTCGTCGGAGAGGCCGACGCGCAGAAACGGAGAAAAGTCCGCGATCTCACTCAGCGTCACCAGCCCAAAGGTGATCCGAAAGAGCCCGACCGAGCGCAGATCGGCGGCGGCGAGCCAGCGGATTCTACGCATCCCGGAAGGGTAACACGGGGTCAGCGGGTTAAAGCTCCGGACCTTGACTCAGCGGCCGGCGAACATGGGCGAGACCGGATTGCCGTACGGTCCTCTCTTCCCACGAGCGCCGAGCCGTGAAACGGTGCCCGTGTGGAGAACTTCGAAGCTGCAGTCATCCGTTCTCGCACGTCGGCGTATTGCTTCGCCACGTGGGACCTGGTTTTCATCACAATCTGGCGTCTGAGCGCCACCGAAGCGTCGTTCGTGGAGATGAACCGCGTGGCGCGGGAATTCATAGCCGCCGGGCCAAGACGAGTCAGCTACCTTTCAATCGTCGAGGGGTCGGCGCCGCCGCCTCCTGACGTCGCGCGCGCCGAGTTGGCCAGGTTCAGCCGTGACGTCGTGCCGCAGATGGCGGTCGCTGTGATCGTTGCCGAGGGCGGCGGATTTCGCGCCTCCTTCGTGCGAGGCGTTGGCATCGCCCTCACGATGTTGATGCCGCACAAGGTCCCGTTCAAATTTGCCGGCTCGGTCCAGCAAGGCGCCGTGTGGATCGCTCCGCACTTGTCCCCAGGGTCCGGCGGTGCGGTGGCGCTGGATAGGGCGGTCGAAGACCTACGCGCAAAAATCGCAGTCCCTCAATCGCCCTTTCGCGCACTTGTCGCCCGATAAATCGTCCCCCTTGCCACGCCCAACTGCCGGGTGGCAATGTTTGCGTTGAACCCGGGGCGAAGTCTGCACGTGGCCGTCGCGCGCCCTCGTCCAGCAGAGCATCTATGCTGAGTTCTCCGACCGCGCGCGCAAACACGCCGCGGGCAACCCGCTCGACACGACCACGTCCGTCGGTGGCCAGGCTTCGAACGACCAGCTGCTCATAGTGGCTGCGATACGTCCGAAAGCCTTGAGAATCCTTGGTCCGGCGACGTATTCGCGCGCTCCGGTGACGCACATTTGCGCACCAATCTTGCCCGCCGAGGCGATTGTCCTCGTCGTTGCCTTAAGCCTACCAGGCCATCGTCCGTCGGACTTTGTTGATGAACGCGCGCTCGCGGCTCGCGGTGGCCGGGACATCGATCGTCTGGGCGACGGGCTGCTGGACTGTCTACGGTCTCGACAAATACACGACGGCCCGCGACGCCGCCGCGCCGTCGTCGTCCGCCTTCGAGCCCAGCCCGACATCGGGTGGCCAAGAGGCGTCTGTACCGGACGCGGGTCCGGCGTCGTGCGATGCCGAACAAACGGCGAGCCCCGCCGCAGTATGCACCGGTGCGATTTGCGTTCCCTTCCAGAATTCTGCGCGAATCCAGGGTTACATGCCCGGCGCCCCGCTGCCGCCGTTACCCGACGGCGCCCCTCCACCCGCCACGGGGCCGGGCGACGGTGGTGTCGACGGTGCCAGCCCGGACGCGGCGGGGGCCGGTTCCGGAGCAGGGTCCCTGCCGGCCTGCTCGACGCTACCTTCGCCCGTGTACGTGGTCGGATCGACTGGCCTCGCCGGTCTCGCGGGCGAGCTCGGTCAACTCACGTCGACGGTGCCGATCACCATCGTCTTCGTCGCGGCAAAGTCGTGCGATGGGCCCAAAGCCATCATCTTGAACAAGACCGCTTTCGACTTCGGCGCGACCACGGCGACTTACTGGGATGCAGCGGGCACGGCGCACACGTGCCTCGTCGACGATGCGAGCTCTTACGCGGACATCGGCCTGGGGCAGCTCTTCGCGGATGCCTGCTTGACGCTCCCGCAAGGAACCCCGGGAATCGGGGACTTCCTTGGGCCGATCACCCCCATCGACATCGTCGTTCCCACAGGCTCGTCACAAACCAGCATCAGCGCCGAGGCCCTCTACTACACGATCGGTTTGGGCGCCGGCTCGGTCGCGCCATGGACCAACCCAAGCGAAGTGTTCTTCAACCCCGGTTCGGGCCCTCAATACGACGTCGCGCTTGCGATCGGAGTGCCTCCGAATCAATGGAAGGGAACGACGGTCGCCACCGCCCCGCAAAACATCGCCAAGGTCGGCACGTCGCCGGATCCGGAGAGTACCCTCGGCCTCATGGGTTCCGATCTGGTTGAGGCACCCACCAATACGTCTACGCTCAAGGCGATCGCGTATCAGGACGTGGGACAGTCCTGCGGCTACTACCCGAACGCCACGGCGACGAGCTCCGAAAAGCAAAACGTCCGAGACGGGCACTACCCGCTCTGGGGTTTTTCTCACATGTTCGCGAAGGTCAACGCCCAGGACGTGCCTCTCAACCCGAACGCGGCTTTGATAATCGCCTATTTCACGGGACAGCAGCCCACACCGACCGGCGACTTTCTCCGCTTCGTCGTGAGCGACCACCTTTTGCCGCTATGCGCGATGCGCGTCACACGTGCCACGGAAATGGGACAGCTCCTACCGTATGCGCCAAGTCCGAGTTGCGGCTGTTACTTCGATAGCATCACGAAGGGCACGACGACCTGTCAGGTTTGCAAGACGCCTTCGGATTGCCCCACCACGTCGCCGCACTGCAATCTGGGGTACTGCGAGCCGCATTGATCGGCAGCGCCGCACGGCGGGTGCGGGGTAGCGGCGGGTGCGCGATGGTCGTGTCGTGCCCGTGATATAGGGAGGGCCATGAAGTTCGATCACTGGTGCGCTGCGGTCCAGCCGCCCGCGACGGGTTGCCTGCTGCACGGAGCAGCCTAGGATGAGCGCTGCCGCCGCTTATCTTCGCGATCGCGGCGGCTCGCCCGTCGAGGTCCCGGCGCAGGGCCCGCTATGCGTGGAGCCAAGGTCGGAGCAGGCTTCGCCGGTTCGCCTCTCGCTCGTGGTCCCCACCTACAACGAGGCGAAGAACCTCGCGGAACTGGTCGGGCGTTTGACCGCGCTCCTCGATGGGACGATCGGGCTGGCCTATGAGCTCATCGTCGTCGATGACGACAGCCCCGACAAGACGTGGGAGCTTGCGAGGGACCTCACCGCGACCCATCCGCGCCTGCGCGTGATTCGGCGAGTAGGCGAACGCGGTCTTTCGAGTGCCGTCATCCGCGGGTGGCAGGCGGCGCGCGGACAGGTGCTCGCTGTGATCGACGCCGATCTTCAGCATCCCCCGGAGGTGACGCTCGCGCTGTGGAGGGACATGGAAGGAGGCGCCGACTTGGCTGTCGCCAGTCGCCATACGGAGGGCGGGGGCGTGAGCGACTGGGGGGTCGTCCGACGGGCGCTCTCGCGCGGGGCTCAATTGCTCGGGCTTCTCCTGTTGCCCAGCGTGGTCGGCCGGGTCAGTGACCCGATGAGCGGGTATTTCATGGTGAGGCGCTCCGCCATCGAGAGCGTTCCAATGCGCCCGCTCGGGTACAAGATTCTCATCGAAGTGCTCGGTCGGGGAAGGATTCGATGGATCGCCGAATCTCCGTACGTATTTCGCGAGCGAGTCGAAGGGGACAGTAAGGTCACCTGGCAGCTCTACGTCGAGTATCTCAGGCACCTCGTGAGGCTCCGGATTTCAAGGCTCCCGCTCGAGCGATTCGTAAGGTTCGGGTTGGTCGGCTTGAGCGGGGTTGCGGTCGATATGACCGTGCTCTACCTGCTGAGCGACCCGCACACGCTCGGTTGGGGTCTGACGCGGAGTAAGCTTCTGGCCGCCGAGACTGCCATCGTGAACAATTTCATTTGGAACGATGCTTGGACGTTCGGCGACCTCTCGAAGAACCAAGCTTCGGCTGCGGCCAGGCTCAGGCGCTTTGCGAAATTTCAAGCAGTTTGCTTCGGCGGTCTCGTTCTCAATACGATCTTCTTGAACGTTCAGTTCAACTGGCTTGGGATCAACCGCTACCTTGCAAATGCGATCGCGATCCTCGTCGTCACCGCCTGGAACTTCTGGCTGAATCTAAAGTTGAGCTGGCGCGTCACCGCTCCGAATCCGAAGCTCTGATGAGCGGCATCGAGGATCCCACCGTCGCGCTGAGGGGAGAGCAGGTGTGGCATATGCCTTGCGGTCAGCGAACGGCGAGGCCGGCGCTGTGCCGGCGCGTCAAAAGGCGGAGGTTTCGTCATGAGAACATTCTTCCAAAGAAGAGCCGCAATCGAGGCTGGACTCGTCATCCTGACGGTGGGAGTCGTTGCGCACGCGGATCCGAAGCCCGGGGCGAGCGAAGCGTATTGTGCGGCCGTTGCTGCGCTCGACTCAGACCTCGCGGAACTCAATGCGATCGGGCCTCATTCTACGGTCGCCGAGTTGCGCGCTGCGACCAGTCGGATCGAAAGGGATGCGACCGAGATGCAGAAGGTCGCGGGCAAGATGAAGACACCCGCCGCCAAGGAATTCAACGTCGCGGTGAAAAAGCTGAAGCAGGACGTCAACAACATCCCGGACGACGCGACGCTAGAGCAGGTGCGGACGAAGATCCGCGATGATGCGCAGAGCACGCAGAACACTGGACAGCAGCTTGCCTCCGAGTCCGGCTGTCCCCAGTCACCGCCCACGCAGCAGACGCCCTAATCTCTGTTGGAGCCATCAGACGGGGCGAGCCGTGGAGGCGACGGCCCGCTCCGCTCGGTGCATCTCGCGCAAATAGTGGAAATGGATTCGCTCGTCAGCCTCGGATTCGTACCCGGCGTAGCGGCCGTTGCTGCGGTCAGGGTGCGAAGGAGCGTGGCGCACCCTATTCGTCGGGCGCAAGCAGGATCTTCCCGCTGGTCTCTCTCGATTCGAGCGCACGGTGCGCATCGGCCGCCTTCGAGAGGGGCAAAACGCGATCGAGTCGAATTTTCAGTTCGCCTCGCCTCATCCAATGCAAGACCGCCTCGGCACGGGCGATGAGCTCGTCGCGCGTGGCGACGTAATTGCCGAGCGTCGGCCGGGTCACGTAGAGCGATCCCCGCGCGTTGAGAACCTGTAGATCGAAGGGAGGCACCGGACCGCTCGACTGGCCGAAGAGGACCATCAAGCCCCGCGGGCGCAGGCACGCGAGCCCCTTGTCGAACGTGGTCTTGCCGACCGAGTCGTAGACCACGTCGACCCCGCGGTTCGCGGTTCTCGCGCGCACCACGTGGTCGAATGCTTCGCGAGTGTAGAAGATGATCTCATCAGCGCCGGCTTCACGAGCCAGTCGCGCTTTTTCTTCGGTCGATGTGGTGGCGAAAACCAGGGCACCCGCACGCTTTGCCATCTGGACGAGCAGCAGGCCCACGCCGCCCGCCGCCGCATGAACGAGACAAGTGTCGCCGGGCTTCAGCGCGAACGTCGCATGCGAGAGGTAGTGCGCGGTCAAGCCTTGCAGCATCGCTGCCGCTGCGTCACGGGCGGACACGTCGTCCGGCACCGCAACCAGCTTGTCTAAAGGCGCGCTCACGTGCGTCGCGTACGAGCCAGGCACACCGGCCCAAGCCACACGCTGCCCGATGTGCAGGCCCAGCGCTCCCTCGCCGAGGGCCTCGACGATGCCTGCACCCTCAGCGCCGGGGATGAACGGCAGGCTTCGCCCATATCCGGCGCCGCCGGTCCTCGCGTAAACATCCATGAAGTTGACGCCCGCCGCCTCCACGCGGATGAGCACGTGCCCCGGTGCGGGATCGGGCGTGGAGAGCTCCACCGGTGTCAAAACCTCGGGACCGCCGAAGCGATCGATACGGATTGCCCTCATGGTGAGGTGCCAATATGCCGGCCGATCAGTCGCGTCAAGAATACGAGGATGGCGTCGGGCTCTCTCAGCTCCGGGGCGGCCGCAAACCGATAGGCAGCCCCTCAGCCCGATTCGGAGGACGCGACGCCGTCACGAACGGGCTCTTGGCCGCTCCGCCCGCGGGGACGAGCTTTCTGTAGAGCTTGCACGCTAGAGCGTCGGTGCTCATCGTCGTCGCGAACGCCTTGACGAGGCTTGCTGCGGAGTCCGTAGTGTAAAGCTCGAAGTGGTCATAGTCCGGGTACATTCCATGTTGGGCGTCCAGGTCGTCGTCGATCCCTGCGAGCATCCAAAAGAGACCGCCGTTGCCCCCGCGCTTTTCCAAGAGATCGTGCCACCGGGAGTACATCCTGCGGCGGCGGGCGTCGTCGGCGATGAGTCCATTGGGACTCCTCCGCGCGATCATCCCATACTCCTCGAGGAGGGTCGGCTTCCCGGCCGATCGAGCGGCCTCTATATGGTCCTCGATCCACTTGCTCGCCCAGCTCGTGCGATGCCCCCACGTCTCCGGATAGAGGTGATACGTGCCGAAGTCGATGTGCTTCACGCCGAGCAGCGCAACGTGATCCACGCCGTCGGCGCCGTCGTAGTGGGGTGAAGTTCCGTTCGCGAAGAACCCCTCGTCTCCGACGGAGATTAGATGGTTGGGGTCGATGGACCGTATGAAGGTAGATGTCTCATCGGCCCATCGGGTCAGAGTCTCCGGCGTGCATGCGGAGGCATGGTCGAACTCACCGGCGTTGATGCACCGCGGCTCGTTGGCGAGCTCCCAGCCGAAGATCGTCGGGTCGTCACGATAGAGCGAACCGCTGATCGAGTTTTTTCGATGCACGAGGTGGTCGATCCAATTCTCGTATGCGCCGATTACGGAGCGATCGATATAAAACTGATGGTGCTCTGCGAGGCCGTACCAAACGATGTACTGGTCCATCCCTCCGAATTCTCTCCAGTTGTTGGTGAGGACGAGGATCACTTTCAGGTCGAGCAGTTTGGCCTTCTGGAGCACGTAGTCGAGGTGCTCGAGTCCGGTGGGGCCATCGTTGTAAGCTGGGCGTCTGCTCCCGGGATCCCAGTATTGGAAATAGACGCCTCCCTTTTCGCCGGGGCCGTCGACATTGCGCATCGTTCCGTCGAGCGAGCCGCGATCCAGGTACGCCCAGATGCGGATCACCTTGAGCCCGAGACTCTTTGTAGCTCCGAGGACGTCGTCCACCATCTTGTGAGACTTGTAAATGAGGTAATAGTTGTTCGTTCCCGCGAAACAAAAGGGTTCACCGTTGACGATGAATGAAGCGCTCGGCTGGTCGACTTCCTGGATGGGGCCCACGTCCTCTCCCACGGTCTCGGCCACGTGCTCCCCGGAGGCGGTGGCCCTTGCGTCCGTCTGGCGCAGACAGCCGGTCGTGCCGAACGAGCACGCGACTGCGACGATGAGGAAGCGACGCGAGAGAAGCATCAGGGAGCCTTTGGCCTGTGCAAGGCGATGTCGTCCGCGGGGAGAAGAGTCTACACGTCGATCGCGCGCCGATTTGACAAAAACGGCGCGATGATGTCGTCCGGGCTTACCGCTAGCTTGGTCTTCGTGGGAACTTGGTGGTTCTTCTTCCATCCGAACCAGCCTCGGTTCTTGGCCTTCATTCGGGTCCCCGACTTTGCGCCGTCGCGCCTTTCTCCGGCCGATGGCAAGTTAGCGGACGCCAGGCTCGAGGTCGAGGCCAAGCGAGGAACGACATGATCGCGAGGAGCGACGGCGTGCCGCCACTCCCGGCGCCAGACCAAGAGACGCTTTCGACAGGGGGCAAGCAGGTGCGCACATCCGTCGAGCTTCGGGGTCCCTGGTCCTTCCGCCGCATGCCGTTCGGCGGTCGAGATGCGAAACCCGTGAGCGCTTGCGTCGACGAATGGATGCCGGCCAAGGTCCCCGGGTGCGTGCACCTGGATCTGCTTGCCAACGAGAAAATCGGGGATCCTTTCGTCGGCCAAAACGAGGCCCATCAGCAGTGGGTCGACAAGTATGGCTGGGAGTACGCCATGTCGCTCGCGGTCGACGACCCCGAGTGGTCGAGGCAAAGGCTCGACCTGGTCTGGAAGGGACTGGACACCTACGCCGACGTCTTCCTCAACGGCATTCCCATTCTCGCGGCAACCAACATGTTCCGTGAGTGGCGTGTCGACGTGAGGCCGCTGGTTCGCCGAGGCGCCAATACGCTCCTCGTGCAGTTCCGGTCGCCAATCGTCGAGGGGAAGGCGGCCTATGACCGGCTCGAGTACGTCCTTCCGGCCACAAACGACCAGGCCGTGCCGATGGTCAGTATGTTCGCGCGCAAGGCGCCTTACCACTACGGGTGGGACTGGGGGCCGCGCCTCGTAACGAGCGGAATCTGGCGGCCTGTGTTTCTCGAGGCATGGGACGATGCGCGCATCGACGACGTCCAAGTCGTGCAGACGACACTCAAAGAGGAGCGGGCGACCTTGCGGGTGACGGCGACGGTCGTTGCTGCGCGGAGCGCGTGCGGTCGCCTGACGTTGTCGCTGGCCGATGGATTTGCCCTCGGCGACGTGGAGGCGAGGCTGAATCCTGGGACGAACGTTCTCGAGACGCAGGTGACGATCGATCGGCCCCTCCGCTGGTGGCCGAATGGCCTCGGTGAGCCGAACCTCTACGAGGTAGAAGCCGCGCTCTCGGTCGACGGCGAGCCTCGCGATCGTCGTAGACTGCGCATCGGGCTTCGCACGCTCGAAGTCATTCATTGCAATGACGACGCCGGCAAGAGCTTCACGATTTGTGTGAACGGCGAGCCAGTTTTCATGAAGGGCGCGAACTACGTGCCGGCCGATAGCTTTCTGTCGCGCGTCACTGGCGAGAGGTATCGATGGCTCGTGCAGTCCGCTGCCGATGCGAACATGAACATGCTGCGGGTGTGGGGCGGAGGCATCTACGAGGACAACGCCTTCTACGACCTCTGCGACGAGCTGGGAATCCTTGTCTGGCAAGATTTCATGTTCGCTTGCAGCATGTATCCGGGCGATGAAGAGTTCATCGAGAACGTGCGCCAAGAGGCAATCCAAAACGTACGACGTCTTCGAAACCACCCGAGCCTCGCGCTGTGGGCCGGAAACAACGAAATCGAGGTGGCGTGGATGCGCTGGGGGTGGCAGCTGAAGTTTGACCTCTCGGAGTCGGCACAACAGAAGATATGGGGCGATTACAAGCGCATCTTCCATAATCTCTTGCCCGAGATCGTTGCCTCGGACGATCCGGGTCGCTTTTATACGCGAAGCTCGCCGAGCGCCAACGACGACCGGGTCCTTCCGGATACACCGGGCTTTGGCGACACGCATTACTGGGGCGTCTGGCACGCCGAGAAGCCCTATTCGACCTATGAGGAAAACGTCTCGCGCTTCATGAGCGAGTATGGATTTCAGTCTTTTCCGGAGCGTGCGACCGTCGCCCGCTTCGCGGAGCCCGCGGACTGGCGCATTGACTCTCCGGTGATGTTGGCGCACCAGCGCCACCCGCGCGGCAACGAATTGATCCGAGCGTACATGGAACGCGACTTTCGCACGCCCAAAGACTTCGAGTCCTTCGTCTACGCGAGTCAAGTATTGCAAGCGATCATCATCCAGTACGCGGCAGAAGCGCACAGGCGCCGTTGGCCGTACAACGCCGGGAGCCTGTACTGGCAACTTGACGACTGCTGGCCCGTGGCGTCGTGGTCCGGCATCGATTACTACGGCCGCTGGAAAGCGCTACATTATTTCGCTCGCCGCTTCTTTGCGCCAGTCCTGGTTAGCACGGTCAACGAAGGAGGCGTCCTGCGCGTGTACGTGATCTCCGACCGACGCGAGGCTTCCGCGGTTCGCCTCCTGCTGCGCCTGGTCGACTTCGACGGGCGAGAAGTCTGGCGAAGAGAAAGCCGCGTTTGCCTCGACGCCAACCGGAGCAATGGGCACTTCGAGGCGCCGGCGCTAGAGCTCCTTGGGAGCTCGGAACCGAACCGGACGGTGTTCGTCGCGGAGGCTTTCGAGGGCGGCGCGCTCTTGAGTCGCAGCCTGCACTACTTCGTTCCGACGAAGGACTTGGACCTACAAGAACCGGACCTCGAACTCGAGGTCACCCGCGTTGACAATCGCCTGTCGGTACGGATTGGGTCGAGGAGGCTCGCGCGCCACGTGCGGCTGTTGACGGACGCAGCTGACGGGACGTTCTCGGATAACTACTTCGACCTCTTGCCCGGAGAGGTCGTCACGGTAGATTGGACGGGGCCGACCCAGTCGGTTCAAGGGAAGGTCACGGCGACCTCAATCCGAGATACGTATTGATTCGGTCTCGGGCCTACGACGACAAAATCCGATCGAGCTCCTTGAGTGCAAAGGCGTAGGCGCCGATCCGGATTGCCTCGCTCGTGCCGAGGCGCGAAATGCCTACGCCGATGCGTGGAAGCGCGTCATATCGAACTCGGCGGTCGCTGCCCGGCACCACGATCTCGCGCGCGTCGCCTTCGATGAAGGTGTTCAACTGGGCGGGATCCTCGAGGTTGAACGCGACCGCGATCGAGCGACGCAATCGTTCTGCCCCGTGGCCTGCGTACGTGCCATTCATTTCGTTCACGAGCGCGGGCAAAAATAGCGGCCACGCCCCTGACAGGCCGCCACCGATGACTACGAGACCGTCAACGAGGGTCGATGCTTGCGCGATGGCGTCGCCGGCTACTTCGCCGAGTTGGCGAAAAGCCTCGAGCGCCGCGTCTCTGTTGCCCTCACGACGGCCGGTACCAACCTCGAAGATCGCTTTCGGATCGGGCGATGCCTCGAGGGCAATGCCCGCCGCGTCTGAGTACGCGCGTCGCACTGCGCGGACGGATGCGCCTTCCTCGGTGTTCGTCTGCGGATCCCGCTTGTTGCGGAGCAACCAAATCTCCCCGGCCAGCGAGTTGTCGCCGAGGTGAACGTTGCCTTCGAACACAATACCGCCCCCGAAGCCGGTGCCAAGCGTGACGCCGAAGACAGTCTTGAATCGCTTGAAACTGCCAGCCTTCTCGAGTAAGTCGTTCACGTACGGTAGAAATCCTAGACTGGCCTCTCCATAGGCGAACAGATTTCCGTCGTTGTTGATGAAGACTGGAACGCGGAACTGCGCGTTCAGCAACGGACCGAGGGCAACCCCGCCGCGAAACGCGGGCAGATTCGGCAAGTCGCCGATAATACCGCTCGGATAATCTGCCGGACCAGGGAACGCGAGACTTATCGCCGCCGGCTCCTCGGGGCATTGTTGCTTGGTTCGCGCGAAGCCGTCGGCGAGAGTCGCGAGGCAGCGCGTCAGGTCATCGGCATTCGAGGGTGTCACGAGAACATCGGTCACAGGTCGACCGCCTTGCATGGCCGAAAAGCGAAAACTCGTCCCACCTGCATCGAGGGTCATGACAACCCGTCGGTCGCCCGAATGATTCCTCATCGGCTCGAGCCTACTACGAATGCCTCCTCGCCCTCGCCGCGCTCAGAGCCCAAACCGGTGGCGCGATGCCTGCAGCGGCTCTGCACGCGCCAAACCAGGCGATGCCAGTAGGACGATGTCGAGCAAGCCGTCCCGCACGCGTGCGGCCAAATCAATGCCTATTCGCTCGGCCTTCCGGCACAGATTCGCCGGTCCGTCACGGAGCCCAACATAGAGCCCCGGTTCTCGTGGCAGCGCAGTCGCGCCCGCCTCGAGGAAGCTCAGTCCGAGGACCACCTCACGCGGTCGGTCCAGTCGCGCGCACGGGCCGCTCGACGGGGACTTGACCGACCCCGGGGCTCGACGCGGGCTCCTCATGTCCGATGAAGACGGACTGTACAGTGCCTCTTTCCCACGCTCAGGACATGATCTTCAAGTCTCGATGGCGCGACACAAGCGGACTCAGTAGTACGAGCTCAACTGTCATGGTCCTTCCCCTAATCATCCGCCGGCCGGCGGGGCGCATTGCGACCCAACTGTGGCGCTCTGGCACGCTCTGCTCGCATCGTGCGGCCCAGCCCTACGGAAGGTCCAGAATCGTCGCCCGAAGCCGAGGTCCGATGTCTGGCCCGCCACTTGCTTTCCCCCGGCTCGATTCGAGCGCCGCCATTGGATGCTCGGTCCGTGTCTTTCACAAAGGAGTCAATTATGCTGCATTGGGCCGCAGTATTCTTTGTCATTGCCATCATCGCAGCGGTGTTCGGATTCAGCGGAATTGCCGCGAGCGCAAGCGGGATTGCCAAAATCCTGTTTGTCGGCTTCCTGGTTATAGCCGTGATCTCGTTACTTCTGGGTCGTCGCACAATATAGTCTTCTGCATCTGTGCCAGACCAGACGCGGAGACACGGGACCTGCGACGTGCTCATCATGCCCTTTCGAGGCGCAGGGGGGCTAACGAGCGCGTCAATCCCCCCCGCGGCCCGCGGTGAGTCGC
>CAZVPE010000058.1:0-27656 GCA_964628155.1 uncultured Polyangiaceae bacterium | reverse complement strand
CTTCCTTGGCGGCGCCCGATCTCGTCGCTCAACTACCTTCTCTCGTCGCACGTCTGGCGGCAGGACCACAACGGCGCGAGCCACCAGGATCCGGGGTTCATCGACCACGTCGTCAACAAGAAGGCCAACGTCATCCGCGTGTACCTCCCACCCGACGCGAACACGCTGCTATCGGTGACCGACCACTGTGCTCGGAGCGTCAACTACGTCAACGTCATCGTGGCCGGAAAGCAGCCCGCGCCCCAATGGCTCACGATGGATCAGGCGATCAAGCACTGCGCCGCGGGCGTCGGGATCTGGGAGTGGGCGTGCAGCGACGCGGACGGCGATCCCGACGTGGTGATGGCCTGTGCGGGAGACGTCCCCACGCTCGAAACGCTGGCGGCCGTCGACATCATGCGCGACTGCCTCCCGGACGTGAAGGTGCGCGTGGTGAACGTGGTCGACTTGATGCGCCTGCAGCCCGCGCTGGAACACCCGCACGGGCTCTCCGACATCGACTTCGACGGCATTTTCACCGCGGATAGACCTGTCATCTTCGCCTATCACGGCTACCCGTGGCTCATTCACCGACTGACGTACCGGCGGAACAACCACGGCAACATCCATGTTCGCGGCTTCAAGGAAGAAGGCACGACCACCACACCCTTCGACATGGTCGTCCGAAACGACATGGATCGCTTTCATCTGATCCAAGACGTGATCGACCGGGTACCCGGACTCGGGTCGCGCAAAGCCCACGTCAAGAAGCAAATGGCCGACAAGCGCGTCGCCCACTGGCAATACATCCGCGAGCACGGCGAGGACATGCCGGAGGTCCGAGACTGGCGTTGGCGCGTACGCGATACGACGAGCTAGAGCACCGAACGGTTTGGCGGATCGACGATTTGCTTCGAGTTTTTGGCCCCGCGAGGCGGACAGCCTCGACGACGAGCCGCCCTTCCGCCAAAGGATGGATCGCACGGCGGACGGTTCCGGCGGCTCGAAAGACGCGCTTTTCTCGGGGACGGTGGTAACCACGCGGCCGGCGAGCGACTTCACGGCGCGCGTCATCCCCCATCGCGAAGGTGTCCGTGTGCCCGCCGAGACGTCGCTCATCCGCTGGCTACGTTGATCCAAGCCGCCGCATGATCTCGTCGGCCACGACGAGGACGAAGAATGCGACGCTGACCCACGCATTGACGTCGAAGAACGCTTTGTCGATCGCCGCGAGCCCGCGGCGGTGCACGATCGAATGCTCGTAGGCGAGCAAGGCGGCGCAGATCGCGACGGCGAGGCCGTACGGGGGACCCCGGCGTAGCGCCAGCCCACATCCGGCGAGAGCCGCGACGGTCACGACGTGCGCACAGGCGCTTATCGCCAGAGCGTTGCGCCCGCCGAATCGAGCCGGGATCGAATGGAGCCCCGCCTCGCGGTCGAAGCGCTCGTCTTGCAGCGAATAGAGCACGTCGAAACCGAGCAGCCACGTGACGACGGCAGCCATGAGAAGGACGATTCCCAACGACGGAGCCGCGCCCATGCCGATCCACGCCCCGCCCGGGGCCAGCGCGAGAGCGACGCCCAGCCAAGCGTGCGCACCCCACGTGAATCGTTTCGCGTACGAGTAGCCGAGCAACACCGCCAGAACGCCCGGCGAGAGCACAGCGGGCCATCGCCCCAACGTCGCCGCGAACCCCACGAACGCCGCCCCCGAGACGACGGCGAGAGCGAGCGCCTCACGCGCCTTCACGACGCCTGAAGGAACATGGCGCCCGCGCGTGCGCGGATTTCTCGCGTCGACGTCGCGGTCGGCCCAACGATTGAACGCCATCGCGCTCGTCCGCGCGCAGATCATACAAGCGAGCATCGACGCCGCGCGCGCCACGCCGAGCGGCCTGTGGGGCTCGGCGAGCGCCAGCACGACCGCGCTCGCGGCGAACGGCAATGCGAAGACGGTATGCGCGAAGGCAACGAGGGACCCATACGTGCGAATGCGCGCGAGAACGGTCATCGTGTCCCATTCTGCCGTCGGGCGATCCAACGCCGCGGCGCGCGGACGTTGCGCAGTACGAAGGCGCAGGCGTCTTCACCGACCTCTCCGTCCAGGGCGAGCAGTCCTGGCCTCGCGCCGCGCGCGATGCGGCCGACGTCGGGCCGCGCGAGCGCTCGCGCCCCTTCCCACGTCGCCATCCGCAGCAGGTCTCTGGCCGGCACACTCGGGAATCGGTCCGCCAGCGCGCGCGCCTCGGCCAGCACGTCGAGCGAAGCGTTCGATGCGAGCGAATCGGTTCCGAGAGCGGGGAAGATTCCCTGCGCGCGTGCCGCCAGAAGGGGGGGCAGCCTGGTCTCGATGAAGAGGTTCGAACGAGGACAGAACACGACCGGCGTGCCCCGCCGAGCCACGAGCGCGAGCTCTTCCGGCCGAGCATCCGTGAGGTGAACGCACAAGACGTGGGGCGATAGGGCGCCGAGCTCGTCGGCGAAATCGATCGGCGACTTTCCCGGCCACGCGAACCGGTCCCGCGGGAGCTTCAGACGCGACTCGTACCAATCCGCGACCGGCCCGTCGCCCCGTTCGAGGAATCGTCGCTCCGCAGCGTGCTCGGCGACATGAACGCTCGCGCACAAGCCGCGCCCTCGGGCTTCGTCGAGAAGACGCCGCGTCACTTCGGGGTTCGTCGTGTAGAGCGTGTGCGGCGTCGGAGCGTACGCGAGGTCTGCGCTGGGCCACGAGCCCACCACTTCGGCCACAATCTGGGGCAAAGAGGCCACGCGCTTTTCGAGCGGCGCGCGGTCGACGCCGAACACCTCGTGGAAGATGCTCCCCACGAGCCCATGACGCGCAATGGCATTCACCGCTGCGAGGGTGTTGGTCACCTCCCCTAATGCGACGGTGCCGAACGCGACGAGCTCTTCGACCGCGTGCTCGATGGCCTCGGCGTCCTGCTCGGGCGAAATTTCGGCGCGGACCGCCAGCATGTGCTCCACCCAAGGGACGAAACCCGAGCCCCCCGGGACTTGCCCGCGGAGGGCGCTCAGCTCGAGATGCACATGCGCGTTCACGAGCCCGGGAAGCAGCGCGCCGCGTACCCGTTCGACGTCCGCCCCGGCGTGTCGGGGAAGAATGTCCGCGGCAGCCCCGACATCGACGATTTCGCCGAGTGAATCCACGACCGCGGCGCCGTCGCGAATGACCTCGGCGTCGCCGGGGATGACAGCGTCTGCGTGCACGATCCGCACGTCGCCCACCTTCACGCCGGGACGGTCAGCCAATCGTATCGCACGTTCCGGCGTACCGCCTTGAACCCCGCCGCGCGGATGTTGCGTTCGATGGCCTCGGCGTTCATGCAAAAGGTCGTTCCGGCGCTCGATACGACGTTCTCTTCGAACATGACGCTGCCGAAGTCGTCGGCGCCGAAGCGAAGCGCGACCTGCCCGACCTCGGGCCCCTGGGTGACCCAAGACGCACCGACGTGGTCGACGTTGTCGAGCATGATGCGCGCGGTCGCCTGCTGCCGCAGGTAGAGAACCGTCCCGTTATCGCCCGGCTCGATGTTCGTCCCCTTCTCGTGCTGGAAGTCCCAGCAGAAGAAGGCCGTAAAGCCGCCGGTCTCGTCCTGAAGGTCGCGAATCTTGATGAGATGCGCGATGCGATCGTGTGCGGTGTCGACCGTTCCGTACATCATCGTGGCGCTCGACCGCAGACCCATGTGATGCGCCGTGCGCATGACGCCCAGCCATTCGTCGCTCGTGCATTTTGCTTTGGCGATCTTGCGCCGCACGCGGTCGACCAAGATCTCCGCCCCACCCCCGGGAACGCTGTCGAGCCCCGCGGCGTGGAGCCGCTCGAGCACGGCTCGCACGCCCAGGCTCTCGATACGCGCGATGTGCAAGATCTCTTCCGGGGAAAGCGCGTGGAGTCCCAGCGAAAACTCGCGCTTGATCCAGCGAAACAGGTCTTCGTACCACTCGATGCGAAGTCCCGGATGGAGACCGCCTTGAAGCAGAATCTGAACGCCGCCTGCGTCGACGACTTCCTTCAGCTTCTTGGCGAGCTGCTCGCGTGTGAGCACGTATCCTTCGGGGTGTCCTGGGGGGCGGTAAAAGGCGCAGAAGCGACAACTCGTCGTGCACACGTTCGTGTAGTTGACGTTTCGATCGACGATGTACGTGACGACGCTGTGCGGGTGCTTCCGCTTTCTTACGGCGTCTGCAGCTAGACCGAGATCGAACAGCGAGGCTTCGTCGGCGAGCCGTTCCCCCTCGGCGGCGCTCAGCCTTTCGCCTTCCGCGGCGCGCGAGAGGATCGCGTCGAGCCCGGGCAAGGTCGCCCCATTGCGCCGATCGTCGTCGAAGAATCGCACCCGGGCGCGCGGAAGAAGTCCGGCGCTCGCGGCGTCGTCGTAGAAACGCTCGAGGCCCCGCCGCTCGTCGTCCCCGAGGTCGTAGCGAATCGCCTCGCGGAGGTAGGACCGGAGCGACGCGGAAGACAGCCCGGTGCGCGCGGCATGCTCGTCGGCGAGGGCGTCGCGCCGCTCGAGCCCGACCGCTTTCGCGGCGGTCAAGAGGCTCTCGTCGCCGGACGACAGGACGCCCTTCGGCCCGCACCACGCGGCGAAGACGAACGGCAAACCGGTGAGCTCCCACCAGGCGAGTCCGAGATCGAGCACGTGAGGAAAGCGGCCTTCGATCTCGAGCGCGGGGTCTCCGATGATCAGCGCGGCGCGTGCCCCGGAAACAGTGGCGATCGCGTCCCTGGCCGTAGCACCGAGAAGCCGAGGCTCGCGCCCGCGCGAGCGAGCGCGAAGAACGAGCCTGGCGAGGACGACGCTCGTGCGAGAAGACAAGTCCACCGCCAGCTCGTCGATCGTGTCGATCGGGCGCTCGGCCA
This sequence comes from uncultured Polyangiaceae bacterium, assembly GCA_964628155.1. Classification (GTDB taxonomy): domain Bacteria; phylum Myxococcota_A; class Polyangia; order Polyangiales; family Polyangiaceae; genus Palsa-1150. The sequence continues at coordinate 22,786 of CAZVPE010000058.1, read as the reverse complement.
CGATTGAGATACTTCGCACGGCCCCGCGCGCGCCGATGGCGCATCCCCGGACGACCCGCAGGTCTCCGATGGTCGCCGCAGCCGCGACCGGCATCAAGGCGAAGTCGGCCTCGCCCTCGGCGACGCGCCGCGCGACTTCGCTCGGCGACCCGCATTCGAGACGCAGGCGCGAGCTGGCGGGTTCTCGGTCCAGTCCTTCGTAGAGCGGCCGAGCGTTCAAGTAACCGACGGCCGCGGCCCGCAACCTTTCACCCTGCCCAATCACGACAGCACCTCCAAGTGCTTGGTCGCCTTGCGGTCCCGCACGTTCACGGCCGCCTCCGGCACGGACGCACGCGGATGCTCGCGAAGCACGTTGTAGAGCGACCCGCGCTCGACGGGGATGCGTCCGGCCTCTTGGATGAGGCGGACGATCTGCTGGGCCGTCAGGGCGCCCGGGGATCGCGTTCCCGCGGCGCGATAGATCGTCTCGTGCACGATGGTGCCGTCGATGTCGTCCGCGCCGAAGCAGAGCGCTATCTGGGCCACCTCCGGCGTCATGCTGACCCAGTAGGCCTTGACGTGGGGCACGTTGTCGAGGAGGAGGCGTGAGACCGCGATGGTCCGCAGCGCGTCGATCGCGGTGGGCGCGGGCAGGTTGCGCATTCCGTTGCCGTCCGGGTGGAAGGCGAGCGGAATGAACGCCTGAAAGCCCCCGGTCTCATCCTGGAGCGCGCGGAGCCGCAGGAGATGATCGACGCGATGTTCGAAGGTCTCGATGTGACCGTAGAGCATCGTCGCGTTGGTGCTCATGCCGAGGCGATGCGCGATGCGGTGAACTTCGAGCCACTCGTCGGCGGTCGCTTTGTCGTGGGCGATGCGTGTGCGCACGGCGGGGTGAAAAATCTCGGCGCCGCCGCCCGGTAGGCTGTCGAGCCCGGCGGAGCGTAGCCGTTCGAGAACCTCGCGGTACGTCATCCCGTAGTGCGTCGCGAAGAAGTGGATCTCGACTGCGGTGAAGCACTTCATGTGGACGTCGGGCTTGATGCGCTTGAAGCCGGCGAGAAGCTCCTCGTAGTAAGAAAATGGCAGACCCGGGTGAAGGCCATTGACGATGTGGATCTCGCCCGGAGGGTCGTCCATGCGTTCCTCGAGTTCGCGCCAGGCGTCCTCGACGCGCATCGTGTGCGCGCCCGGGGCTCCTTCTTCGAGTTTGGCGAACGAGCAGAAGAGGCACGACGCGACGCACACGTTGGTGGTCTCGATGCGCATGTTCCGATTGAAATACGTGCGATCGCCGTGACGCCGCTCGCGTCCCTCGTTGGCGAGGCGCCCCACGGAAACGACGTCGGGGTGGCGGAACAGCGCGAGACCGTCGTCGAACGACAGTCGCTCGCCGGCGTGAAGCTTTTGGACAATCGCGTCGAGCATCGATTTTCTCCTAGATCGACATCGCTTCGTCGACGGCCTCCACCGACCCGTCGGAGCCGACGAAGACGGGAATGCGTCCGCTGCGGCGAACGAATCCCGCGAGCTCTTTCTTCTTCACGAGGTCGGCGGCCTGCAGCCGCGACCGCTTGCCGACCCCGATCCGCTCGCCCTCCGCGAACGGCAATCCCCGCTTGCTGGCGATATGCCCGGCGAGCTCGTTTGCGCCGAAGCCGAGCCCCACCTGGGCCAGTTCCAGACCGCAGCGCGTCCAGTCGATGCGAACGCGGGCGCTCGGGGGTCCGGTCACGCGCGCGACCGCGATCTCGCGAAGCAGCTCGAGCCCGGTGAGCCGTTCGTCGTCTCGGGGCAGGAGGAGTGCGCCCGTATCTCGTTCGGGCGGCGGGGCGTAGATGCGGACCTGGTCGCCGACCTCGTCGCGCCTTACGCGGTCCGCGAGGGCTCCGAGCGCCAGGAGGTCGGCGCCGCGCAGCAGCGCGACGCCGGCTTCGTCGATCGTTCCCGCGCGTCGCGACGCGAGGACGCCCGCGAGCCCCGCCGCGGCAATGGCGCGTTCGACGAGCGCGCTCAACGTTGGCCCCAGCGCCGCACGAGGTCGTGGTCGAGGCCGAGATGATCGAGGATGCGCGCCACCACGGTGTCGATGGCCTGGTCCAGCGTTTCGGGCTTGCCGTAAAACGAGGGCATCGCGGGCAGCACGAGCGCGCCCGTGCGCGCGAGAGAGGCAAGGTTTTCGAGGTGCACGACGCTGAGAGGCGTCTCGCGCGGAACGACGATCAGGGTACGACGTTCTTTGATCATCACGTCCGCCGCCCGCGTGAGGAGCGTATCGGAGATCCCGTGGGCGATGCGCGCGACGGTGCCCATGGAGCAGGGCACGACGACCATCGCGTGCCATCCGGCGCTTCCACTGGCGAAAGGCGCGCGGTAGTCGCGTACGCCCCAAATCGGGTGACCAATCTGCTCGCGCACGTCGCCGCCGCACTCGAGCGCCCAGACTTCGGGCGCAGTCTGCGAGACGCACACGCCGAGTTCGACGTCGTTGCGCGGACCCATCACGCCAAGCAGCCGGCGCGCATAAGGCGCACCGCTCGCGCCGGTGATTCCGACGACGATCTTCTTTCTCACGGCGCCACCTCGGCGCGCACGATCGATGCAACCCCGAGCGTCAAGTCAGTGCCACGAATTGCCGCGAATCCGGCCGTCAGGAGCAGGCGCTCGTACTCACGACGGGTGAGAAACCCCGCCATGCTCCGCGCGAGGTAATCGTACGCGGGCCGATCTCCGGACAGCCAGCCCCCGAGCGCGGGAAGCACGAACGACGCGTACGCGCGATGGAACGCTCGGGTCAAAGGCCTCGCCGGCCTGAACAGCTCCAGGGTGACGAACACGCCTCCGGGGCGGAGCACGCGCAGCACTTCCCGCGCTCCAGCCAGGGGGTCGGCGAGGTTTCGGATCCCGAATCCGCAAACGACGGTCGAAAAGGAAGCGTTCTCGAACGGCAGCGCCGCCGCGTCCGCGACCACGATTTCGGCTCGCGGGGCTTTGTTCCGTCCGGCGTCGAGCATTGCGGGCGCGAAATCCACGGCAACGATTCGATCGGCAGGGCGGAGGCGTGCGAGGGCCGCGGTCAGATCCATCGTTCCGGCGCAGAGGTCGAGGACCGGCCCCGGTGGAGCGCCGGCCACCTCGGCCACCGCCCGAGCGCGCCAGCGTCGATCGATGCCCGCCGACATCAGCCGGTTGAGAAGGTCGTACGTCGGCGCGATGCGGTCGAACATGCTTCGCGCGGCGCTCTCGTGCCGCGCCTCCGCGCCGCGACGTGCCGCGACGTGCGGAATCGGTGCCGGCGACTCGGTCACGTCCGCGCCTTCTGTAGGAGGTCGCGCGCGATGTCGAGCACGCGCGCCACGTTACCGCGTTCACTGGCGCCGTTGGCCCGGCCGGCAGGTGCCTTCGTCCGCGAGTCGACACCGAGCTCGGGCCACATCGCTTCGACGCGTGCCGCGACGTCCGGACTCACGCGACATGGCTCCGGCCAGTCGCGGGCATAGCCCTCCTCGCGCCACTTGCCCGTTCCGTCGATGCAAACTTTGCTTCCCCAAAGGGCCTGGTTGGCGCCGTGATCGAGCTGGTCGATAGGTCCGTCCACGAACGCGAAATCGCGCTTGGGATCGAGGTTTGCCAAGAGACGCCAGGCCACCTGTCCCAGGTCTTGCACGTCGACGTCGTGGTCGACGACGCAGATGACCTTTGAAAAGGACATTTGGCCTGAGCCCCAGAGACCATGCGCGACGCGCGCCGCATGAAACGGGTATTGCTTCTTGATCGACACCAAGACGAGGTTGTGAAAGGCGCCCTCGACCGGCAGGTTCATATCGACGACTTCGGGAAAGAGCATGCGCAAAAGAGGCAGAAACAGGCGCTCGGTCGCTTTTCCGAGCCACGCATCCTCCATCGGCGGCGGCCCCACGACCGTCGCCGGGTAGACGGCGTCCGCTCGATGCGTCACCGCAGTCACGTGAAAGCGTGGGAAGCGGTCCACCGGCGTGTAGTAGCCGGTGTGGTCGCCGAAGGGCCCTTCGAGCGCGAGATCTTCGCGAGGATCCACGTACCCCTCGAGCACGAAGTCGGCCTCGGCGGGAACATCGAGATCGACGGTCTTGCACCGCACCGTTCCGACCGCGCGCTTCCGAAGAAACCCGGCGAACATCCACTCGTCGATCCCGTCGGGCAGCGGGGCCGTCGCCGCGTACGTTAGCGCCGGATCACCCCCCAACGCCACGGCCACATCCAGGCGCGGCAGGCCCATCTCGCGGGCACGGCGGAAATGGCGGGCCCCGGTCTTGTGCACTTGCCAGTGCATCGCGGTGGTTCGGGCGTCGAGCTTTTGCATACGGTAGCAACCGACGTTGCGCGTGCCGGTTTCCGGATCGCGCGTCACCACCTGCGGCAGCGTGATGAACGGACCGCCGTCCTTGGGCCAACACGTCAGGATGGGCAGACCATCCAAGTCGACGTCGCTGCCGGTGCGCACGACGTCTTGACACGGTGCGCGGGCAGCTGTGCGCGGGGGAACGTGGGCGAGCTCCGGAAGCTTGAGCGCCATTTGCGCGAGCTCGCGGGCGCTCGCCGGAGCTCGCGTGCGGACCAGGTCCTCGATTGCGCGAGCGTGCTCGTCGAGATCCTCGACGCCCAGGGCGAGCGACATTCGCCCTCGCGTGCCAAAAGCGTTGATCAGGAGGGGAAAGCTCGCGCCGACGACATTCTCGAAAAGGAGCGCGGGGCCGGCCGCCTTCATCACCCTGTCGGCGATGGCCGCCGCTTCGAGATGAGCCTCGACGCGCCGTCCAATGCGCACGAGCTCACCGCGCTGCTCGAGCGCACGAACGAACGCGCCCATGCCGTCCCACGCCATCGCGCCTCCAAACAACTTTCAAAATGATTTGAACGCAGAGCTTGTAGGCTTGCCCACAGCACCCGTCAAGGCGGCCCAAAGCCATGAAGCCCGGAGATCACCCCGATTTCTACCGCCTACCCGCACCCGAGGGACGAACGCGCGAGAGCACCATCCGTCTCGACGCGCACGGTCGGTTCTGGCACGACGGACGGCCGGTCGAGCATGCCGCGCTGGCTGCGGCGCTTCACTCTTGGATCGGCCGCCATCCCGACGACGGCCGCTACATCCTGACGAATGGCTACGACTGGACGTACTTCACGGTCGACGATGCCCCTTACTGCGTTCGCGCGATCCGCATCGAGCCCGAGCGCATCGTGCTGGTCCTGAGCGACGGAACCGAGGAGGCGCTGGATTCGGAGGAGGCGCGGATCGGCGCGGATGACGCCCTCTACGCGATGGTCAAGCGCGACGCGGCGTCAGGACCTTACGAGGCCAAGTTCACACCCCACGCCCAGGCAGCGCTCGCCCCGGCGCTTGTCGAGGGCGACCCGCCGCTTTTGCGCATCGGAGGACGCCTGCACGCGGTCGGAGCGAAAAGGACGCGCTTGGGGTAGGATGGCCCCACTCCGGAATGCGCCTGCTCATCGCCGACAAGCTTCACCCGCGCGCAATCGAAGAGCTACGGACGTTGCCGCTGGAGGTGGTCTACGAGCCCGAGCTCACGAAAGAGAGCCTGGAAAAGAGCCTCCACGGCGTAGGCGTGCTCGTCGTCCGGTCGACCGAGGTGACCGAATCCGCGATCGAGAACGCCAAACAGCTCAACCTCATCGTGCGAGCGGGTGCGGGGTACAGCACAATCGATGTGAGAGCGGCGAGCCGGCGCGGCATCTACGTCGCCAACTGCCCGGGGAAGAATGCGGCCGCCGTCGCCGAGCTCGTTTACGGGCTGATGATCGCGCTCGACCGCCGGATTCCCGACGCCGTTGCGTCGCTCCGGGCCGGAAGATGGGAGCGACAGGAGTTCAGCAAGGCTGAGGGCCTGCACGGAAAAACGCTCGGAATCGCGGGGCTCGGGGCGATCGGGCGAGAGGTTGCCCTGCGGGCGCGCGGCTTCGGGCTGAGCGTGGTCGCCTGGAGCCGTTCGCTGACGCCGGCGCGTGCGGCGGAGCTTGGGGTTGCGCACGCGGGATCCATCGAGGAACTCGCGTCGAGGTGCCAGATTCTGTCGCTTCACCTCGCGCTCGTCGAACGCACGAAGCAAATCGCGAGCCGGCGGGTCCTCGGCCTACTCCCTGAACGAGCGATCGTCATCAACGCCGCTCGCGCAGACCTCGTCGACAACGAGGCTCTTCTCGAGGCGGTCGAAAAGCGAGGCTTCCGGGTCGGTCTCGACATTTATCCCGACGAACCGCGCGGGTTGCGGACCTTTCCTTCGCCGGAGATCTTCCGGTCGTACGCATCCGGCGGCCTGGTCTACGGAACCCCGCACATCGCCGCCGCGACGGACCAGGCTCAGCTCGCCATCGCAACGGAGACGGTGCGTGTCATCCGGTCGTTCCTGCACGAAGCCACGGTTCCGAACGTCGTCAACGTATCCTCGTCGTCAGCCGCTCGATTTCACCTCGTCATCCGCATGATGGACAAGATCGGGACCTTCGCGAACGTTTTGGCCGTACTGAAGCGCCACGGGATCAACGTCGAAGAGGTCTCGAACACGGTCTTCGAGGGCGGGGGCGTCGCCGCGTGCGCGAAATTGCGCCTTCTTTCCAGGCCGACCGAGGCCTGCCTGGCGGAGATCAAAGCGTTCCACGAAGTCCTGCACGTCGACCTCGTAACGCTGCCGATGCTCGCGTGATCGCCTGGGGCCGCGCGATCCTTCTTCTTTGCGCGTTCGGAGCATGCAAGGCAAGGCCGCTCGGCCGAACGGCCGACGCGGGCGCGGAGCTCGTCGACGCGGGCCCGCCGCGCCGCGAACCGGCGGCGCTCGTCGTGGATGCGTCGCCGCCCCCGGACGACACCGTTCTCCCGTCGACCAGCGACGAGCTCGTCGCACGCACCGGGCATCTCCTCGAGGCGATCTCGCGGGACGACGCAACGCTCGCGAGCGACATTCTCTTTCCCCGGGATGGCTGGCTCCTGACCCGCGACGCTCCGGACCCGGGCAAAGACTGGGAGACCCGCGTGGCGACGCCCTTCCGGAAGGGAGTGCACTCGCTCTGGCGGCAGCATCGCGCGATCGACCATGCCCAGGTCGTGTCCCTCGTCCTCGGGGGCGCAATCCGGCAAACGACGCCGCGCAAGCACGGCTGGAAGAAGGTCTTGTGGACCACGAGCGATTCGCGTCTCACGTTCGTCGCCGACGGCCGCACGCGCGCCGTCACCATCCACGAGATGGTGGCGTGGCGCGGCGCCTGGTACGTGACTCGGCTGTAGCTCCGGAGCGCAGATTTCCGCGAAAGAAGAAGGCTAACGCCGAGACCTCTCCGCCTCGATCTCAGCCAGGATCTGCTCGACACGCATCGTGCCCTCCAACCCGTCGTCGAAGAAGAAACGAAGTTCGGGTGCGTGACGCAACCGGAGCCGATGCGCCAACTCTCTCCGAAGCATCCCCGACGCGCGACCGAGAGCATCCACGACGGTCCGGCGTCGCTCCGCGTCGCTTCCTCCATCGAGAAGTCTCACGTTCACTCGAGCGCTCCTGAGGTCCGCCGAGATTTCGACGCGCGTCACGATCGCACCAGCAGCGCCAGGATCTTTCACGTCGCCGGCTACGAGGAGGGTGGCCAGCTCCACACGAATCGCCTCGGCGACGCGGCGTGCGCGCGTTCCGTGCTCGGCGCTACTCATCTTCGCCTCCGTACATCTCGTCGCCGATCGGGACGAGCTCCGTCTCGCGATCGGTCAGCACGGCTTCTTCCTGAGTCTCGGCGACGCGCGCCACTTGCTCGAGCACCGAGTCGCAGACCCCAGCCTCCCCGGAAACGACGCTCACGCCGAAAACCGCGCGCTGAAGCTTGTCCTGCGCGCCGACTTCGGCGATCGAGACGTCGAAGTGGGCGCGCACCCGGTCGCGAAACTTACGCACCACCCGGCGCTTGTCCTTGAGCGACCGGGCGTGCGGGACGTGAAACGTGAGGCGCAGGACTCCAACGAACATCAGAGCCTCTGCTTGATCTCCTCCACCTCGAAGCACTCGATGAGATCTTTCTCCTTGAGGTCGTTGTAGCCCTCGAGACTGATCCCGCACTCGAAGCCCTCGAGGACTTCTCGCACGTCGTCCTTGAATCGCTTGAGGCTGGCGACCTTGCCCTCCCAGACGACGACCCCTTCGCGCACGAGCCGCACCTTGCCGCTTCGCACGATCTTGCCTTCGATGCACATGCACCCGGCGACGGCCGTTCCCTTGACCTTGAAGATCTGGCGCACCTCGGCTTTGCCCTGCTGCTTCTCTACGAGCGTCGGAGGAAGCAAGCCCTCCATCGCTCCCTTCACGTCCTCGAGAGCGTTGTAGATAATCGAGTACATCCGAATCTCGATCTTGTTCTCCTCGGCCAGAGCCGCCGCCTTGCCAGCGGGTCGGACGTTGAAGCCGACGATGATCGCCTTGGAAGCGATCGCGAGGTTCACGTCGCCCTCGGTGATCGCCCCGGCGGCCGCGTTGATGACCGACAGCTTGACCTTCTCGCTCGACAGCTTCGCCAGCGCGTCGGCGAGCGCCTCCACCGACCCCTGCACGTCGCCCTTGATGATGACGCGCAACTCTTCCTGACCGCTCTCGGCGATCCGCTTCGATAGCTCCTCGAGCGACACCTTGGCCGTGGCGGGGATGACGTTCTTGGCCATCTTTCCGCGCCGGCTCTCGGCGATTTCTTGAGCCTTCTTCGGGTCTTTCACCGCGTCCATGCGGTCGCCCGCGTTCGGCACTTCGCTCAGGCCCAAGATTTCGACGGGCGTCGCCGGACCCGCCTCTTGAAGCTGCTTGCCATGCTCGTTGGTCATGGCGCGCACTTTCCCGAAGCCCGCTCCGGCCAGCACGAAGTCACCGACGCGGAGCGTTCCGTCCTGAACCAGCACGCGGGCGACCGGACCGCGACCGCGATCGAGCAACGCCTCGAGGACGGTGCCGCTCGCCGCCCGGTTGGGGTTGGCCTTGAGCTCGAGAAGCTCGCTCTGGAGGGCGATCGACTCGAGCAGGCGATCCACACCCTCGCCGGTGACCGCGCTGACGTTCACGAACAGCGTGTCGCCGCCCCAGTCGTCGGGGACCAGACCCTGCTCGACGAGCTCCCGCTTCACCCTCTCAGGGTCGGCGTTCGGCTTGTCGATCTTGTTGACGGCGACGATGATCGGGACCTTCGCCGCCTTGGCGTGGGCGATCGCCTCTTTCGTTTGCGGCATCACGCCGTCGTCCGCCGCGACGACGAGGACGACGATGTCGGTCACGCTGGCCCCGCGAGCGCGCATCTGCGTGAAGGCCTCGTGGCCAGGTGTGTCGAGGAAGACGACCGTGCCGTGCTTCGCGGCAACCTTGTAGGCGCCGATGTGCTGCGTAATCCCTCCCGCCTCGCCCCCCGCGACATTGGCTTTGCGGATTCGGTCGAGGAGGCTTGTCTTTCCGTGGTCGACGTGACCCATGACGGTGACCACGGGGGGACGCATATCGCCGATCGGTTTCTCTTCGGCGGGCTTCTCCTCGTCGCCCCTCGCCTCTGCGATCGTTTGCTCTTCGCTCTTGCCGACGTCTTCGACGTCCCACCCGAATTCCCCGGCGAGGATTTTCGCCGTATCCGCGTCGAGGGTCGTGTTGATGTGGACGTTGCTCATCCCCATCGAAAGCAGCTTCATCAAGAGCTCGGTCGCCTTGAGGCTCATGCGCTGCGCCATCGTCTGAAGCGTCACGTCGTTCTCGATGCGGATGACCTTCTTGTGCGCGCTCATCTCCTGCGTGGAGACGATCGGCGGCTTGCGAGGCGGCATCGGACCGCTCATGCGGCGGCCTCCGGCGCCTCCCGGCGTGCGGCCCATCATCGGTCGGCCCGGCTGCTGACCGGGCGCGCGTACGTCGCGCCTCCCGCTCGGTGCTCCCACGGCGCCTGCGCGCGGGTCGTATTGCACACGGCGGGGCATGTTCGGCTGCGTCGAAGACGCGCCGCGCGACGACGAGCTCGACGTCGTACCCGGGGCGGGCATCGGCACGCCGGGACGCCCGGTCCAATACTCGACCCCTGTCTTCGGCGCCTGGGCAGCCTGGCTCGCTCGCTGGGCCGGCGGCTCGGGCGGGGCCATCGTGACAACGGGCGGGGGCGGAGGCGGCGGTGCGGCCGGCGGCGGCGCAACGGGCGCGGATGCCGGCGGCTCGCTCGGCTCCAGTGCGGGCGCCGGCGCGGCAGCGGCTGCGGCGTCGTCGGTGGGCCGCTCGACGATCGGCGCCGGGGGAGGAGCAGGCGGCTCGGGTGCCGGAGGAACCGGTGCGGGCTCGGCGGGCACCAGCGTGCGCGCGCTCACGCGGTCTTGGGGGGCCGGCGCGGGTTCCAGTACCCGTGCGCTCGGCCGCTCCTCGGGGACCGCGACTGGCGCGCTATCGGCGACGCTGCGAGCCCGTATCGGCGGCATCGCCGGCGTGCTCACGGGCTCTTGAATCCGCTCGGACGCGGGCGGGAGAGCCCCATCGCGTGCGGCAGGCGATTCGACGGCCGGATGACCGTTCGCGTCGGACGGGGCCACAGCGACCTCGTCGACAATCCGAATGGATGGCATCGGAGAAGACAGCGAAGGCGAGGAAGGGACTTCAGGGGGGACGGGCAACGACGAAGCCGGCTTTGCTACGGCGCGCCGCTTCAGCACGCCAGGCCGGATGCGCTCCTCGACGACGTCGTGGGTGCGTTGCTTCTCGAGGTGGCGCTTGACTCGCTCAACGGCCTCGGGCTCGACAGAGCTCATGTGGTTGCGCACCTCTGCAACACCGATGGCTTGAAAGAGCCCAACGACCTGTTTCGGGTCGAGGTTCAACTGCTTGGCCACCTCGTAGACACGAACCTTGCCGCTCATCGGGCCTCCGGACGTCTGCTGCATTCCGCACCTTCCCTCGCCGCCGCCGTTCCCGCATCGACCGCGGCGCGCATGAATTTGAGCTCGGATGCAATGCCGGCGTGGCGAACCGCACATAGTGCGACCGCTTCGCCGCCGAGCAAGACCCCGAGCTCATTTTTCGTCTTCCAGGCGATCGCACGACCGTCCGCGATTGCCCGCTCCACCTCGATGCTCTTTCGAATCGACCCCGCGTCGGTCGCGACGATGGCCAGCGGGGCGCCACCGGTGAGCGCCATTCGGGCGGCATCCGATCCGATGGCGAGCGAGCGGCTGCGCAAGGCGGCGAGGAGGAGCCCGACCATCCGCCTTTCGCACGCGACGGCGAGGGTGCGGCCGAGGTCGGCTCCGTCGACTCTCACGTTCGACTTGAACGCACGCGCCAGCCCACGCGGCGTTCGTCCGATGCATTCGGCTCGCGCGTGCACGTGTGCGCCGCGACCTCCCTGGATCGTGGCGTTGAAGACGATCTCGCCACCGGCGACGGCCAGCCGCAGCATGGCCGCCTTTTCGTCGCGGAGGCCGCAGCCCACGCAGGTGCGCGTGGTGCGCGGATTGTCGTGGGGTTGCTGGTTCATGGTCGCGGAATGCACTCGCCGATGGTTCCTTCTATTGCCTGAGTTGCTTCACGGGAGCGGGCGTCACGCCTGGGGTGGCGGGACCGCCTCGCGTGCCTTGGCCACCGCTTCGCGCCGGGCGGCCTCGATGGCCTTCGCCTCGCCGGTCAAGAAATGCTCGGCTCCTTGCTTGATCGCTCGTGCCTTCTTGATGCCGAGCCCGGTCTTGATTGCGAGCTTGTCCTCGTCTTCCCGCAGGATGTCTTCGACGGTCTTGTAGCCCGCGTCCTCGAGAAGCTGCACGGTTCGCTCGCCTACCCCGCGGATGAAAAGGAGCCGCTCTCGCTCGGTCAGCGGCTCGACCCGGGACGAAGCCGCACGGATACGCTCTTGGCGGAGGCGCTCCATCGTGCTCTCCGCGCTCGAACGAACCCGCCCGGCCACGTCGGCACCGCCGAGTCCGGGAATCGAGGCAAGCTCCTGTTCGCTGGCCTCGGCCAGCTCCTCCAGGGTGCGGAAGCCGAAACGATACATGCTCCGAGCGATCGCCTCGGATACGCCGTCGACCTGGAGGAGCTGCGCGACGGCTTCTTCCTCCATTTGCTTGAACTTGGCCTCGCTGATGATGTCGAGCTTCCAGCCCGAGAGCTGCGCCGCCAAACGGACGTTTTGTCCCTTGCGGCCTATGGCGAGGCTCAGTTTCTCGTCGGGCACGACGAGCTCCATTCGTCCGTCCGCTTCGTCCACGATGACTTTGCTCACTTCGGCGGGCTGGATGGCAGCGCACACGAAGCGGGCCGGATCGCGATCGTACGGAACGATGTCGATCTTCTCGCCGCGCAGCTCCTGCACGACCGCCTGCACGCGTGCTCCTTTCATTCCGACGCACGCGCCCACCGGGTCGACATCCGCGTCCCGACTGGTGACGGCGATCTTCGATCGAGCCCCGGACTCTCGCGCGCAGGCGACGATCTTGACGATGCCTTCGTAGATCTCGGGGACCTCGGCCTCGAAGAGCTTTTCGACGAGCCGGGGGTCGTTCCGGCTGAGAATCACCTGCGGGCCGCGCGCCTCGCGATCGATGTCCTTGACGTAGGCGACGATGCGGTCGCCGGGCCGATACGTTTCACGCGGCGTCTGCTCGCGGAAAGGGAGAATGCCCTCGGTGCGCCCGAGGTCGACGATGAGGTTGTTGCCCTTCTCGAAGCGGCGAACGACACCCTTGATGAGCTCTCCCTTTCGGTCCTTGAACTCGTTGAAGATGAGATCCCGCTCCTCGTCGCGCACCCGCTGAATGAGCACTTGCTTCGCCGTTTGCGCGGCGATGCGGCCGAACGCCTGGCGCGCCTGCTTGACCCGCAGGATGTCGCCGTAGTTCTTGTCCTGCTCCGACGCCCTCTTTGCGTCGGACGGGTGCCAGAAGATCTGAAAGCCGAGATCTTCGCCGAGCTCCGCCTCGAGGCCGAGCCTGTGAGCGTCCTCGAGAGCGATCTCTCGCTCTTCGTCCGCGACGTCGTCGACGACCGTCAAATATTGGAACAGGTCGACCTGCCCCGTTTCCTCGTTGAAGCGCGCTTCGAGCTCGCGATTCGCTCCGAACACGCTCTGGGCCGCTTTGAGGATTGCCTCTTCGACGGTCTTGACGAGTCTGGTCTTGTCGATCCCTTTGTCCTTTGCGACCATTTCGATCGCTTGGAGAAGGGTGACGTCTGAGCTGGGATGTTGCTGCTGGATTGCCATGGGTGCCCTCAGTGCTTCCTCTTGTCTTTGCCGCTGGAGCCGAACTCGAAGACGAGACGCGCGCTCTCGACCGACGAGAGCGGCACTTCGCGCGTCTGGTTGCCGAGTGCGACGCGGACCTTGCCCTCGGAGACTCCATCGAGCGCCCCGACCAGGACACGCTGCCCGTCGACCGCCTCGCGCAGCTTGAGCTTCGCCTTTTGGCCCGCGAATCGGGCGAAGTCTTTCTCGTTTCGAAGCGTGCGCTCGACGCCGGGCGAGCTCACCTCGAGGCGATACGTATGCGCGATGAGATCGGCGACGTCGAGCGCCGGGCTGAGATCGCGGGAGACGTTCGCGCACAGCTCGAGATCGACCGCTGCGTCGCGGGTGGAAAGGTTGTTCTCCGCTGCGCCCGCTTTCTCGACGTAGATGCGAAGGACCCAGGCCCCGCGATCGGGCTTGAGCTCCATGTCCACCACCTCTGCGCCGTGCGCGCGGGCGATCGGCTCGACGACGCGCTCGAGCGCGGCGCGATCGGTTCCATGGAGGGGGCTCGTGGTACTGGACATCGTTGGTCTCGTGACGAAAAAAAACGCGGGCCCCGGATTGGGGTCCCGCGTGTTTGAAAACCGCCAAACTGGGCGTGACACCCTACCGCCGGGCAGAGCGGTGATCAAGGTCTGCTTTCGACTCCCACGCGGGAGTCGCGTTTTGGCGCCCCGCGCCATATCCGAGGGAAGGGGAACCGAAAGAAAAAGCTCCCCGTCCCGACCTCTATCTTCCACGCTTCCACGCTTCGGCTTAGAACCCCGGCAGCGGGTTTCGCTTCGGCGGAGCTCCGGGCGCCGGTGCGCCGCCCTCCTTGTCGAGGATGATGAATTGCACGCGCCGATTCTTCTGGCGCATCTGCTGGGTGATGTTCGGAACGAGTGGCTTTTCCTGACCGTAGCCCTTCGCCGCAAGCCGCTCCGCCTGGACGCCGTGCTGCACGAGCCACGCCCGGACCGCCTCGGCGCGCTGTTCACTCAGGATCATGTTGTGATCCGCCGTCCCGCTGTTGTCCGTGTGTCCTTGTACTTCGACGCGCCGGATCTCGGAATGCCGGATGACCGTGTCGGCGATCTCGGTCAGAAGACCGAAGGACTCCGGCAAGATCACCGCGCTGTCGAGGGCGAATTGGACCTGCTGCTTGATGGTGATCTCGTTGGCGGTCACCTGCACGCTCCCCTGCTTCGGCTTCGGGCGCAGAATCAAGTCGACCGAGGCGTCCTGCCGCGGCTTCACCTCCGTGGGCGCGACGAGCACGAGGTAGCCGTCGGCCACGACGCTCAGCTCCGCCGCTCCCGGGGCGACGTTGTCGAACTTGAAGCCGCCCGAGGAATCCGTCGTGAGACGGAGTTCCTTTTTCTGTACGTCGGTCAGCGAGACCGGGACGCCGCCGAGCGGCTGGCTCGTGTCGGCGTCGCGCACGTGACCCGAAACGCTGCCCACGCGCGGGAGCGCCTCGAGCGGGCAGTCGATTGTCACGTCGCCCCCTTCCTTGGGAACGTTCGCCTCGCAGGCGCCGGGCTTGTAGCCCTCCGCTTTGATGTCGTAGGTGTACTGGCCGGGCGGCACCGCGTCGCCGAACTTGCCATCGGCCGCGGTCGCGAGCGGCGGTAGCGCCTGATCGTGGTAGGAGGCGATGGCGCCGGCGACGGGAGTGTTCTTGTCCTTCTCGTGGACGAAGCCGACGACCCGGCCCAAGAGCGACCCTTTCTCGACGACCTTCTCGACGAGCTTGGTCTTGACGACCGGCGGGCGCTCCCAGGTGTCGACCGACCAGCCTGCGCCGAGAAAGATCGTCCACGGCGGAATCGGCTGAAGCTCTTCGACGAAGTCGCTCGTGCCCGAAAGGCCGATATCGATTGCCGCGAGGAGCGAAAACCCACGCTTCCACGGGAAGAAGCGGCTTCCGATCGTCAGCGTCGAGGGCGCGAACTGATCGTTGGCCATGCAATTATCTTTGCTGGGGTTCCTTATTTTGCACTGGTACCCTTGTCGGTTGATCGGGATCAGAATCTTCGTTTCGACGAACGGACGGACGCGCTCTTCGGCCGCGAAGAACTCCGCGCCCGCGAAGAAATCGAAGTGGTCGACGCGGTTGACTCCGAGCCCGTAGCGCTCGATCCGGGTGACTGGTTGCGGGACGGGGGAGTTGGCCGCGCGCCCGCGCGCTTGCTCGGTGTCGGCGACCACGTCTCCGGTATTGTCGAGCGAGTAGACGGCATTCAGGCTGACGCGAAGCGGGACGTGAGACTCGAGGCCGCGCAAATCGACGGTTCCCAAACCTCCGAACTTCGCGCTCGTGCCGCTGCCGTCGAGACCCACCTTCCCGGTATTGTTGATGAGCCAGAGCTCGGTGAAAAGGCCGAGGTGCACGACGTCGCCCACGGGCGCGACGTACTTGACGCCAAGGTTGCTGTCGCCCAGGACCTGTAAGAGCGGCGGGGTGTTCGCGTTGTCGCTGTTCGCGTATGCGCTCGTCGAGAGGTAACCCTCGAACGTGCCGGCGCCGATGTTGAAGAGCGAAGCTCCGAGCGACAGCGTTCCGCCCGTGTGGTTGAGCGTGTCGCTCGTGATCGAACCCGGCGTGCCGGTCTTGGCCGGGCAAGGGAACGACGTGGTGCAGAGAAAGCCCGCCGAGAACCACTCTCCAACGAAGTTGACGCGGAACTGCCCTGGCGCGCCGCTCTGCGCATGCTGCGTCTTGAGAAGGCCGACGCCGCCCGTGATCGTGTTCGACTCGTTGACGAGCCCATCGCGATCGGCCCACTCGGCCTTCTGCGCCGCGTCTTCCGCGTCATCCGCCGATTGCGCGGCGCCGGCGGGAGTGCCCTCCGCTGCTGCCGGCGCAGCCTCCGCGGGCGGCGCGCCGTCGGCCGGCGCGGCCGTGGTGTCCGCGGGAACCGCCGCGCCGGGAGCCGCGGAAGGCGCGGCAGCGGGGGGGGCGGCCGCGGGAGCGGCAGGGGGCGGGGGCAGCGCCGGTTGCGCACGAGCACTGCCGGCGAGGGACAGAGCGACAGCGGCGGCCAAAAAGGCAAGGTAAGCAGATCGAAGGGAGAAGCAACTCATGAGGACTTTCTCCAGGTGCGTTGGCGGCGGCGGGCTTTTGGACCTGAGCCTTTTATCATCAAGTCGCGACGATTCTCTACAACGCTGTAAGCTGCAGCGTTCATTAGGTGCCTTCGATGCCTCACCGTGGTCGCATCCTCATCGTCGATGACGAATCGAACGCGCGCTCGGCTCTAAACGAGATCCTGCGCGAAGAGGGTTACGCGACCGAAACGGCCGCAGACGGTTTCAAGGCGCTCGGAAAACTCGACGAGTTCGCGCCCGACGTCATCTTGACAGACCTCAAAATGCCCGGACTGGACGGGATCGCGTTCATGGAAAAGGCGCGTAGCGCTGCGCCCGGGGCGGTGTTCGTCGTGATGACGGCTTTCGGGACGATTTCGAGCGCCGTCGATGCGATGAAGAAGGGCGCAGAGAATTACCTGCTCAAACCGCTCGACCCGGACGCGCTCGGTGCAATCGTCGAGCGCGCGATGGAGAAGGCACACCTGATTCACGAGACGCAGCGGCTGCGCGATCGGCTGCGCGAGCGCAACGCATTCAGCCACATCGTCTCGAGCGACCCGAAGATGCAGGCGGTTCTCGATCTCGTGGCACAGATCGGCCCTAGCCGGGCGAGCGTTCTCGTCACGGGCGAAAGCGGCACCGGCAAGGAGCTGGTCGCGGAAGCAATCCACTTGGCGAGCCCGCGAGCAAAATCGGCCTTCGTTCGCCTGCATTGCGCGGCCCTCGGCGAATTGCAGCTCGAGAGCGAGCTCTTTGGCCATGAGCGAGGCGCGTTTCCGGGGGCAGTGGCCCCGCGCGACGGGCGGCTTCTGCAGGCCGACGGCGGAACGCTCTTCCTCGACGAAATCGAGGAACTGTCGCCGTCAATCCAGGTCAAGCTACTCCGCTTTCTCCAGGAGCGAACGTTCGAGCGCGTCGGCGGTCACGAGGCGGTGCGAGCGGACGTCCGGGTCATCGCTGCGACGAATCGCGACCTAGTCGCGGAGATCTCGGGCGGGACCTTCCGAGATGACCTTTTCTACCTGCTCAATGTCGTCGCCGTGGAGCTGCCACCGCTGCGCGAACGGCGCGGCGATATCCCCGCTCTCGCGAGCTTCTTTCTGCGCCGATATGCCGCCGAGAACGGCAAGACGATCGGGACGTTCGCGGACGACGCGCTGCGAACCCTGGTGGAGTATCGCTGGCCGGGAAACGTGCGCGAACTCGCCAGCGTCGTAGAACGCGCGGTGGTCGTGGCCAAAGTCGCGAGGATCGAAAAGCAAGATCTCCCCCCTAGCTTGGTTCCTTCGGCGGAGCGCGACGGCTATCCGACGATTCCAGGCTGCTCGATTGCCGACCTCGAGCGCTACGCAATTCTGAAGACGCTCGAAGCGTGCGGCGGGTCGACTTCCAAGGCAGCCACCGTTCTCGGAGTGAGCCCGAGGAAAATTCAATACAAACTGCACGAATACACTCTGGACGAAAAGGACAAGGCGTGAACGATATCGTTCTGAGCGTGCAGTCGCTCGGAAAGACGTTTCGGCGACCATTTTCGCGAAAACGCGTGGATGCGGTCGCCGGAGTTTCCTTCGATGTCAGACGGTCGGAGATATTCGGCTTTCTCGGGCCGAACGGCGCCGGCAAGACGACGACGATCAAGATGATGATGGGTCTCGTGGCACCCACGGCGGGCACCATGGAGATTCTCGGGGTACGCGCGCCCTCGCCGCACGTGAGGCGACGCGTCGGCTTCCTCCCCGAGAATCCGTATATTTATCCGTATTTGTCGCCCCGCGAATTCGTGTCGCTTTGCGGTCGACTTTCTGGACTTCGAGGTAGAGCGCTCCGCGATCGCGTCGCGCGGGTCGTCGAACGCGTGGGCATGAGCTACGCGATCGATCGGGCCGTCCGCGCGCTGTCGAAGGGAATGCTGCAGCGAGTCGCTCTTGCCGCGGCTCTCGTGCACGATCCGGAGCTACTCGTCCTCGACGAGCCGATGAGCGGTCTCGATCCGGTGGGACGCAAAGAAGTGCGGGACCTCATCGTCGAGGAGAAGCACAAGGGACGTACCGTCTTCTTTTCGAGTCACATCTTGAGCGACGTCGAGATGCTCTGCGACCGGGTGTGCATCCTTCGCAAAGGCGAGGTGGTCGTCTCGGGCGCGCTCCGCGACCTGCTCGCTGAAGGCAAGCGGCACAGCGAGATCACCATCGGAGGTGCAAGCGAGGATTTGCGGGGATCGCTCGCCAAGATCGCGAAGGTCACACGCGCGATCGGCGACGTCCTCGTGATGGAGGTGGAGGGGGACGCGGCCGTGCGCGATGTGGTCCAGCGCGCGCTCGCGGAAGGCGCCCGGCTCGACAGCGTTGCGCCGAAGAGAGAGACGCTGGAAGACCTCTTCGTCCGTCGAGCCTTGGAGTAGCTGTTGATCTAGAACCGCCCGGTGAGACCGAGGCCGCCCGGTGAAAAGGACAACCTCGGCAAATCGCGTTTTCGTACGTGCACGATCTCGGGCACGAACGTGAGCTCCGCGTGGACGGCGCCGATAATCGCCGTGAGAAAGAAACCGCCTGCCAGAAGGTCGCCGCCGATCGCGGCGTTGTTCGCGGTACTTCGATACGCCGTCGCCGTCGCTCGTTGGTTGAGGGTCAGCGCGTCGTTCTCTTGACCGCTCTCGTAGAGCGACACCGCAGCGCCTACGACACTCCCCACCGCGAGCAGCGCTTCGCTCGAAAAAAATATCCACCCCCAACCGTCCTGACCGTTCTGGAATTGCCCGACGCCGAACGGGACGAGTGCCCGCCAGCGCGAGTTGTGCTCAACGACGTGCTCCTCGGTCGCGAGCTTCTCCAGCATCGCCAAGCGTAGCGGAGTCTTTTGCCGTTCCAGCTCCTCCCTCGCCCTTGCCGCCTGTTTCCTCTGCGCCTCTTCCTGCTGGATCTTCTCGAGCTCGGCGCGGAGCCTGGTCTTCACGTCGATGAAGGCGTCGATCGCTTCGAGCTGTATCCGCAGTCGGTCGGGATCGTAATCCGGTTTTTCCTTCAAAAGCGTCTCGAATATTCCGCTGGCCTCATCCTTCCTTCCCTCCGCGACGAGCACGGCGCCGAGATACATCCGGGCGTCGGCCAACTTGTCCGGATCGTTGAGCTCGCCACTTGACGCGTCGAGCAGAGCGCGCAGGCGAGTCTCGGCCTCGGCATACTTGCGTGCGGCGTACGCGCTGTACCCCTTCTCGAGATCGCCGACCGCGTCCGCGCGAGCGATGCCTGCGGGCCCGAGGAAGAGCGCCACGAGCGCGGCGGACGAAATGGAACGAAGGGTCGCCTTCCGCGGTGCAAGGGAGGCTCGCCAGCCATCCATGACCGACGCAGCCCGGCTGGTCCCTCGCGGCCCTCTACGCATGCCTCCAGCAGTAGCTATAGCCGTACTTGGCCGCTAACGTCTCGGATCGATTCGGATTGAGGCTAGAACTTCACTTGGATCTCTTGTCCCGCGACGAGCCGCACGGGGCGCCGCTCGTCGGTCTCGATCTGGCGCACGGTGATGGATCGGTACTGACTTTTCAGCGCGACGGTGTTTTGGCCAACGCGGATGACGAGCTGGGGGTCTTCGACGATTTGATAGGTCTTGTCCCCGTCGCCGCTCACTTGGAGCGTGGCCGGCTTCACCGGCACGTTCACGGGAAGCCTCTCGTCCTTGTCCCCGGCGCCGAGCGTGACCTGCACCGGCGTGCAGACCGCGCAGTCGAAGACGAGCACGTGCGGCTTCGTGTCGAGTCGCAACGTCGCGAGCGTGCTCTCATCGATCGCGGCAGCTCCGTCGATGGACAACTTGACCCCCATGGGAGGCGTCAGGTCCAGCGTGATGGTCCGTTCGGTGCGCTCGGCGAGCCGGGGGGTCCCGCTTGCGCCAGTAGCCGGCGCACGCGCGGCGCGCTGAGCCGACGCGCTCGGCAACGGAAGCTCGCTCGCCGCGAGCGCCGGGCCGCCCGCCGGTCGGGAAGTCGTTGCAGAAGCGACCTGGGTCGCGGCGCTCGGCGCGGGCGGAGCGCTCGGCGCAGCGTGTGAACGCGCCCACCGACCCACCCCGAAAGCGACAGCGCCAAGTCCGACCATCAACACGAGAGCGACCATGGCGCGCCGCGCGAATCGGGCCCGCGCCTCGGCGCGGTTCATCGTGGCGACGATGCGCAGAAGGTGCGGATCGTCCGGCGCGTGCGCAAGGGCACGGTTGTAGTCTGCAGCCGCAAGAAGAACGTCGCGGCGCTTTCGCGCTTCGTTGCCCAGCGCGCATAGCGTGTCGACCATCCGCTTCGCGTGGGCTTGCTCGAAGGTCACCGGGCTGTCGAGCCACGCCTCGAGCTCTTGGGCGGGAGCCGAAACGCCGAGTCGGTCTAGCTCCGCGCTCGTGGCGGCGCGCATCGCGCTCGCGTCCAAGAACCGATCATCGGGGGAGTGCGCGAGCGCGCGGTCCAAGATGGAGCTCCACTGGGCACCGACAATCGGACGTTCCCGGTGCGCGTCCGGATAGCGCCCCTCGAGAACTCGCCTCAGCACTTGTGCCGGGTTGGTGCCTTCGAAGGGCAGATGCCCGACCATGCACTCGTAGACGAGCACGCCGAGTCCGAACACGTCGGCTCGCGCGTCGACCTCCGCCCCTTCGATCTGCTCGGGCGCCATGTGTGCCGGACTTCCGAGCACCTGCCCGGTGGACGTAACGCCTTGCGCGTCGAGCAGCTTCGCAATCCCGAAGTCGGTCAGCTTCACGACGGTGGACGCCCGTCCGGACGGGCCGCCGGCGCGATGTTCGATGAGGACGTTCTCAGGCTTCACGTCGCGATGTACGACGCCGTTCGCGTGCGCGTGCGCGAGCGCCCCGAGCAGCTCGAGGGCCAGCGCCGCGGCCACCTCGGGCGGCATTGCCTTGTGCTTCTGCAGGAGCTTGCGCAGCGTCGTTCCGCCGAGCAGCTCGACGACGAGATACTGCTCGGGCTCATCCGGATCGCTGACGTCGAACACCTCGACAATATTGGGGTGACGCAGCTTAGCCACGGCCCGCGCCTCGGTGTTGAAGCGGGAGACGACCTCGGGCGAGTCGCGCAGGTGCGGATGGATGACTTTGACCGCAACCTCTCGGCCGAGCCGCCGGTCGAGAGCGCGATAGACCGTCGCCATGCCGCCGTGGCCGAGCTCTTCGAGGAGCTCGTACTTCGGCAGCTGAGGGAATCTTCCCCGTTGCGCGGCGGAGGCCGCATCCATCGTCGATTATTCTAGCCCCAATCCGACGATAAACGGCGACTAGAAGCGGTCGTCGCCCCTTTCAGCCCCCCGCTCTCGCCTGCGCAAGGAGTTCCTCGTGGTAAACGTGAAACGCGCTTCCTTGCGGCCATTGCGGCGCTCCGGTTAGAAGCGACGGCACGTCGCGGGCACGACCGCCGTCGACCGCGACGATTGCTGCCGCGTACCGCATGGCCCAATGAACGAGCGGCGAAGCCGCGCCGGCCCTTGCCAGGAGAGCCGTGTCCCCTTCCCGGCTGGCGTGCGCGAAGGCGCGAGCCAGAGCGCCGAGCGCCCGACGCAGGAGCGCGATGCGACGCCGAGCGAGCAGGCCGGCGGCCGGCATCGGCAGGGCTTGCAGCGCCTCGGCCTTTTGCAGGGCGGCATCCCGCTCGCCTTCGAACGTGTCGAGGAGGGTCTCCACGAACAGTCGCTGCTCGATCGCCGCCTCCCAAGCGGGTCCCTTTACCGCGCGCGAGAGCGATCGCCGCGCCGCCTCCGGCGAACCGCATGCCGCGTACGCCGTCGCGCGGAGCAGCGGTCCGACGGTCTCCGCGTGAGCGGCGCGCACGAACCAGCCTTCCCAAGCCGCGATGACGCGTTCGGCGTCCCCCGACATCAGCAGCTTGCGCATGCGCATTCGGCCGACCAGCGCGGGGGCGAGAAGAAGAACGGCGAACCCGAGCAAGGGCAGCGCCGCTCGAGGGTCTCGTCCGATCATCTGCGCGGCGAGCACGGCGCTGAAGGCAGCCACGGCGAGGGGCAAAAAAGCGAGTGTGCGCGTCGGACGGCGCGGCGTCGGTGATGACATCAATGCGCCCCATAATGATTAAGGCCGGATGCGCCGCGCGCAACACCTTCGGCAAAATCCGGGCTAGGCTATCCGCGCATGCGCACCGTGACGGACGTCGAAGCCTACTTGCTTCGCCTGAGACGGCGGTTTGGGACCGTCGATGACCAGCCTGGCACGTTCCTGGTCGAATCGAGCGGCGGGATGCCTCCGGTGGCGGTGCGGGTGGATACGCCCCTCGTCGTTCTCCGCGTCCACATCGGCGACGTCAAACCCGGCGCAGACCACACCGCCATCTTTCGGAGACTCCTCGAGCTCAACGCCAAGCAGCTCGTGCACGCGAGCTACGGGCTCGACGACGATCACGTCGTGCTCTCGAGCGCGCTCGAGCTCGAGAATCTGGACTTCAACGAGCTTCAAGCGACAC